>DATDCZ010000158.1:0-22821 GCA_036524055.1 Anaerolineales bacterium | reverse complement strand
GAAGGATGCCGCCCTCGAACGGCGCTTCGCCCCCATCTACGTTGAAGAACCCAATGTGGATGACACTATCAAAATGCTTCAGGGCTTGCGCGACCGCTACGAGGCGCACCACAAGGTCCGCTTTGCCGACGAGGCCCTCGTTGCCGCCGCCCGGCTTGCAGATCGCTATGTGACCGACCGCCGCTTGCCGGACAAGGCCATCGACCTGATGGACGAAGCTGCCGCCAAGCTGCGTGTCGCTCTCTACTCCATGCCTGCCGACCTCAAGGAAATGAAGGCCGAGCTCGATCGCCTCCAGGCTGAGGAGGATGCGGCCTCCAACTCCCGTGACTATCAGCGCGCGGCCGAGATTAAGGTGGAGCGCCTCCGCAAGGAGGACGAGTACCGCGGCAACCGCGATAAGTGGGAATCCGAGCATCAGCTGGACGAGGTCGTCGATGTCAACGACATCGCCGAGGTTGTTCACCAGTGGACCGGCATTCCTGTCAGCCAGATGATGGAGACTGAGGCCACGAAGCTGCTTCAGATGGAAGAGCGCCTCCACGAGCGCATCATCGGCCAGCAGGAGGCTATACACGCCATCTCTGATGCCATTCGACGTGCCCGCTCCGGTCTCAAGGATCCCAAGCGGCCTATCGGCTCCTTCATCTTCATTGGCCCGTCGGGCGTCGGCAAGACTGAGCTCGCGAAGGCCCTCGCCTGGTTCATGTTCGATGACGAGGACGCCCTCGTGCGCGTCGATATGTCAGAATATCGCGAGCAGCACACCGTAAGCCGGCTCTTTGGTGCGCCGCCCGGCTATGTGGGTTACGAGGAAGGTGGTCAGCTGACCGAGGCCGTCCGCCGCCGCCCGTACCGTGTCATCTTGTTCGACGAGATTGAGAAGGCCCATCCCGAGGTCTGGAACGCCTTGCTCCAGATTCTGGACGACGGTCGCATGACCGATGGTCAAGGCAATGTCGTCGATTTCCGCAACACAATTCTCATCATGACCTCCAACTTGGGCACCGAATACGTTAAGCGCGGTGGCACCCTGGGCTTCCTGCAGCAGAAGGCCGACGATGAGGAACGCGAGTCGCACGATAAGATCGAGAAGGCCCTCAAGGGCACCTTCCGCCCCGAGTTCCTCAACCGCGTCGATGAGATCATCATGTTCTCGCCGCTCAGCATCGAGGACATGGAGCAGATTGTTGACCTGCAGATGAAGGAAGTCCACGATCGGCTCGGTGAGTACGCCATCGAGGTCGAGCTCACGCCCGCCGCCCGCACCTGGCTGGCCCGTGAGGGTTACGATCCGGCATTCGGAGCGCGTCCATTGCGCCGTGCCATCCAGAAACATGTGGAGAGCCCGCTTTCCGTCGATTTGCTGGCTGGCAAGTACAAGAACGGCGCAACCGTGCTGGTTGATGTCGACGAGAAGAAGAATCAGATTGTCTTCCACGCCGCCGAGGCCGTAAAGAAGGCCAAACAGCCTGCGACGGCTTGACGAGTACCGCATGGGCCGGGGCAGCCAGTTCGCTGCCCCGGTCTTTTTTGTTGCCGGCAACTCTCAGCCGCAATTAAGATGGGAGCCTGGCACTTCGGTTACTATCAGGCAATTCTATCGAGGAAGGACCTATGGAATCTTCAGGGAACAGATCTGGGAGCAGGAAGTGGGCCGTCTGGGCCGTCGTAGTCGTTGTTCTGGTATGTCTGTGCTTGGTCGTGCTGATCGCAGCCGGAGCTGCTTACTATCTCTACACCAATGGCTCGAATCTTCCGCTAAATCTACCGGTGAGCTCGGTGACCGAGGGACCGACCGCTGAACTTAACCGTCCCGCCGACGGCAATGTCTCCACCGAGACCGTGCAGACTCTCGCGGGCGTCACAGTGCCGCCCAATGATCCATACGAACTTGCCTGCCGCCTGCAGTATGTATGCGGCGTGCCGCACTCCGTGCCCGCACCGGCCAAGCCGTACGTGGTCGGGGATAGCCATAAGTTCTGGGTCATGAACCAGGACACTGTGGAGAACTTCCAGGTCACAGCTACCCTGCACTACGTCACCCCTCATTCCTACTTCTGGGTTGAGAATGGCGTTCAGGTCAATGACAGCGACGTGGCCGCCCTGATGACCGCGTTCGAGAACAAGATCTATCCGACAGACCGGGAGTTCTTCGGCAGCGAATGGACCCCCGGAATCGATGGCGATCCCCATGTCCATATTCTCGTCGCGCGCAACATTGGCGCCTCGGTCGGCGGTTACTTTTCCACCCCCGACGAGTTCAACCCCGAAGTGCGCAAGTACTCCAACGCGGCCGAGATGTTCGTCTTCAACGCCGATGGCATGCCGCTGGATGACGAATATACGTACGGTACCCTCGCCCATGAATTCCAGCACATGATCCACTGGTATCGCGATGCGAACGAGACCTCCTGGATCAATGAGGGCTTCTCCGAGCTGGCTTCCTTCATCAATGGCTACAGTCCGGGCGGCGCTGACTATGCCTACGCGCGCAACCCCGATCTCTCGCTGAATGATTGGACCAGCCTCTCCGATAGCCCCGAGGTCACCACCCGGCACTATGGCCAGGCATTCTTGTTTACTGCCTACTTCCTCGACCGCTTTGGCAAGGAAGCCACGCAGGACCTGGTCAAAGACCCGGAAAATGGTTTGACCAGCATTGATCAGGTGTTGCAGGAACTGAATATTACCGATCCCGGCACCGGCAAGGTCATGACCGCCGATGATGTCGTGCTGGACTGGATGTTGACCATGTACCTCGGGGATTCCTCTGTAGGTGACGGGCGTTATGCCTATCACAACTACCCCGATGCTCCTCGAGCGACTGCCACGCAGCGCATCCAGCAGTGCCCGCGTTCTCCGCTGGATGGCTCCGTCAGCCAGTTTGGTCCCGAATATGTCGAGGTCTCGTGCACCGGGGATCACACCCTCGAGTTCAAGGGTTCAACCGCCGCTGGCGTTCTCCCTGCTGACGCCCATTCCGGTCGTTACGCTTTCTGGTCAAACAAAGGCGACGAGTCCGACATGCTGCTCACGCGTGAATTCGATCTCACCGGTGTATCCGGTCCGATCGAACTTTCCTACTGGACCTGGTACGATCTTGAGGATGGCTGGGACTACCTCTATCTTGAGGCCTCTCCTGACGGTCAGACTTGGAAGATCGTGCAGACACCGTCATGTAGCTCCAGCGACAAATCTGGCAATGCCTTCGGCTGCGGCTACACGGGTAAGAGCGGCGGCGGCTCCGATGCTTCTTGGATCAATGAGACCGTCGACCTCTCTGAGTATGCCGGCAAGAAGGTGCAGCTGCGCTTCGAATACGTTACCGACGCCGCCCTCAATGGGGAAGGGCTCTTGCTCGATGATGTCAAGATTCAGGCGGCCAATTACTCCGAGGACTTCGAGTCCGGAGACGGCGGCTGGCAGTCACAGGGTTTTGCCCGAATTGAGAACGTATTGCCCCAGACTTTCCGCCTTGCGCTCATCACTCAGGCCAATGGTGGCACGACCGTGGCCTACATTCCAGTGCGGGATGACCAGACTGCAACCATTCCCCTGTCTCTGAAATCCGGCGAGACGGCGGTCCTGCTCATCACCGGCACACAGCGCTTCACGCGGCTGCCCGCGGCTTACTCCATTGACGTAAAATAGAAATAACCCTCCAAGGAGTCGTCGCGATGTCCACTGCACCCAAAGCCGAGATCCTGCACCTATCCGATATGGTGGCCTATCAGGAAGGTTCCGTCGTCAGCCGGCAGATCACCAAGTCCGATGCCGGCAATGTCACGCTGTTCGCATTCGACTTGGGGCAGGAACTCAGCGAGCACACCGCACCCTTCGATGCCCTCACGCATGTCATCGAGGGCCGCGCCGAGATTCGTCTGGGCGGACAGCCCCACGATCTCCACGCCGGTGATGCCATTGTCATGCCGGCGGGCATCCCCCATGCGCTCCGCGCAACCGTGCGCATGAAAATGCTCCTCACGATGATTCGTTCCTGACCCGGTGCTCTCCATCGCCTCGCTCTTGGGGTCTTAGGGAATCACAAAGCGGACAACGCAACGTTGCCCGCTTTGTGATTTTTGAGCCCCACCCACTATCCGGCGTAGTCTGAGACCAGCTGCTTGAACCGTGGATCCTGCCGGATGAAGTCCAGGTCCGGGTCGCGCAAGATCCAATCCACGTACGTCTGCTTGTTCATAAGCGCCACGCGCAGCAGGTCCAGCGCCTGGTCCGTGTCGCCGCAGATCGCTGCGAGGCAAGCCCGGTTGTACTCGTTTTCGCTGTCAAATATGCTCTTCATCGCTATGCCTACGTGTTTCTGGGCCAGTTCTTCAAGCCCTTTCTTCCTGTAATATCCTCCGAGCGTGGCGTGTGCCAGCGCGTGATCGGGTTCCATCTCGATCACTTTCTGAAATGCCTCGATGGCCTCATCGATCCGCCCCTCGCAGGCATACACCAGGCCCGCGTGGTGGTGGAATAGAGCCTTCGAGGGATCGTTCTCGATTGCCCGCTCGTAGGCCAATAGCGCTTCCTTGTATTGACCGGCCGATTTGTACAGGTTGCCCAGCGTGTCCCATGCCCGCGCATTCCTTGGGTTCACCTGCACAACCCGCTTGTACTTCGCCAGCCCGGCCTCGATCTGGCGCAGCTCCTCCGGGTCCCGCTCCGCCTGTGGCGCTTCAACGCACCTCTCCACTGTGGCCGCTGCCTCAGGCGCACTCGCGGCTGTCGCCTCAACGGGCCCGGCTTCGCGTTCACTCGGCGCGAATTCCGTGGCTGAAGTCTCGACCGAAGTCGGCGCCTCAGCCTCAGCCGCCAGGAGGAATTCCGTTGTGGGCCGCTCCTCGACGATAATGTCTAGGTCCGTGGTGGTGACGGCCCGTTGCGCCGCTTCGATCGCCGCATGCGATTGGCTCGTGGCGGTCAGCAGTCCCGCAATCTCCACCGCTTTCGATGCCTCCACCGTGGGTATGACGGGGTCCGGTGGCTCCGGCTTCAGATCGCTGAACCATTCAAGGCGCCCGGTGTCTATTGGCGCCTCCGGCGGCTCATCCATTTCCGCCGCAAGATCCACAGCCTCCAACGTGTACTCGAGGCTGTCGACCGGCTGTTCCTCCGGAACCGGGAACCACCTCGTCAGCTCGTCTCCGTCGAGATCCGGGAACTCCACATCCGCGCCCGTGTCCGGCGCCCAGCCGGCGTCTGGTTCCTCAACATCCAGGCTCGGATCGCCCCACGTGGTCAGGACTCCTGGATCCAGCGCCTCGAACGTGTCCTGCTGGAACAGGCTCGGATCCATCGGCGCCCACGTTGCATTTGGATCCTCTGCAGCTTCCAAGGCAGGCTCCGGTTCGGCCTTTGCCGGTGCATAGGGGAACGGTTCGTCCGTCACAGCCATTGGCTTTTCGGCCGTTGTCGAGCGGTCAGCTCGCCCGTCCGAGACTCCGTCGGCGATCCATCCAGGCCGTTCGTTTTCCGCCTCCTCCACGTCAAGTTCATCCGCGCTGCGGTACGCTACGACGGCCTGCTGGTACTCCTTTAGATGCCTGTATACATCCCCTAGTCGGTTCCAGGAGATCGCCTTCTCCTTGTCCTCCAGCAGCAATTCGATGCTTCTCCGATACAGGTCGATGGCCTGGTCGAATTTGCCCAGCTGCACGTAGGTCAGCGCCAGGTTGCTGTACGGCCGCCCGAACTCAGCGTCCATCTGGATGGCACGCTTGTAGGCGAACACGGCCTGCTGATACTCCCCGGACAGGAAATACAGGTTCCCGACTTCATTCCACAGTTCATGCTCGCTCATCGCATCCTCCGCTATGAGACGTAGCTGGCCTTCTGATCCATGGCATAGCTGCCCAGCAGGCTGAAGCGGGATTGCAGTGACAGCGTCGAGTTGTCCGGGTCGAGCGCATCCGCCCGCTGATACGCCGCGATGGCGTTCTCGTAGTCATTCAGCCGGCGGTACACATTTCCCAGCCGGTTCCACGAGATGGCCTTGTCTTTGTCGCTGGTGAATAGCTCAATGCTGCGCTGGTACAGCAGGATCGCCTCGACAAACCGGCGCTTCTGCACATACGCCAGCGCCAGGTTGCTGTAGGGCCAGGCAAACCAGCGATCCAGCTCAATTGCCTTGCTGTATGCCACGATCGAGTCGTCGTATGCCGTGCTGTTGAAGTACACGTTGCCCAGTTCGTTCCAGACATGTGCGTTCTTGGTGTCCATCTCGATCTGGAGCTCACCCGAGGCATCGATCTTGGCCGCAGGCTCAGGGCTGCCGGGGTTCTCGGCCTCCTGCCGCGCCTCCACATTCAGCCCATCGATCGGCTCGTTCATATCCTTCAGGTACTCTTCGTACGCGATGTGCTGGGGGATATCCAGCACGCCGGGTTCTGCCTCCAGCAATTGATCCGCCAGGCTGTTCGGCGCCGGGTCGGCCATGGACGCAAGTTCTTCCTCGGCCTCCGCGGTGAGCGCCGGATCCTCGGCCTCCAGCTTCATTTGTGGTACGACGAGGCCTTCCCCAGGCGGCAGCTCGAGCAGATCTGCCTCATCCAGCGGTTCCACATCCTCTGATGTGATCACGTCCGTGGAAAGTGGCGGGAGCTCCTCCAGCTTCACGTCCTCGATCTTCGGCTCAGCCGCGAGCGGCGCGAGCGCCGCATCGGATGTCTCCGTGGCGGTCTCGCCCACGGCCAGGGTTTCCGTGAAGGTCTCGGTCGCGTCTTGGACCACCACTGTCACCGTCTCTTCAACCGGGGCCGCCGCCTCTGGTTGTGACTTCTCCGCCTCAGAAACTGCGGCGGCAGGTGCCGCCTCAATTGCAGTCGCGGTTTCGTCAGCCGGTTTCGCGACGGGTTCATCGACTTGTGCTGCCACGGGTTCGGCAATGGGCGCCGCGATCGCTTCATCGCCTGGCGCTGCCGCGGGTTCGGCAATGGGCGCCGCCACTGTTTCATTGACCTGCTCTGCAGCGGGTTCGGTAATGGGCGCCGCGACGGGTTCATCGACCTGCGCTGTCGCGGGTTCGGCGATCGGTTCGACCACTGGCTGCTCTACCGCCTCGTTCACCTGCGCCGCCGGCGCGATCTCCTGCACTGCTTCCGGCCCACTGGCCTCCACATTGGCGGGACTGGCTTCTGCCGCCGCCGTCAGTGCGGTCTCCGCTGCCTGTGCCTCTGCCGCCTGGCTGTCAGCCACGATCAGTTCTATCGGATTCACGCTCACAGGCTCCGCCTCACCCGTGCCTGTCTCCGGCGTCTGCATCACCGTCGGGGCGTCGCTTGCCTCATCCAGGCTGTCGCGGAACCCGGCATTGTCGCGATCCAGTTCATCTGCCTTATGGAACGCTTCCAACGCCTGTTCATACTGGTTGAGCTTGCGATAGGCGTTGCCCAGTCGGTTCCATGCCATCGCCGTGTCCTTCGGCTCACGCAGCAATTCGATGCTCTTTTGGTACAGCGGAATGGCCTGCTCCACCTCGCCGCGCGTGGCTAGCGTCAGCCCTAGGTTGCTGTACGCCGCGCCGAAGGTCGGGTCAAGCTCGATGGCCTTGTTGAGCGCGCTCACCGCCTCCGGGTAGTTCTCCATCTTGAAGTGCAGGTTACCCAGCTCGAACCAGTTCTGGGGATTCCCGCCGTCGATCTCGATGGCCCTTTCGTAGGCGTTGATGGCATCCTTGTTCCGGTCCTGCTTCTCGAACACATTGCCGAGCCGGATCCAGGGGCTGATGAAGCGCTTGTTGAACTCGAGGTTCTTTTCCTGGTATGCCACGACTGCATTGAAGATCTTTCCCAGTTCGTCCCAGAACTCATAGCTGCTCATGTCTACCTCCGTGTCGATGAGACCGGCTCTGCTTACTGATTGGCGACGACGTTGCTCAATAGACTGAAGCGGGCACGCGTGCGCAGGTCAACACCCTCATCCGCAAGCGCCACCGCTTTCTGATAAGCACTGATTGCCTTGTCGTAATCGTTCAGTTTCCGATACACATTGCCCAGGCCGTTCCAGGCCTCCGCCTTCTCCTTATCGGTCTCCAGCAGTGCGATGCTTTTCTCGAACAACGGCAGCGCCTCGCTGTACTTTCCCTCGGCCACGCTTGTCCGCGCCAGGTTGCTGTAGGCGCGTCCAAAGGCGGGCTCCAGCTCGGCAGCCTTCTGAAAGGCCTCCATGGCCTTGTCTAGTGATCCTGCCTTAAGTAGGAGTTCGCCCAGTGCGTTCCAGCCTGCCGCGCTCCGCTGTGGCGCCTGCGGTTCGAAACTGTCGGCCTTGTCCCGTATGCCGCCGGTCTCCGGATCCAGTTCCGCTGCCCGTTGATACGCTGTCACAGCATTGACATAGTCGTCCGTGCAGCGGTAGGCGTTGCCCAGTCCATTCCAGGCCAGCGCCTGATCGCGCGGCGACTCGAGTAGTTCGATGCTCTTCTGATACAGGAGCACTGCCTCGGCGTACTGTCCCCTGGACGAATACGCCAGCGCCAGGTTGCTGTACGGGACTCCGTATCCGGCGTCAAGCTGGATCGCCTTGTTGTAGGCCGTTATCGCCTCATCCACCAGGCCCTGCTTGAAGGCCGCGTTCCCCTTCGCGGCCCATTTCACAGCCTCGGCGGCGGGTGCCTTCTTGGCGTCGCCCGGCGTGGTGCTTTGGATCGTAGTTTGTCCTGTCACCGTCACCTCTCCGCCCTCCTGCCTGGATTTGGATTCAGCGCCCTTTGATTTCCGGGTCACAGGGCGAGGCTCATTGCTGGCACTCTCGAAGATCCAGGCCGGTGCCTTTGTGGCGTCTGGACGCCGCACCTCAGCCTCATCTGCGGCCACTTTGCTGCCTTCCAGAGTCTTCACCTCTTGATCGGGTAGTGCAGCGGCGCTGGGGACTTCCTGGGGTGGGGCGCTCATTTCCTCGCCCTCCTCCGCAGTTGGACTCTCCAAGGCCGCGCTGCGCCCCCTCAATAGATCCGCCATCTGGTAGGCTGCCATGGCGTTGTCATAGTCATTCAGCGCCCGGTAAACACTCCCCAGGTGGTTCCATGAGACTGCCTTGTCGGCGTCGCTCGGCATTAGCTCGATGCTGCGCAGCAACAGCGACACAGATTCCTTGTGCCTTCCCTGCTGCATCCGCGCCTGCGCAAGATTGCTGTAGGCCCAGCCGTTGCCTCGGTCGAGCTCTATCGCCTTCGTGAATGCCGCGGCCGCATCATCGGGGGCGTCGGTCAGTAGGTGGCACATCCCGAGATCGTTCCAGGCCTGACTGTTGGACCCATCCAGAGCCAGCGCCTTTTGATAGGCTCTGACCGCGTCACGGTGGCGTTCCTGCTTTGTGAAAAGCGCGCCCATCCTGAGCCACGGCGCAACGTACTGCTTATTGAGCTCGATCGCCTTGTGATAGCACTTCAGAGCTTCATCCGGGCGACCGGCGCTGGCATGCACATCTCCCAATCCGCACCAGGGTTGGGCAAAGGTGGGCGTGTACTGGAGCGCGCGGCGGTAAGCCGAGATGGCTTCATCCTTGTAGCCAAGCTTGGAGTGGACGCTGGCCAGGCCGTTCCATGCGATCGCGTCGCGTGCGTTTCCCTCGAGCGCCTTGCGGAACGCGATCATGGCTTCATCGTTGCGCCCGACCTTCGCGCACAGATTGCCCAGGTTGTTCCATACCTGGACCTTGGTAGGAGCCAGTTCAATGGCCTTCTTGTAGGCGTCGATGGCCTCATCGTTGCGCTCGGTCCCGCTTCGGATCAAGGCCAGGGCGTTGAAGCATTCGGCTTCGAACGCGTTATCCTGGACCTTCGCCGCGATCCGCAGCGCCTGCTGCAGCTGTTCCTCGGCCTTCTCGAAGTCGCCCTTGCGCCAATTCATCACGCTCAGCGTCAGCAGAAGATTGCCGCGAATAGCAGCCGCTTCATCGCCTTCGGGGAGCTCGGTGAGCATTGATTCACGCACAGCGGCCTTTTCCTGGTCGTTGCTTCCTTCCGTTCCGGATTCGCCCATTGCCTGCCATGTCCCGCCCAGCTGTTCCATCATCGCCTGCTCTGATCTTGGCGAATCCGCGAACTCGATCACCCGCTGTCGGTATGCCCAGAAATCCGGTACCACCCGCGTCAGTCTCATGATTTCGTTCGGCGTGACCCAGAAAACCGCCCTCACCTCGCGCTCGAGCACGAAATCTCGCTGCGCGCTGACCGTGGAGAAGGCGTGGCATTCATCGCCCGCACACCAGCGGAATCCGTCGATCAGATACACCGAGCGTCGCGGATCCTTGAATTCCTGGAAGTAAGCCGCAACGTCCTTGGGATCGCGCTGCTTCACGCTCAGGCGGATGCCCTTCTGGCCCAGGTGGATTAGCTGGTTCTGTAGGGCCGCCTCAACATCCGCGCGCACGAACTCGGAACTGTAGACCACCATCAGGATGCACGGTCGCTGCCACTTGACGGAAAGCTCAAGCTCCTCTGCCAGGATCTCAAGCTTGTCCGCAAAGCTGGCCGTGCTTTCTGGGGCCTGCAGGCCGAAATTAGTCATCGAGCAGCTTCCTCAGCACTGGATGCACATCGCACCAGTTGTCGCTGTTGCGGTATTCGAGCAGCGCCAGCAGTTGCAGCAGCGGGCGCAGTCGCTCGTTGTATTCCATCCGGTTGTTCTCGGTGACCTTCTTCAGCAATTTCAGGTCATCCTTGTCCAGGATGCGGCGGTACTCGTTGCGGATCTCCGTCGCCGCCCATTCGATGTCGGTGACGTCCAGCTTGTTGCCGCCGCGCCGCCGTGCCCGTCCGATCGCCGTGCGCATGATCCTGGCCATCTCGCGGAACACACCGCCGCTGTAGGTGATGGCCTGCTCCAGCGCTGCCGGCTCGATCAGGTTAGGCGACATCCGCACGTGCACGAACTTGCTGAGCGTCTCGTACCCGTCCTTGTGATGCACCTCGGGCTGCATCGGCGGATGCAGGCAGATGTTCTGCAGGAACACCGCCTGGTCTCGAATGGACTCGAATTCCTTGCTGTAGAACAGCGCGCTGGACACCGTGTACACGATGGCGCAGTTGGGCTGCATCATGATCTCTCGCCGGTCGTGGAAGATCTCGCATGCCTTCTCGATATCCGGCTTATCCAGGTCGTCGATCAGCACCAGGGGGATGCGCCGCTCCCTGCTGTAGATCGCCGTCGCGATGTGATTGATCAGTGAGATCAGGCCCGTGATGTCGGTCTCCACCACCTGCCTCAATTCCACGCGCGTGGCCGGCTCCAGCTTTATCTTCATGCCGGCGTTTACGAAGAACGCATCCAGCCCCGCGCCCACTTCCATGCGGCTGTTGCGGCCGTCCAGGATGGTGGTGATCTGCTTCTCCACCTTGCCCTTCCAGCCGTCCAATTCCTTGAGCAGCTGTTCGGGTAGTTCGCCGCCCTTCTTGCGATATTCCCGGTAGAGCCGCCCGCCGATAGCCAGCAGCACATCCCGGTAGTCGATGTCGATGATGTCGGCCTCTTCGCGGATGCTGAAGTTGATCGGCCAGTACTTCCGCGAGATCTCCGGGTTGCTCATCAGGTGCAGCAGTTCGGTCGACTTGCCGCAGCCGCGGTGCCCCGAGAAGAAGAACTTGGGTGGCCGATAGAACGGCGCCAGCAGCGCATCGGTCAGCTCCGCAATGGGATTGCCGGGCCGGTCGATGTAGAACGGATTGGTTTGGCCGTTCTTCCCGGGTTTGAGCGGCAGGTCCAGCTCGAAGTTCAGCCACGCCCGGTCGAAGTCGGTTGCTACGATGTAATCAAAGCTGTTCATGATTCCCTCCGGGATGGCTCGTGCAGCGCCTCCCGCATGTCTGGGCGGCTCAGTCGGCCGCAGCCGCAAGGCCCTCACGGATGGCGTACAGCGCTGCTTGTGTGCGGTTGGAAACATGCAGCTTGTTGAGAATATTGCTCACGTATTTCGCGATCGTCCTCTCGTGCACCACCAGGCTGGTGGCGATTTCCTGGTTGCTGTAGCCGCGGGCGATCAGCCTCAGGGCCTCCAGCTCGCGCCGCGTAAGAGACTGGTTCATCATGGAACCCTCGGACGGGCGGTCGAATTCATGGATCACCTTCATCGCCATGGAAGGCTGCAGCTGCGCCTGGCCCGAGGCAATGTCCCGGATGGCTTGCAGCACCTGCACGCGCGTTGAATCCTTCAGCATGTAGCCCATCGCGCCCGCCTTGATGGCCTGGAACACGCGGTCGCTCTCTGCAAAGCTGGAGAGGATCAGTATGCGCGTCTCGGGGACGGCCATCTTCAGCTTGGGGATGGTCGTAAGCCCGTCCTGCCGCGGCATCACCATGTCCAGCAGCACGACGTCCGGCCTGGTCTTGCGGGCCACCTCGACTGCGCGAATGCCGTCTTCGGCTTCGCCCACAACTTCCATGTCGGGCTGGTAGCTCAGGATTGCAGTCAGGCCCTCGCGGACCACGTTCTGGTCTTCCACTACGAGAATGCGTATCTTTTTCATGTTTACACCCTCTGTCTCAAGCTGAAGAAGATCCGGATTCGTATTGACGATCGTTTCGAGATCCTACGAACTTGTCCCTGCCCTCGTGCCGATCGTCAGGCCCGCGAAACGATCTGCATTCGCCTCGGCGTCTTTCATCGCCGTTTCCTGTTGGCTCCAGAGCTCAGGTGCCCAGATCTCGAAGTACTCGCCCTGGCCGATCAATAGCACGTTCTCCCGCAGACCTGCATATTCCTTGAGGTTGTCCGGTATGACGATTCCCATCTTTGCCGCCGGCAGTTCAATGGCGTTTCCCAGGAACAGCCGCAGCAGCAGCCGTGCCACCGGGTCGGCGACATTCAATGAAGTCGCCTGCCGGTACACCTCCTGGAAGGCCTTCGTGGTCAGCACCTGCACGTTGCGATCAAACCCCTGCGTCATGTATGCGCCACCCGTAAGCTCAGCCTTGAAGGAAGGCGGGACCGAGATCCGGTTCCGTGCATCCAAAGTACGAGCGTATTTTCCAAGAAACAATTCTGGCTCCCGTTCTCATTGCTGCCTGCTCACCAGGATGCCGTCATTATAGGAATCGCCCCCCGACCTGAAAACCGCAAAATGCGCCTTTTGGCATGATTCTTTGGGGCTTGCCGTGTGCAAGCCGCGCAATCTCCATGGTCACAAATGACCATCCTCAACTGTCGCTTGCCAGTTCCTGTTTGTGCCCCTTAACAAAGAAAAAGACCGCCGGTGCCGGTGGGCACCAGGCGGTCTCTTCGGCGCGCTTTGCCTATTTCTTCGGTCGTGGCTCTGTCAGGCCTTCCCGCACTGCGTATAGGGCGGCCTGAGTGCGGCTCGCCAGCTGCAGTTTCCGCAGGATTCCACTAACGTACTTGGCCACCGTGCGCGGATGCACCCCCAGCTCGTTCGCGATCTCATTATTGCTCATTCCCCTTGCGATCAAGCGTAGCGTATCCAGCTCGCGCGGCGCCAGTGGATCTGCAGTTTGCGCGGCGTGGGTGGGGTGGTCGATCTCCTGGATCACCTTCACCGCGATCGAAGGTGGGATGGAAGGTACGCCCGCGGCCACGTCGCGGATCGCCTGAAGCAGCTGCACCCGCGTTGCATCTTTTAGGAGGTAACCCAGCGCGCCGGACTTGACCGCCTGGTACACCTTGTCGTGCTGGGCATAGCCCGTCAGGACCAGGATCTTGGCGTCCGGCACCGCCTCGACCAGTTCGGGTATTGTCTCAAGGCCGTCCTGCTTTGGCATCTGCAGGTCCAAAAGCACCACATCCGGCTTGGTCTTCTTGGCGAGCGTGACTGCCTGCAGGCCGTCAGTGCCCTCTCCAACCACCTGCATGTCCTGCTGCAGGCGGAGCATCGTGACGATTCCCTCTCGGATTACGTTCTCGTCATCCACGACCAGGATTCGTATCTTCTTCATTCGCGTCCGCCTGTCTCTGATTTTAGCCCCGGATCGAGGGGAACCGCCACCAGGATTCTGGTTCCCCCTTCGGGCTTCGAGATGATCTGCACTTTTCCATCCAGCTGTTCTGCGCGGGCTTTCATATTGCGGAGCCCTAGCCCGGCCCGGTCCACCTTCTTCGGGTCAAAACCCACGCCGTCGTCCGAGATCTCCAGCACCACATGCCCTCGCCATTTTCTCAGGGTGACCAGTACCGATTTGGCGTGAGCGTGTCGCAGCACATTGTTCAGCGCCTCTTGCGCGATGTAGTACAGCGCCATTTGCTTTTCGGTGGAAAGTTGGATCTCCTCTTCCTCCGTCAGCAACCGTGCCTTGATGTCTGCCCGGCCTTCCACCGCCGAAAGCCGCTGGTGCAGCACGGATATCAGCCCCTCTTTCTCGACGTCCACCTGCTGCATCTGGTACAGGAACAGGCGCATTTCCTTAACCGCCTGCCGCGCGTGTTCGCCGATCCGCGCAAATTCCTGCCGCGGGTCCACGCTGGAGCCTGCTTCCATGGCAGCCTGCGCCGCCTCGGTTGTGGTCACCAATCCATACAGCTTCTGGCTGACCGAGTCATGCAGGTCGCGCATCAGTCGTTCCCGTTCGGTCAGCGCGATGGCGAGCTTGCGCCGCCGGTCGCTGTCGATCAGGCTTGCAATGTGATCTGAGAGCGTTGTGAGCCGCACGATCTCGTCCTGGCTGAAGGGGCTCTTCTCTTTGCGCGCCAGCAGCATGGAACCCAGGAATTTCCCATTCTCCTCGCCCTGTGCGACCAGCGGGAGCATCACCACGCATTCCACCGGTATCCGCCGGATCGCGGCAGGGACGCGCTCGTCGTTCTCTGCTTCCGTCACATGTATCGGCTGCCGGCTGTCCATCACCCAGTGGAACAGGGGCGAGCTGGCCTGCACGTCTGCCAGTTCCTCGATCGCCTCTGCCGGCATACCCAGGTGTGACGCCAGTTGCAGGTGTGCGCCGTCCCTGCGCTTGCCTTTGTCGTCTATCAGGAAGATGCCTACCACCTGGCTCCGGAAGGGATAGATGATCTGGTAGATTGATTCCAGCAGGAATTCGGTCGTGTTGAGCGTGTTGCTGGCTGCGCTCGAGATGGCATTCAGCATCACGAACATTTCATCCCGCGAGCGTTGTCGGGAATCCTCCGACAGCTTCCGTTCGGTCATGTCCCGCCACAGCGTCAGTCGGCCGAAGGGGGTTCGCTCCGGATCCATCAATGTGGAGATTCTGATGTTCAGGTACCGCCAGCCTTCCTCCAGGCGGATGCTGCGCTTCATCTCCACTTCTTCGCTCGTGTTCAACGTCAGACCGAGTGCCGAGATGTCGCCCAGCAAGGACGAGATGGGCTTGCCGTAGACCTGGTCCCGCGTATACCCGGTCATGCGTTCTGCGGCCGGGTTCATGTCCACCACGGTGTCCCTCACGTCCAGCACGATCCAGCCCTCGTCCATTCCTTCCACCGCAGCATGCCGGTCGATCGCGCCGATTTCCTCGGGTCGCCGGTCGAATAGTCCGTACAGGAATCCCACCGAGCAAAGCCCGAATGCGAACGGCAGCACCTCGAGTTTGGTGAATGGGCTCCGGCCCGCGAACTCGACGATCAGCACCACCGGCGCGAGCAGTGCGCCGGCAAATGCCAGGGTAAGCGAGCTGATGAATGGCTGGTGTCTCTCGAAGAATGCATCCAGCAGCAGTAACGCTCCCGCCAGCACCATCACGAACACGTATAGGGCGATGAACGGCTCCCACGGCCCTGTGGGAAAGAGCGATCCACGTGATACTGCCGCTTGTGGCTCCAGCAGGGCGCCGCGGCCGGGTATCAGGCCGAAGACCGCAACCGTGAGAACTGGCAGCACCGCAAACAACACCACGCTTCGGCGGCTAAGCCAGCGCCGTCTGTTGGTTCGTACGAGAATGATCCAAAATGCAACGGAAGCCGTGAGCAGCGCCGTGAGGTACACCGTCATCGACGTGTACGACCGCGTTGCCGTAAGTCGCGCATCCCCAAGCATGATGTAGCTGGCGGTCCACAGCGCCACCAGGGCGCAGAACACGATCAACGCCGCGGCTCCGGATGTGCCGCGCCTTCTGAACGCGCCCGCGCCCACGGCCGCCACGATTCCGATGTTGATCAGGAGCGCCAGGGTGTGAAAGCTCATCAGCCTCGCGCCTAGCTGGCCCGCGGTCTCGCGCAATCACCGCTCACGCTAGGGCCTCCTCAAGTTGTCCTGCCTCGAAGGCCAGGCCCAGATTCACATCCCGTCGGACCTGCAGCTTTGAGATACGTCCGTCCGTGATGGCCGCTTTCAATCGTCGGCATGCCTGGTCACTATCGGAAAGCATCGCCTCTTGCAGGATGTCAACGTAGATACTGGACTCGCTGCCGCTGAGCTCTCGAGCGCGCGTTAACTGGGCACGCGCGTCATCCGGTCGATCCACCACGTCATACAGCACTGCCAGCGCAAGCCGGGCCTCTACCGAGCGCGGTGCCAGTTCCGCCGCCTTTGCCACGTGCGCGATCGCCTCATCCGCCCGCCCGCCCGCGTTGATGATGTAGCCCTGCCGCATCCATGTGTCGGCATCACCCGGAGCCGCCTGGACCGCCTTCTTCCCGATCTGGAGCGATTCTTGGACGCGGCCCAGCATGCACTGAACTGCGCTGATATTGCTGAGCAGCACGCGGCTCGATGATCGGAAACGCAGGCCTTCGCTGTACTTGTCCAGTGCAGCCGCGAACTCCCCGCGCTCATACATGATGTTGGCCATTCCGTTTAGTAAGCTGGCCTTGATCTCAGGAAGTTCATAGCCTTTGGCGAGTTCCATCCCGGTGTTGAATTCGGTGACCGCCCGCTCCAGGTCACCGCCGGTCCAGTGCAGGAAACCCAGGCTCGCGCGGATCTCCACTCGTGTGGACAGTGCCTCCAGTGTATCTGGAAGCTTCTGCAGCAGGTCCTCCCTTGCGCGGATTCCGTCCTCAGGACTCTCAAACGGATCAGGTGAACGCTGAATATCCCAGGCCAGGATTCCTGCCGGCAATTGTACTTTCCCGGCTGCCCGCTGGCTCACGAACTCCACAACTCGGTGTCGGAAAGCCCAGAAATCCGGCGCGAATCGCGGCAGGTTCGCCGCCTCGTTCGTTGTTAGCCAGAAGACCGCCTTGATGGCTTCGTCCACAAAGAGTTCCCGATGCAGGTTAAGCGCCCGGTATGCCTGGCGTCCGTCGTCGCCCCCTCCCCAATCGATGTTAGAGATGAATAGCACCGTTCTCGGCGAGGCGTCGGCGTTGCGGATCAGTGCCGCGATTTCCGAGCGGCGGTCGTTGATCACCATCCGCGTGACGCCGAATCCGTCCGCGGCCAGGCGCTCCTCGAGTGCCTGCTCTGCTTTTTCCTGACCGATTCTGGATTTGTGTACTGCAAGCAGCAGGCTTGGCCGCCCCCATTTCGCCGCCAGCACGATCTCGTCGAACAATATGTCTATGTTTTCGGCAAAGGTTCTTCCGTGCTGGACGCTGGTATCAGGCATCTCATCATTCTATTCGACGGATCAGGTTGTGGCGAGGCCCCGCGGACAGGGAAGTCGCCTCACTCCAACCAGCACAGGAAATAGATCTTTTTCAGCGGGAAGCGCGCCTTGGCCTCGTCGCTCAGTTTGTCGTAGTACTTGACCCAAAGGTCGAAGAAGTTCTCAAGATCCAGCAGGGTCGTTTTCTGGAACGTGTCGGTTCCGATTTCCTCCGTCACCTCCCAGGTGAATCCCCCCGAAGAGACCAGTAGCCCGTAGTCCTTCTCGTTCAAGGTCGAGAGGAAGGACTTCATGCCCTCCATTGTCGTGGGTTGGCCCTTGTGCTTGATCTGTACCAGGATGCGCGGTCCCTTCACCCCCAGCGGATCCGTGTATGCCACCATGTCGATGTTGCCGTGTTCTTTTTCGGGCGGCGCGATCCAGGCGACGTGGTAGCCCATCGCTTGCAGCAGCTCAGCGATCAGGGTGCGGAACTCCAGCCGCCGCGTCTCGAGCAGGTACTTTTGCACCTGCTCCCAGGCCTTTTCCTCCGCCTCCTCGACCACCATCGAGGCCGCCGGCGCACCCTGCTTCACCTCATCGAACAGGCGCAGCGCTTCCTTGTACAGCTCCTGGGCGTTCGGGAATTTGCGGCATGCCTCGCGTCCGGCTTCCGTGATGTACCAGCGGCCCTTGTTGTTCTTAACCAACCAGCCGGCATGCACCAGCGGGATGGTCGATAGCCGCACGATCTTCTCGTAGCGAGGGATGCTGCTCGCCGCCGCGTACCCTTTTTCCTCCTCGGTCAGGTCCGCCACCTGCGGAAGGTACGCCATCAATTCCTTGGCCGGCATCCCCTCCGGTTTGTTCCAAAGCAGTTCCAGGGTGCTCCGAAGCAGCTCGCCGATTCGACTCAGCGTGACTTCTGCCATGTTCTACGCCCCATGTCGCGGCAAGCCCTGCTGCTGCCGCGTCAGTGAAATGAACTGCTCGATGATGTTCGGCGGATGGGCCTCCGCGCTCACGAGCACCAGGTACCCCGGCGCCCAGAAATCCTGGTAGGGGGTCTTGTCCCGGAATTCCTTGAACTTGTCGAGGATTCCCTTCGAGGTCTGCTCCCGGATCGTGTGGATGCACTTGGACGGCGGTGTTCCCACCGTGGCGCTGAGGATCCACTGGAAGTACTCAGGGCGAACCTGGACGAGGGACACGCGCCAGCCAAAGGCCGTGCACGTCTCCTGTATCGTCTTCTGGATGAATTCGGCGACCTTGTCGGTAAGCAGGTGTTGCGGGTTGCGGGGAATCAAAAGGCATGCATACGACATGTCGTATGCACGTTTTTCAAAAGGCTCGAATTGGAAGTTGTTGGCCGCTTGTGCAGATTCCTTGCTCGGTTTACCGCGCTTGGACTTCGGCTCAGGCGAGGATTCCGACTCTGCTCGCCCCGAAACCTGCGTGGACGACCGGGGATTGGATGGGGGCACCTGGCTCAGCTCGTCTTGGCTGCAATCCGATTCGTACGTCGGGGTCCCGCTGGTCTTCAGACCGAACGCCGTGTTCTTGGAAACCGCGAGACCGCGTGCATCGGCCAAGCGTGATGCACTCAAGATCAATGCGGTGCAAAGATTATAACCCAGAATGCTTGCGGAAGTCTCGCCGCACGTTGGATGGCGCCGCGCTGCGCAGCCTTCGCGGCCGCGTCAGATGCCGATCTGCGATAGCAGTTTGCGATAGTCAGCCGCGTTCGGCGGATTCATCCCCACGATCTGCGTGATGACCTCCAGCGCCTCCTGCTTGCGGCCGGCTTGAAGCAGCTTCTCGCCCAGGCCATCCAGCTGCTCCACGGCCTCGCGCGTGTGACCGCTGCGGTGGAGCTGCGCCGCAAGCGCGCGCAGGAAGACGCTCTGCTCCGGATGCTCCCGGACAAGGTCTTCAAGGAACGGGACTGCCTCAGCCAGGTGCCCGCTGCTCTCCAGGTAGGTGAGGTAGCCGTCCAGCTCAGCGGTGGCCTGATCGGGTTGCCCCATGCGTGTGTGCAGTTCCACCAGTTGCCGTCGCGCGGCCTGGTCGTCGGGGCGAAGCGTGCGGATCTGCTCATGCACCCGCAGGGCCTGATGCCAGTCTAGGCGCTGCATGTCGATGTCGGCCATGCGCTGCAGGATGTTCACGTTCCACGAGCGGTCTGCGTTCGATTGCTGAACGAAGTGCAGCGCCGTCGTGAAGGTCCTGCGCGCCATATCCAGCTCGGCCAACCGGTAATAGACGTCGGCCAGCTCCAGGTACTCGCGCAGCGCTTCCTCCACCTGGCCGCGGTCGCGCAGCAGGTCGATCAGGTTGGAGCGCGCCGCCATATCTATCGGTGACAGCTGTATGATGCGCCGCCACAGGCGCGCCGCCTGCGCCACCTCGCCGCGCACGCTGTAGGCTCGCGCGATCACCGCCATCTTGGCGATGGCATCCGGCGTGCGGCCGTCCTGGATGAGCAGCTCCGCCATCAGGCTGTGGAGCGGGAGGTAGTTGGGCGCGCGCTGCAGGGCGTTGTAGGCCTCGTCCATGGCGGATCTCAGGCTGCCAGCCTTCGCCAGCTGGTTAATGCGCGCCATCGCCTCGACCACACCCAGGCTCTGCGCCGCAAGCATCATCTCTGCCAACGGCGCGAAATCCGAACCGTGGCCGCTCTGCTCGCGTGATGCCTGCACCTGGTCGCGCCAATCGGATCGCATCAGCAGCCCGCGCACGTTGTCGCACAACTGTCGGCACACGTTGGCGTCTTTCTGACTCTGCTGCGCCTCGATGAATGGCTCGTAAGCCTCGCGGATCTCATCTGCATGACCCTCGGGCACGGTCATGGCATCTGCCAGCTTCAGCGCGTCCAGGTATTCCAGCGAAGCATCCTTGTACAGGCCCTTCTTGAAGAGAATCTCGCCCAGCAGCAGGCGTGAGGCCATGCCGTAGTCGCGGTGCTTCACCGATCGTGCCAGGTGACGGATGGCGCTTTCCTGTCGCTCAGCCTTCAGGCGGACGGCGCCCAGGCTGAAGTGCAGCGCGGCGTGTTCGAAGCCCGCATCCAGTGCGCGCTCGAGCTCGTCGCCGGCGGCCGCGTACTGCCCCTTGGTCTGCGCATCGATGGCCTGGCCCAGGTGAAGGACCACCTTGGTGGTCTCGGCGTGCTGCATGGAGAGCTGCCCCGTGCCCTTTATGATCGCGGTTATCCCCTGCCGCTGCTGACTGGATGGGGAATCCGGACTGTAGTCGAAGAGGATCTCTGCCAGCTTGGTGAGCGCCTTCTGCGTGGCCTCCGCCACCGGATCCAACTGGGGCGCGGGCGCGCTCTGCACGGGCTCGGTCATCTGGCGAATCTTCGCCATTCGCAGGGGTGCTGTGCCGCCCTTGGTGCGCGCCGGAGCCGGCAGCATCTGTCCCATCTTGAGCTGTGAAAGTGCCTGCTTCACTTCGCGGCTGTCGGGTACAAGCATCGCCGCTTTGCCTACGATCTCTTGCGCCTTATCGGGCGTGCCTGCGCGCTGAAGCAGGCTCGCGACCGCCAGGTATTCCCCGACCGCCTCCTGCTTCTTGCCGAGGCGCTCATACGCGGTCGCTAGGCGCCCGTGGGCTGTGGCTTGCTCCGGCTGAAGCGCCGTGACGCGGCCCCAGTTCTCAATGGCCTTGTCGATGTCATGTTGGCGCAGGTAGCTCTCGGCGGAGCTCATGGCGGCTTCGACTGCGGCTGGGATATCGCCCAAACGCTCGGCGATCTGTGCCACCTTCTCAAGCGGAAGAGGATCTGCCGGCGCGAGCCGCGCAGCCTGCTGATAGCACTGCAGGGCTTCCTGGTAGTGGCCGAGCTGATACAGGGAAAGGCCCAGGCTCGTCAACGCCTTCGGCTCGTCGGGCGCCGCCTGGACCGCGCGTTTGTAGCAATCCGCGGCTTTTCCCCAGTCCTGGTCCCAGGCCGCGGAGTGTCCCTCGTTGAGGGCCTTCTGGTATGCCTCTTCGTTGCGGATGCGTGTCACGAGGGGAGAATCATAACATGGTAGCCGCAGGTGTCTCCGTCACAGACTCATTGCGGGGAGGCACGGACCCCCAACGGATATCCAATTCAGCATTCTTCCGAAGAAGAAGGGATGGGCGTTCTTCCCATCCCTTCTTCTTCGGATCTATTCCCCTCCCCTTCGGGGAGGGGCAACGCCGCGGCGCCGCTTCGAGCGGCGACCGCAAGGCCCGGCGACACGAGCCGCCGGGCAGGGTGGGGCTCCCAGCCCTCACCCCAGCACCCTCATGTCATCCCAGTTGGGTCCGGACTTCGCCTCCGTGGACAGCGGTATATCCAGCGCATACGCCGAAGCCATCACCTTCTGCACCAGCTTCGACGCCTCAGGCAGCTCGTCCTTCGGGACCTCCAGCACGAGCTCATCGTGCACTTGCAGCAGCATGTGCGTGCGCAGACCCGCCTTCTCGAGCGCCGGCGGGATGCGCAGCATCGCCAGCTTCATGATGTCCGCCGCGGTGCCCTGGATCGGCGCGTTGATGGCCTCGCGCTCCTCGCGGTTGCGCGCCGCCACGTTGACGCCCGCACGGCCCAGCAGCGTGAAGTACCTGCGTCGCCCGAGCAGCGTCTCCACATAGCCACGCTCTGCCGCGGACCTGCGTATGCCGTCCAGGTAGCTCTTCACGCCGGGGAACTGCGTGAAGTACGCCTTGACGAACTCCTCGGCCTCGGCCAGCGTGAGGTCCGTGGCGCGCGTCAGGCCGAACGGCGACATGCCGTAGATGAGCCCGAAGTTGATGGCCTTGGCGTGACGCCGCATGTCCTTGCTGACCTGCCCGAGCGGCACGCTGTAAATGGCGGCTGCCGTGGTGGCGTGGATGTCTTGGCCCGCGCGGAAGGCTGCCAGCATGCCTTCGTCGTGCGCCATGTGCGCCACGATGCGCAGCTCGATCTGCGAGTAATCGACGGACAGCAGCACGTGCCCCGGCGCCGCGATGAATCCCTTGCGGATGCGCCGGCCCTCCTCCGTGCGGATGGGGATGTTCTGCAGGTTCGGGTTGGACGACGACAGCCGCCCGGTGACCGCGCCCGTCTGGCTGTACGACGTGTGGACGCGCCCCGTGCGCGCATCCACGGCCGCCGGCAGCGCATCGACATACGTCGACTTCAGCTTCGAGAGCTCGCGGTGCTGGATCACCATGTCCACCACGCGGTGCTTGCCCTTCAGCGCGTCGAGGATGTCGCCGGAGGTGGAGTAGTGGCCGCTGGCGGTCTTGCGGCCGCGGTCCGGCGGCTCGAGCCGCAGCCGGTCGAAGAGCACCTCCGAGAGCTGCTGGGTGGAGTTGATGTTAAAGGTCTTGCCGACCGCCTCATACACGTCCTTCTCGATGGCCGCCA
>DATDCZ010000157.1:0-18207 GCA_036524055.1 Anaerolineales bacterium | reverse complement strand
TTCTCGATGCAGGGCATGTGGTTGTGGCTTCTGGCCGTGGTCATCCTTAGTGCGCTGGCCAGTTTCATCCCGGCGCGCAACGCCTCGCGCCTGACGGTGCGCGAGGTGCTGGCGTATGAATAGCGGGGTGTGCCTTGGCTGCATCCCTCACCCCTCACCCCCACCCCTCTCCCAAAGGGAGAGGGGAGAAGAAATCGAAAAGAGAATGGTTGGCGCAGAGGCCAACCATTCTCTTTTCGTAGACTGGCGCACTTATGGGTGGAGGCTGGAGTCGGTAATGCATGGCCGAGGCTATAATCCGGCGCGGGAAATCACCGGCACAGCCAAATAATGGAGGGCAGCATGAGCGAGTCACAGATCGAGGCGCTGACGCGCCGCATCGAGGAGCTGGAGGACAAGGTCAATTTCCTGTTGAACCATGAGCCGGCGCCGTACACGCCGCATTCACACGACGAGAAGACGGCCAACGAGGCCGCGGTAGTGGAGCTGCTGAAGAAGGGCAAAGCCGCGGACGCCATGCGCCTGTTCCGCCAGACGAACGAGATGCCGTTCCCCGATATGCAGAAGGCGATCGAGGAACTGAAGAAGAAGCACGGCATCGCGTAGAGGCGCGCGTGTCTGCGTTTCTCGAGCCCATCCGGGTTGTGCAAGCCTGCGGCACCCGGATGGGCTCGTTTCATGCGGCCGTCGGCGTCCCGCAATATCGTGCACCTTGGCACGAATGTGCCGCGGTGGAAAAACCGTCGCGCTGCTCCACGGCTCGGCGCACACCTTAAGAAATGCGCGCTTAGGTGATTGCCTATTGAAAATGACCTTATAAGTCCTATAATGAACTAACACACCCACCGATCTCGTGAGACGTGGGGGGTGCGCCGAACAGCCCTTGGGGGCTCAAGGAGATCGGCCATGAAGAGTGCGCGAGCGTGGCTCTTCGCATTGGGGGCTATTTTTGTTTGCGTCTTGTTTGTTGCAGCAGTATTTACATACGCAGCCTACGCCTCACCGGGCGGCGCGCCTCCGCGCCCGCTGGTGAGAATCACCGGCACTTTTCCGGATGGGTCGACGGTTGCGGGGCGACCAGTAGTGGTCTTCGGCGAGGCCAGCGACCCAAGCGGGATCGCGGGCGTCGAAATATGGATCAATGGCGCGAAAGCGGGGACGCAGGAAAATCCGGATGCATCCAGCCCGCTGCTGTTCGAAACCGACCAGGCCTGGATCCCAAATGCCTCCGGAAATTTCCTGGTGATCTTAAGGGCCACGAACGGAAAGGGGTACAGCGCAGATTCCGATCCGCTGCTGATCATCGCCGCTGAGCGCAGCCTAGCTGCCAATCCTGATTCGAAAGGTGAATACATCGTCCGGGATGGCGACACCTGGGAATCGATCGCTGCGGCGTTCGAAACCACTCCCGCGGAGCTGCGCGCGCTGAACCCGGGCCTGGAAGAGCTGCCACCTGGCGCGAGCTTGAGTATCCCTCCGCGGCCGGGGGGCGAGGCCGGGGGAGAAGCGGCTGGCGCGACGCCCACAGAGGAGGATGCGGACATACCTCGCCTGGACCCACCTGGGCCACCGCCTCCGCCCACGGAGAGCGGTGGGTCTCCCGCTGAGCCGGTTCTCCCGCCGTGGTGGGGCTCACTGCCTTTGCCTGGAAGCGTGCTCTGCACCCTGAGCCCCGCTGCGTGCGCAGTCCCGGGCGATACGCTCCCGCCTCCGCCGCGCCTTGCACCTGCCGACGTGGTCGGAGAACCCGGATCCGGCTGCGGCGTGGACGTGCTGTGGACCGACAACAGCGATGACGAAACAGGTTTCCTCTTGTACCGGATCACAAACCGTCCCAGCTTCCACTTCGATCTACTTGAGACGTTCCGGGCCAGTCCGGGCAGCGGCGCGCGGCTGCGGTACCTGGATGCCCACCCGCCGAATGGATCCTTCTTCTATTCCGTCGCGTCCTACAATGCCGGCGGTAACACGTGGAGCGCGCCCTCACCCATGTACACCAGCGAGGGCTGCCCCGCAGAGGCGGGAACCCGCGCCCTGGTGGTCGAAGCGCTATACATGAACCTTGTCGGCGGATACGATCGCGCGTACTGCTATGCCTCGCTGGCCGATTCGCCCTTCGAGCGCGTGCCCGCCGGAGCCAGCAACTTCATCACGCATCCGGGCGGGGCATGGAACATCGCCGAGTATTTCACCGGTGAGAACCGGCGCACCGTGATGGTGGACGCCGCCGGCCCATTGAACATCACCGTGGAGTGTCTTGCGTGGCGCGGCGATGAGCTTGTCAACCTTGGGCGCTTCACGCGTTCCCATCCGCCGGTGGAATGGGACGGCCGGGAACTGAGAGGCGAGCCGGACGGCGGCGCTTACATGGTGTCGTACCGCATCGATTACAGCTTCCACGCCGCGGACGAGTCGGGCCATGCCGCCTGGCCGATCGTGGATCCGGCGTATCCCGCGCCCTTCAACCTGCACCAGGTATCGTCCTGGACTGAGTGCACACGCTCTGCCGACGATCTCCTCGTCTGCGGCGACACCGCTGGGCCCGCGCTAGCCTGGGACTACGCGCCGCCAGCGGGCCGGCCGCGCCCGTTGCGCTACCAGGTCTATCGCCGGTTCGAGGGCGGGACTGTGCCGGTCCTTTACCATACGGCCACCTCGCCTTCCCGCAGCGCGCCCCTGGCAGCCGCGGACTGCGCAGTGCCCACATATTATTCGGTCAGCGCGGTGGTGATGTTAGACCCCGAGACCGCCGAGGACGTGCAGTCTCCAATGAGCGAAGAGCTCCTCGTGCCTGCCTCATGCGGTTCGCTGGAGATCACCCTGACGGAGCTGTATGTATACGGCGCAGGTGATCCCGGCCACGACTACGAGGCATACGGCACGCTGTGGTTCAACGGCACTCCGGTGATCTGGAACTCGCATTGTGATGGCGGGGACTGCCTTACGTCCGGCCCCTCCTATACCTCCGTGCATGAGGCAACGGTCTACTCCTGGGCAGACATGTTCCTGTCCATCGACCGTGGAAGGTTCTCGCGCAGCAACAACGTACTGCGGGTTCCCATACACGACGGAGAGACGCTGCGATGGAGTCTGGTGCTCTGGGATCACAATGACATAGGGGATGACCACACCTGGTGCGGAGGCCGGCGGGTGCATACGCTCGACGCCCGCCCAATTGCAGAATGGCTTTCTTTCAATCAGGATGTGACCTGGAACGATCCTTACGCCGAGATCGGGCAGTGCGCCATGTACTTCCATGTGCGGGGCCTGCCCGCGGGCGCGCCCTGACGCCTTTTGGGAGGTGCTGAAATGGAGATGCGATCTCTCTGGACAGCCGTGGGGGCGGGTTGCCTGGTGCTGGCTGCAACCGGATGCAATTTGCAGGCTGGTGCGGCCGGGCCGCAAACATGGATTGATGCGCCGCTGGACGGATCAACGCTCCCGCTGGGACCGGTGATCGTGCGCTCGCACGCGGCATCCGAAGGCGGGACCGTGCAGGCCGCGTTGCTAGTCAATGGCGCGCAGGTACGCGTGGACCAGGCGGCGGACGGTTCCGCGGCGCTGATCGAGTTCGTTCAGAATTGGACGCCGGGCAATCCTGGGGATTACGTGCTGCAGGTCGTCAGCACCGATCAGGGAGGCAACCCGGGGCATTCGAACATGGTGCATGTGCATATCGGCGACCTTCCGATCACTTTTACGCCCACAGCTGAGATCGCACCGCTGCCGATCATCCCGCCCCCGCCGACCTTCACGCCTACGGCGACCGCCACTGCCACGGCAATCGGGGGCGGCGGACCGAGCTTCGCCTTCGATAAGAACGCCAACTGCCGCGAAGGGCCTTCGCAGGCCTTCAACGCCGTCACGGCTTTCCTATCGGGCCAAACGGTGGTGATCGAAGGCCGCAACGAGGACAGCACCTGGTTCTACGTACGCATACCGGGCGACGGCGTGTGCTGGGTATCCGCGGTCACGGGCGCTCCCTCAGGGCCATATGCAAACACGCCGGTTATCGCGTCGCCGGTCCTGCCGCCGCTCGCAGCGCCTGGAAAATTCAACGTCGAGAATGTGCAGTGCGATGCCGGCAAGTACGTGGTGGGATTGTCCTGGGGCGATGTGGGCGGCGAAGAGGGCTACTACGTGTACCGCGACGAGGCGCTCATCGCCACCAACTCTGCGGACGAGACCTCCTTTAACGATACGCCGCCGGATTACAGCCCGCACAAGTACCGCGTGGAGGCCTTCAATGCCGGAAGCGCCGCCAGCACGGGGTCAAAAGCCTCCACCGGCTGCGTGTATTAGGCGGACAGAAGACTCCGAGGAAGTTAGTGAGGAGAAGACACGAGGACCCCGCATCCGCGGGGTCCTCCTTCGCTGATATGTTCGGGCGTCAGGGGAGTGCAGCCGCGACGAAGGTGACGCGCATGCCCAGCCCGAAGTCGATGCGATCTCCATCCTTCAGCGCCATCTTCTTACCCGGGACGACGTTGTGTCCATTCAATTGGGTGCCGTTCGTGCTGCGGAGATCGATAAGGTAATAAGTGCTGCCCTCGCGGCCGATGGAAGCGTGCCGGCGCGAAACTGCGTGATCCGGATCGTAGTCGGTGAGGTCTAGATCCAGGGGGACCTGCTGCAGCGTGTCTTTGCGGCCGATGATCACGTTGCTGGACTCGAGCGGCAGCAGCGTACCGTTCTCTGTCCGCAGGTAGGCGTAGGGCCCCGTAGCGCGGGCCGGCTTGACCGCGGTCTCGCGCTTGATGCGCAAGTGCTGTCCATCGACGACACCGAGGGCGCGCAGGCTCACCGTGGGCGAGATGGGTTTGTCGCCGTGTCCCGTCACGATGCAGAGCGAGTAGGCTTCGGCGGTCCGAATGGTCTTGCCGAGATCGCGCAGGATCTTCTCGACCAGTACCCGGCTTGGGACCTCAAGCGGCAGGGCAAGCTCGAGCTTTTCCCCGGTTTCGGTTTCGACGGTGACGACGGCGAACGACATATGCGCCCCCAGGTGGTAGATGCGGCCGGACGTCTGTTCCCGACCGCGGACGGTACATCACTTTACGTCGCGCGTGGACCCAAGTCAAGTGGCAATCTCCAGGTGCCCACCGGCTGGCGGCGCGCCTCCAGCCCCTTCTCGTGTCGTGTGATCGGCATGGATGAGCCGAATGCCTCACCCCACCCTGACGGGAAGATGTGAGGCGCTCGCGACCCCCACCCCTTGCCCCTCCCCCCGGACGGGGGAGGGGAACTAGATCGAAAAGAGAATGGGTGGGGAAAGCGCCCACCCTTCTCTTTTCGCGAACAGGCACATGCACTGAGCCTGGCACTACCCCGGGGGGTGGCGGATATCGCGGGGTGGGCTGGAGAAGGCGCGGAGATGTGAGGCGCTCGCTGCACTCGCGGCGCTCGTGGCCCCCACCCCCGGCCCTTCCTTACAAGATGCTTCGCGATCCCCCAAGGGGGAGGGGAGAAGAGTCCGAAAAATGAGTATTGATGGGGAAGACTGGCGCATGTGGCGCGGTTGCCCAATAAGGGGCGGCGGCCGCACGGTTTCCCCTCTGCGCTGAAGGCGAGGCGAAGAATCCAGGAAAGGAATATCGAAGATTTCCAACGCCCATCGATATCCATTTCTCGGGAGGCCGGCAGATATCGCGTGGTTATCCGATCACAAGCGCCGGCAGCCGGAGGTAACTCTCATGGCGGAGCGCCACTGAAGTAGATGTTGCCATGAGAAGCAAAGGTGGCGAGAGTCAGGCTTGCTGAGAAGCGATGTGATGAAGATGGGAGCAGGCTGGCGAGACGCCAGCCTGCTCCTCTTGCATTTGATGCTCCTTGGATCATCCGAGGGTTGGCCCGGAAGACCTGTCAGATCACGGGAGCCGTTGAGGCCCGCTGTGCGGATCGGCGGCGGATGCGCCGGACGATCAGGAAGACCGCGAGGATCAGGAGCAATGGCAGGATGATCATGGCTGCCACCAGTGCCTTGGCAACAACCGTGTTGCTCACGTCCATCTTGAAATCCAGCGGCTCGTACACATACAGGCTGGCATCGCCGACGCCCGTATCCAGATAGCTGGTGATCAGCCGCTCGTAAGCTGCCGGCTGCATGGTGTAGATGTCGTTCACATGGCTGAACTCCGGCAGCAGAACCATCTGCGCCTTGTGCCAGTAGGGGGCGGCTTCATCCAGAGCGGTCGCCGGTGTGGCGAAGTCCACGGTGCCGTTGATCAGCAGCATCTCCACATCACTCTCCTGCAGGTTGCGCAGGTCTTCGGGAATGAGCTCCAGCGGCCAGGTCGCGGCACTCGGCCAGACGAATTCGGAGTGCGGCGCGCCCATGATCGAGTCACCCAGGTTGATGCTGTCGATGCCGCCATAGCGGGGAAGGTCCGCCGTCCCGGCCTTGCTGAATGAGTCGCCGTAGGTCAGGGCATCGGCGGGATACATCACTTTCGCCACCAGGTTCAGGAACGCCAGCCCGGAATAATCGCCCTCACCGGCTGCCAGGTAGACATCGAACACCGTGGTGAGGTTGGCATGGTCGTACATCATGAACTGCGTGCCGAGGCGGACCGTGTCGGGATCGATCTTGAGGAACAGCCAGCGGTCGGGCATGCTGCGATTGACGTCGTACATCGTCTGGGCGAAATCGTCTGTGCGGCTGCCGCAGTATGCGTCCTGGGCGCACAGATCGGCGAGGTGCCGGATCATGCTGTCGAGGACCTTGCGGTCGTACAGGAAATGCCCGGGAGTGTTGACGCTGATCTGCAGCACGCGCTTCAGGCTCTCGGGATACATGTAGGCGTAGACCTGCGCCACGCGTGTGCCATAGCTCTCGCTGAAGAGATCGATGCGATCATAGCCAAGAGCCTTGCGGGCGGCCTCCATGTCCTCGATCACCTGCGGCATGGTGTACCCGGTGAGGTCAACACCTGCCTGCTCGTAGCCAGCCGCGCATTGCCTGGCGGCGGCGCCGAGGTCTGCATAGGCTTTTTCGCTGAACATGTCGACGCCCAAGTGGGCTTTCACCTGCTGGCCGAAGCCGGGGCACTTGAGGATGACCGTTCCGTCCTCACCCCGATAGCCGACCATGACCGCGTCACGGTTTTTGAGCAGCCAGGCGGGCGGCTCCCAGCCGAGGTTGGATCCTCCGGGGCCACCGACCAGCCAGAAAACGGGCTCGGCTGCATCCGGCCCGGTGGCCAGGATGCGGACGATGGGCAGGGCGATCAGGCGCGAGCCGGCCTTGTCCCAATTCTCCGGGACGATGAGGGTGCTGCACTCGGCCTGATAGATGGTCTTGCTGCCGTCGGCCTGGAAGGCGCAGCTGCGCACATCCAGCAAGTCACCGGCTTGGGCGCCGGCGGGCACTGGTGCGACGGCAGGCGACTGCTGAACAGTGGCCTGGCAGGCAGCCAGGACGAGCCCGCCGAGTATCACAACCGATAAGGCAATGGAAAATGACAGGTAGTGCTTTACATTGGTGAACATCTTGCTTTCCTTTCTGCGATCCGCGAAGCGAATCCTCCTTTGGTCGGCAGAGGCGGCTGACAACGCAGCTTTGTTCCTCCGGGCCCGGGGCAGGCATGGATCATCGCTCCGGACAAGCTGCATTATCCGGGCGCGCGGCGAGATCGAAAATCGATCGATGGATTTATTTGGGGCGATTCGCCCTACAACTTTGGATGGAGATCTTGCGTTCCCCCTGCGAATCCGGCGCTTTTCCCCTTATTGGCCGGAACGGACCCTCGCCAGCAGGTCGTATCGGCTCTTGACGCCGATCTTGCCGTAGATGTTGTGTAGGTGCGTCTTGACGGTCGCCAGCGACACGACCAGCTCACGGGCGATGTCCACATTGCTCTTTCCCTGCGCCACCATCAGGATGATCTGTCGCTCCCGGCCCGTGATTCCGTACTTGTCCAGGAAGGCCTCAAACAGCTGGTCGACTTCCACTGTGGCGGGGACGAAGTAGCGCAGGAAGTACACCGTTACGAAAATGCCGTAGAGCGCATAGGGGATGGAGCTGATCAGGAACGTGCCGCGCGCCGCCTGGCTGGCCGAGGGACTGTGCAGCAGGCGCGAGAAACCGAAGATGCTTTCGAGATAGCCAACCGTGGCGAAGATCATCAGCCCGATGACGAAGAGGCGCCGGTCCGTCTTCCAAACGCGGTGCAGCCAGCCCCAGCCGAGAACGATGGCAAACGTAAAGGCTGCCAGATACAGCCCGGATGCGATCTCGACGCCGGGGCCCAGGCGGATGACCCTCGTTTCCGCGTCCAGCACCGCGCCGATGGGCGATATCACAAGGCCTTCGGCAATCACCAGCAGCGCCACAAACGCCAGCGTGATCCAGCGCCTGGCCCGGATGCGATAGGCGTTCGCCAGAAAGTGGATCACCGCCACGATCACAGCGAAGTCGACGACCTGGCGCAGTCCCGAGAGCCAATACCATGTGCGCGGTGAATAGTCCGCGACGTTCAGCGCCAGGTACTTGGTGACCAGCGCGAGGATCAGCGCCAGGGTGAAGAGGGCATACAGCACCATGAAGTTGCGCAGATCGGCCTCGCCTGTGCGCAGCGTCCACGACAAGGAGATCGACAGGGTCGCCAGGCCGATCATGATGACGAGAAGTTCGTAGGCCAGTTCAAGGTGTTCCATGCGTCCCTCTCCCGAACCCCAGCTTCAAATCACAGCGGGTGTGCTCTGCCCGCAAGATTGAATCTGCCAATTGAGACAGTATACGTACTTTCAAGCCCCCCGTCACGCCCACGCCCGCCCGGCGACTGAGCTCGTCCCCAGGGAGAAATCGACCAGAGGCGTTCCCGGAGGCCCGCCCCCACCCCCGTATCCTCCCCGCAGGGGAAAGGCTAAGATACCGAGAACGGAATGGCGATGGGGAAGGCACCCATCGCCATTCCGTTCTCGCCCGGCTGGCGGATGCCGCGCCGTGGGCCAGAGAAGGAGGATGCCGCGCAGAAGCGCAGCGGGGACATCACATCTTACGGGGAGCTGCCCGCCTATCGTCGGCCGGCTCCCACGGGACGCGAAGAAGAAACGGGCGAACCATAGTGGTTCGCCCGTTTCTTCGTCATTCGAGGACCGCATGGGTCGCGCCTACGAACGAGGGCTTAGAAAAGGTACGGGCCGGAGGGAAGATACGTATCCAGGTGGCCGAAGGGCGAGGTGGTGAACAGGTGCGAGAAACCCGTCAGGCGCAGGCCGGAACGCAGCGCGAACTGGATGGCGTCATGGTTCATGCCCGGCGCGCTGAGGGACACCTGCTTCTGGCCGGCGCAGGCGAACGCCAGGACCACATCCGAATGCCGCGGATGCGTCCAGGCCGCCGGGCCGATGACGCCCTCATATAGATAGTAGTACCCCACACCGATGCCGGCGCGCAGCACCTGCGTGCCTTTGCAGCCAACGCGTGCCAGGAAGGCATGATCCATCTCGCGGCGCGCGCCATACACGACTTTGTCGAGCCCGTTGGCCACGGCCGGGGTGAGCGGCTGCGTGGTGTAGGCCGCGGGCGGCATGACGCGCACCGAAGGTGTGCCTTCGAAACCCAGGATCTGGGTCCCGGGCAGCATGCCCATCTTCAGGTAGGCAGCCATCGCCGGCAGGTCCTGTGAAGACCACACAAAATACGTGGTGGCGCCGGCTTTGCGGCCCTCTTCCCAAACCGCGCGCAGCAGCGTGGCGCCGATATGCTTACCCTGCACCGGGGGCCGCGCCCAAAAACCTGCCAGGAACCACTGCCGGCCGCGCACGATGGCGCATGCGAACGCGACGATGCGTTTCCCCTGCTGGGCCACATGAAAACTGCCCGTTGAAATGATGTGCTGATAGACCGCCAGGCGAAAGGCCATGTTCTTGCGCGACGGCGCGGGCAGGTTGTGCCGCGTCGCCATATCCGTGACGGATTCGGTGAACAGCTTGACGCATTCGGGAAGGTCTTCGGGCCGCGCCGGCCGGTAGATGACGTCCATGAGAGCTCCCTCCTCCAGGGTGATGCTTAGGCGGAACTCATTTTACCGCCCGAGCGTCTACATAACGGGCACTTGCTGCCCTCGTTATCCTCTAAGGCAGGGAGGGGCTCAGGCCGCTATACTGGGATTCAGCATGAAGCACATCACTCTATTTACTGCAATAACGCTTACAACGCTCGTCATGGCCGCGTGCGCACCAACAAACACACCCGCACCGGTGGACCTCACCGCGCAGCCCGGGTTGCCAAATCCGGCATCCGTTTTCTGCCAGCAGAACGCGGGCAGGCTCGAGATCCGCGCAGCCGCCGACGGTTCACAAGCCGGCGTGTGCATCTTCCCCGACGCCAGCGAATGCGATGAATGGGCCTATTTCCGCGGCGAGTGCAAGCCCGGCGATTCTCTGTCAGCTGCTGCTCCCGTACCAACCACCTTCACTCCACCCACGGTAGCCGGCACAGTGCCGCTGCAGGTGCTTTCACCGCACGGCGACGAAGTGGTCAACACACCGCAGATGACGGTCAGCGGGACGACGACGCCCGGTGCAGTAGTGACCGTGAATGATGAGATCCTGGTGGCCTACCCCGACGGTTCGTTCCTCACCTACGTCACATTGGAAGAAGGTCCGAACCTGATCGAGATCGTGGCGAGCGACGCCTCCGGCAACGAGTCGTTCGTCAGTCTGACGGTAACGTATCAACCTTAGCATTGCATTGTCTCCCCCGTGCCTCCGGCGCAGGGGCGCGCTGTGGCAGCATGATTCCGCCCGGCGCAAGAAAGGAAGATTGAATGAAGAAGATGATGATATGGAGTGCACTGGCTTTCCTGGCACTGGCGTTGGCGACGACACAGGCATTCGCCGTGGGCGTCCAGGCGCCGGGCGGAACCCCGGGTGCACCGAAGCCTTGGGCGACGCCCACCGGGACGTGGGTGCCGGGAGATGGGCCGCAACCCAGCATGGGGCAGCCGACAGCGGGTGTCCCGGTCAACGGGCTGCCTGAGCCGGCACAGACGGCACAGGCCCGCCTGCATGGCAAGCCGATGATCTACCGCGGCACGGTTAGCGCGATGGATGCGAACGGACTGACGCTCAGCCTGAGCGATGGCTCATCCATCACCATTGGGCTCACGTCCGAGACGCGCATCATGATCCCCGGCCCAAAGACGCAGACCGGCGGTTCGCTGATCGGGATGAACGTGGTGGTCATGGCGTTCGCCGACCAGAATGGCAACCCGGTGGCCCGCATGGTCCTGGTCATCCCGGGCCAGCCCTCGCGCGTGCACCGCGTCGGAACGGTGACGGCATACACGGCCGGATCGAGCATTACGATCATGGCCAGCGATGGCAACGAGTACACTTTCGCCCTGACGTCTGCCACCAAGATCCTCCCGGTGGAGCGCGCGGGTGAGCTGGCCGTGGGCTCGCGCGTGACGATCATCGCGCCGCGCGACCCGGGCGCCAACGGTTGGACCGCGAGCGGTATCGTGGTGCAGCCCGCACCTTCGTCATAGCGCCGATCCCGCGTTGAAATCAGGTCGCCGCCAGAATCTTCTGGCGGCGGTCTTGTTATCAAGTACCCCCACCCCCAGCCCCTCCCCCCAAGACGGGGGAGGGGAGTCAATCCGAAAGAGAAAGGATGGGTAGAACGCCCATCCTTTCTCTTTCGGTGCGCTGGCGGATCAGATGGGTCTGGCAATGCATGCGGACAGGTGCTGGCGCATGGGGCAAGGATTGCGCTTGGTCGCCTTGGGTTTCCTTCGCCTTCCGATCGTGGTCTTACGATCAAGACCTTGGCGTACAATTGCTGCTCGCCAATTGACCGGAGGAATATTGAGGACCGTACTAGCGCTTTTCTTCTCGACATCGATGCTTCTTTCCGCCTGCAACCTGCCTGGCAATGACCTGCCGTCAATAATGCCGGTGCCGGTGCTCCCGATGCAAGCCCTGCAAAACGCGCGTATCCACTCGCCCGATTGGGGCGATTATCAGCTCACGGATGGCATCTATTACCGCCCTCCCATGAACCCGGGCGAGGCCTCGACGGCATATACGAGCAAGTTCTGGGGCCCGACGGCCTATGGCGACCTGGACGCCGATGGCGCTGAAGACGCGGTCATCTTCCTCAACACGCAGAACGGCGGCACGGGGCATTTCATTGAAATGGCCGTGATGCTCAACCGCGATGGGCAGCCTGAGAACGCGGCCACGGTCAGCCTGGGCGACCGCGTCGGCGTGGAGGCGGCGCGCATCGAGGCCGGCGTGATCGTCCTGGATATGCGCGTCCAGGGGCCGAACGACCCGCTGTGCTGCGCCAGCCAGGCCGAGACGTGGCGATTCAGGATGGGGGGCACCACCCTCCTTCGGTTGCCGTGAGCGCCTAGCCGGCAACCTTCCGCCTTTCAGACCTGCAAAGCCGGTAACTTCCAGCTGCCCTCAGCGACTTGAGGGATATGCAGGGTTCCATTTGGATGTGCGTATTGTTCGATCAGGCACAAAGAGGCTGCATAACACCCTGCCGAGGTATGCGTTAGGTACTGAAGCGAGAACGACAAGGCTGGGTGGTCGGCGAACATTCGCAGGCCAAAGGCATGCTTAAGGGCAGCCTCCTGCCGGGCGGCTTGAAGATCCAAACTCATGCCGCCGAACGTATATCTCAGCAGGAACGGATATCCAACCAAAGAGGAGACAATAGATGAAGAGACTGCTTCACTTATCAGTGGTATCGGCCGTGGTGCTTCTCATGGGCCTGGGCTACTGGACCAGCGCGCGTGCCTCGACCGATGCGGGCGCAACGACCAGCACCGAGACCGAGGTCACAGGCGTGGTCGAAGCGTTCGACGCCACCAGCGTGACCGTTGACGGCGTGGTGTATACCATTACTGACACGACCGAAGTCGACGGTACCCTGGCGATCGGCTCGACGGTCAAGCTTGAGGTCATCACCGGCGCGGACGGCTCGTTGACGGTCACCGAGCTCGAGACCGAAGACGATGTCGAGGACATCGATGAGGACAGCAGCACCGGCACCGAGGATGAACTCGACGACCAGGACGAGGACACCGAGGAAGTCGAGACCGACGACTCCGAGGAACAGTCCGGTGACCTGAGCAGCTCGGCCGGGCAGTCGGACGACTCCGGGTCGGGCAGCGACAGCGTCGAGTCTGACTAGCTGACGTTCGTCAGATCCACAGTAAAAGACCGGTCCGCAGATGCTCTGCGGACCGGTTCATTTAACGGGACGAAGGAAGCGCCCTCAGACTTTGAACGCCCATTTCCCATTGCGCATCACGGGCTCAGATGTGCCGTCGGGAGGCGCCTCGACAACCACATCCATTCCCGAAACTAGGGCGCACGGGTCGCGGCACTCGTGGCTTCTGGCGCCGCACTCGTTGCCTCCAGTGGCAAGTCGTACTGCGCCCGCAAGTCTGTCACGAAGGCAGTCTGAAGCCCAAGCTGAGATATGTCGTTAAGCGGCTTGCCGCCCACGGTGCAATTCACGAAGATGATGTTGGAGAACCCATTCTTCGTGTCCAGCCCCTTGATCCAGCCGCCGCCAAATGGAAATGAAACGTTTTCAAAACGGATGTCCTGTATGCGGCCCAGCGAACCATCGTTGTACATGGATTCGGGGCCGATCTTCATGTCGAACATCGGAATCCGAGAACCATCTGCGCTGGTGGCATTCTCAATGCGGATGTTGCGGAACGTGACCCCGGAGACCGGGTAGGGTCGTGCGCCACCCCAGCTGGAACCGAAGACGCCTGCATTCGATCCGCCGTTCTCCAGGACATCGATGTTCTCGAACAACACATCATAAGTGCCTGTCTGGCGTCCCGCCAACATGAAGGAGTGCCCATTCGTGCTATTCCACAGAAGCCCGTCCCGGACCTCAAGCCTTCGGGTGGAGCCGTCGACCGGGAACGAGTCATCGTTAGCCAGAATGAAAAAGTCGCTTATCTTCACGCTCCTCGTACAGCACATGGAGACGCCATCGGTGTTGTAGTGGTCCTTGGTCGCGAGGAGCTTCACATTGTGAATGATCGCCCCATTGCTTCCGGGAATAGTCAGTTGCCATCCAGGTGAATCAACAACCGTGATCCCGTCAATGACCAGCCCCGAAGTGCCAATCAGGCTTAAGCCCTGCTGCGGATCATGCGGCCATTCGCCCATGGCAAATATGCCCCTGCCCAAGATGCTCAATCCACTTCGCGCGCCAGAAAAGAGCGTTCCCCTTACTACTGCACCGCCGGCCAAATAGACGGTGTGGATGCTGAGGGGAGGATCATATTTGTAGCCCATATAGTGGACGCCCGGACCGTAGTACAGCACGCTGGGATCCTTCGGGTCCGGGATTTGGGTCTCGGGAGCCTCCGCTGAAATCAGTAGTTTCTCGGAATTGGGCCCGTTGATCTGGAGCACAAGCTTCATTGGCTGAGCAAATGCAAATGTGAATACGTTACCGGTCTGAACAGCCGAAATCTCGGCGGAAACGGGCCGCACCTGCCAGGTATCGATCTGTTCGTTCACCGTCACCACAACCTGGGCTTCGGTATCGGCGAAAGCGAAGTTGAAGAATGACCACCCTCCACTGGCTTCATAGACAAACGCCGGCGTGCGGTTGACGGTTACCGTGAACACTTTTGACTGGCTTAGGCCCTTGGCCTCCGTGAGGTCGCCTGGATTCGGGTAGACGACCACCTGCGGCTGGGCCTCCTGCTTGGGCGCCACCACTGTCGAGGGGCTGGCGCCGGCGGCCGTGGACATCGCGCCGGTCGGAACCATCGAAGCCTCTGCGGGTAGATCCGGTGCCGTCGTCTCCGGAGTGCTGCACGCGGTCGCGAGCAGTGCGAGCGTAATCACTACAATTCTGGTGATCCTCTGCATGTTCTCACTGCCTGTCTATCACAACTCGGCCCACAGCCTCACGTTGCGCGGCCTAGACCTCAAACGCCCATTCCCCCTTGCGCATCACGGGCTCGGACGTGCCGTCGGCACGGATGCCGTCGATATCGATCTTCGCTGAACCGATCATGAAATCGGAATGCACCTTGCTGCTGTTGCCGCCAGCCTGCGCGAACTGTTCGGTGGTCATTGGCTCGCCGCCCTTGAGTGTGAAGCGGTACCCATTGCCGAACGCCAGGTGGCAGGAGGCATTCTCGTCGAACAGCGTGTTGTGAAACGTGACGCCCATGCGCGAGATCGGCGAGCTGTGCGGCACCAGGGCCACCTCGCCCAGGCGGCTGGCGCCCTCGTCGCTGCGCAGGAGTTCGCCCAGCAGCCCCTCGCCTTTGCGTGCCGTGAAGTTCACCACCTTGCCTTCGGAGAAGGTCAGGTGCATGCCGTCAATGCTGGTGCTGGCATAAACCAGCGGCTTGGTCGCCGTGACCTCGCCCTCCACCCGGCCCCGGTCCGCCAGCGTGAACACTTCCTCGGTCGGCAGGTTCGGCACGAATACCACGCCGTTCTCCGCGGTGATCTGCCCGCCATGCCAGACGTGATTCGATGGCAGCCCGACCTTGAGCTTCGTCCCCGGGCCAGTGTAGCTCATCCATGAATACTGCTTGGCATTGAGATACGCCTGGCGGCGCGCCAGGTCATCCAGCTGTTTGCGCCAGCGGGCGACAGCATCGCCATCTCCGATGCGGCAGGTCTCGAAGATCAGCTGCCACAGGCGCTCGACGCGCTTCGCGGCGGGCACCTTGGGCAGCACGCTCGCCGCCCACTGCGGGCTGCTCACGGTCGCGACACACCAATTGACCGCGTTGCGCGAGAGCCGCTCGAATGCCGGAGCGATCTTGTCGCGGATGGACGAGAGGTACTGGTTGACGTCCTTCGGGTCGATGCCGGCGTGCAGATCGGGATCATCACCGCGCAGCGACAGGAATGCCGCCCCGGCTTCGGATTGCTGATTGCGTGCGCTGGAGGGCCACGTCGGGTAGTACCCGAACGAGCCCCTGGGCGCTTTCTGCATGCGCAGGCGTTCCAACCGCGGGTCACCCCAGACGACGTCGACGAAGCTGGCGCCGCGGCGATAGGCGCCCTCGGCCACCAGCCTGACGATGGGCGCGAATTCCACGTCCACGCCGAACTGCAGACTGTGCGCAATGAAGAGGCGCTGTCCCGGGCGGAGGTTCAGGCCCACGTCCAGGATCACGTCGATATATTTGCGGATCAGGGCATCCAGGTTGGGTGCGGATTTCCTGACAGATGAAGTGCGCTTTGGAGCAGGTCGTGCCGGTTTGCGCGTTGTGCGACGGAGCGTCTTGCCAGATGATTTCTTTGCCATGGGTTTCCCTTCCTTGTTTCCCGGGTCTGATGATAGCACGGCGCCACCTACGACGCCACGTCGATGGTCTTGGCGACATCCAGGTTTCAAGGCACGGCGCAGCGATTTCCCGCTGCGCGCGCCATTTCACGGGTGCTGCGATGCTTCAGGAGAGATACAAGCTCGCGGTTTCCGGCCGCGAGACCCCGACGAACCCCTTACAGCACGAGGATGATGCCGAAGACGACCTCGAATCCCAGGCTGACCCAATTGGACTGCATGACCGACTTATCAGCGAACATGGAGACGAAACGCACCAGGCCAACCGCCAGGTAGGCGATGCCGCCAGCCTTGAAGGCCGCGGGATCCATCTTCAGCAGGAAGGGCGCCAGACCCAGGCCGATGAAGAGGGCGCCCAGCACGGCGCGGATCTCAGTGATGCCGCGCGGGCCGGTGGCTTGCAGGCCGGTGAAGTCATAGACGGCGGTGGGGCGGATGACCGAGTACGCGCCCACGGCGATGGTGAGGATGGCGCAGATGATCTTCAGAACTTGAAGAAATGTCATGTGCTTTCTCCATGGTGAGAGGATAGCTTTCCCAGCCCTACCCCCATCCCCTCCTTACAGGATGCTTCGCGATCCCCTAAAGGGGAGGGAAGATATTCCAGACCAACTGACCATGATCTGAGTTGTGAAATCATGCCTTGCGCGGGGGCCATGGGATGAAGGCGCTGGTGCGCCGAGTATATTCCTTGTAGCCCGGCCGCGCGTCGAGCGTCTTTTCAAGCAGAGCTACCCCCGAAACGCGCAGCAGGAGCAGCGTCATCAGGATCGGACTGAAGATGGTCCACCAGCCGCCGGCGGCAAGTGCGATCAGATAGAAGCCCCACCACTGCGCCGCATCGCCAAAGTAATTCGGGTGACGCGTGTAACGCCACACGCCGCGGTCCATCACCTTGCCCTTGTTGCGCGGGTCGGCCTTGAAGCGCGCCAGCTGCAGGTCGCCAACGGCCTCGAAGAAGAAGCCGATAAGCCATACGGCCGCGCCCAGATAATCCTGCCAGGTGAGCCCGGCGGAGGCAGTCCCGGCATTTGCCGCCAGCAGCGGGGCGCAGATCAGCCACATCAGCACGCCCTGCAGCAGAAACACCTGGAAGAAACTCTTCCACCACCAGATCGGGCCGGATTCCTTGCGCCACTTCTGGTAGCGGAAGTCCTCCGGCTTGCCCCAGTTGCGCCACAGTATGAAGAGCGCCAGCCGCAAGCCCCACAGCGTCACCAGCACGCCGATGAGCGTTCTGCGCGCCGGTGCGCTCCCGGGCGTCAGGTTGAAGGCAGCCCAGTCCGCAATGAGGAAGCCGGCGCCCCAGAAGATATCCACGATGCTGGAGTTGCGCAGCAGGAGGCTGACGAGCCACAGGACCGTCATCAGTCCGAGGATCACCAGCAATACGGTACCCCACAGTTGAATGAAATTCATGACCCCCTCCCCGTTATTCCGCCGAGACGCCGGCGAACCCGATCACCCCCGGGCCGATGTGCGCCCCGAGCACCGGGTTGATCTCTTCCATCCAGATGTCGCCCCGCGGCAGAAGGTCTTCTATATGCGTCATGAACTCGCGCGCCGAGTCGGCTGCCCCGGAGTGAAGTATGGCGGCACGTTCGTATGGCGCGTGCTGCGCGATGAGCTCACGCAGGCGTTTCAGGGCGCCGCGTCGCGTGCGCACGCGATCGGCGGTCGGTTGGCCGTCGTACATCTTGAGGATCGGCTTGACCTGCAGCAGATTGCCGAGGGCGGTGATGGCTCCGTTCATGCGTCCGCCGCGACGCATGTACTCGAGCGTATCCAGCGCGGCGCACACGTGAGTGCGCCGAATCTGGCCATCCAGCAGATCGAGGATCTCCGGCACAGACCGCCCAGCCTCGGCGGCCTGCGCCGCGGCCAGCACCTCGTAGCCG
>DATDCZ010000156.1:0-2277 GCA_036524055.1 Anaerolineales bacterium | reverse complement strand
GCGCCTGCTCAAGGAAACCGAGCAGCGCGCCGCGGAACTGGCCATCATCAACAGCGTGCAGGAGGGCTTGGCGTCCAAGCTGGAGATGCAGGGGATCTACGAGCTGGTCGGCGACAAGATCCGTGAGATCTTCCATGATGCAGACGTCGGCATCCGAATTCTGGACGCGCCGGCGAATCTGATGACCTTCCCCTACACATACGAACAGGGAAAGCGGATCGAGATATCGCCCTCCCCATTCAAAGGGGAAGGCTTCGCGGGGCACGTGATGCGCACGAGGCAACCTCTGCTGGTCAACCGCGACATTGAAGCGCGCAGTGTGGAGTACGGTAGTTTCATCTTTCCGGGAACCGCGAGTGGCAAGTCGGCATTATTCGTGCCTCTGCTTGCGGCCGGCGAAGCGCGCGGCGTGATCACCCTGATCAACTACGACCGCGAGGATGCCTTCAGTGAATCCGATGTACACCTGCTCACCACCGTGGCGGGTGCCATGCGCACCGCCCTGGAAAACGCCCGCTTGTTCGATGAGACCCAGCGCCTGCTCAAAGAAACGGAGCAGCGCGCCGCGGAACTGGCGATCATCAACAGCGTGCAGGAGGGACTCGCCTCCAAGCTCGACATTCAGGGCATCTACGAGCTGGTCGGAGAAAAGGTTCGCGAGATCTTCGACGCCAACACCGTCGTGCTGGCAACCTTCGATCTCGAAAAGAACCTCATGCATCGGCGCTACACCTTCGAGAAAGGTGAGCGCATGTACCTGCAGCCGCACCCAATTCCGGCGAACTGGTCCAGCTTTATCGAGAGCGGCCGGACTTCGCTGATCAACAGGAATGTGCTCCAGATTCTCCGGCGTTTCGAACCCGATTTCCAGCCGCCCAGCGGCCAGGTCCCGAAGTCGGTGCTCAGTGTGCCTCTTAAGGTGCAGGGGCAGGTTCGGGGTGCCATCAGCCTCCAGAACGTGGATCGCGAGAACGCCTTCAGTGAATCCGATCAGCGGCTGCTCGAAACCGTCGCAGGCTCGATGAGCGTGGCCCTTGAGAACGCGCGACTGTTCGACGAGACCCAGCGCCTGCTCAAGGAGACGGAGCAGCGCGCCGCGGAATTGGCCATCATCAACAGCGTGCAGGAGGGCCTGGCGTCCAAGCTGGACATTCAGGGCATCTATGAGCTGGTCGGAGAAAAGGTCCGCGAGATCTTCGATGCCAACACCGTCGTGCTTGCAACCTTCGATCTCGAAAACAACCTCATGTTTCGGCGCTACGTCTTCGAGAAGGGCGAGCGCATGTATATTGAGCCGCAGCCCATCCCCGTAAACTGGAGGTGGTTCATTGAGCAGGGTCAACCGGTACTGATCAACACCGATGTGGCCGACTTCCTGCAGCGCATCGAGCCGGGCTTCAAGCCTCCCAGCGGCCTGGTGCCGAAGTCCGTCCTCAACGTTCCGCTCAAGATGCATGGCCAGGTTCGAGGCGTCATCAGCCTGCAGAACGTCGATCGCGAGAATGCCTTCAACGAATCGCACCAGCGCCTGCTGGAGACGCTCGGCGGTTCGATGAGCGTTGCCCTGGAGAATGCCCGCTTGTTCGACGAGACCCAGCGGCTGCTGAAGGAGACGGAGCAGCGCGCCGCGGAATTGGCCATCATCAATAGCGTGCAGGAGGGCCTCGCGTCCAAACTGGAGATGCAGGCCATCTACGACCTGGTCGGCGACAAGATCCGGGAGATCTTCCGCTGCAAGTCCATGTACATCGCGATTCCCGCGGCCACGCCTGAACTGGCGGAATTTCCCTACCTGGTCACGGACGGCGTCCGCGTCCATGACCAGCCGCCCGTCGCAATCTCCGGCTTCGGCGGGCAGGTATATCGGACGCGTCAGCCTCTGCTCCTGACACATGTCGACGATGCTTTGAAAGCCCGGTTTGATTCTCCTCAGCTTGGCATAGGGGTGGGCTCGGGTGCCCCGAGTACGTCCTGGATGGGCGTGCCCATGCTGAGGCATGGCGAAGTTGTGGCGGTGATCTCCCTGCAGTCCGTGGAGCCGGAGGGATTCGCCGAAGCCGATCTTCGCGTACTTCAAACCCTGACCAACTCGATGAGCGTGGCGCTTGAGAACGCGCGCCTGTTCGACGAGACCCAGCGGTTGTTGAAGGAGACAGAGCAGCGCGCGGCAGAGCTGGCCATCATCAATAGCGTGCAGGAAGGGCTCGCCTCCAAACTGGAGATGCAGGCCATCTACGACCTGGTGGGCGAGAAGATTCACGAGATCTTCCCCGAGGC
>DATDCZ010000155.1:0-2095 GCA_036524055.1 Anaerolineales bacterium | reverse complement strand
TCCATTGAGTCCATCCACCGGCTCACCAGCGTCAACCCCGTGGGCAAGGCGGTCTTTGACTGGTTGCAGGGCGGTCCGTATGCCGAGCAGACCAACCGGCTCTATCGAGACTCGCTGCGGGCGGATCATCGCGAAATCTACAGGCGCATGGCCGAACTGCTTGAGGAGCGGGTTGAACGGCCTGAGAAGATCCTGGTCGCATGCACGCACCCCGGCCTGGCGCACAAGCTCACGGCCATCAAGTACGAACTGCAGCAACGCGAGCACGTCAAGATGGTGGTAGCCGTCTGCGTCACCGACGACACCTTTCAGCACGTTTGGTATGTCGATGGGGCGGACCTGCTGGCGGTGCCCAGCACGTACACAAAAAGAAGATTCGAGGCCTACGGCGAGCACATACCGGACAAGCCGCGCGTAGAAGTGGTCCCTTACCCGATCCATCCCGGCTTGGGCGCGGAGCTGGATGCCGAGCAGCTATCTCAGAAGACGCGTGAGTTCGACTCGACCTCCACGGAGCCGATCCACATCTCGGTTCCCATCTCCGGCGCGGCAGTCGGAACCGGCTACGCTTCCGCGTTGATGGATCACTTGCACCAGACCTCGGACCGCTTCCGCTTTCACGTCGTGTCCAAGGACACTTCGTTCACGCAGGCCTTTCTCTCCGGCCTGAGGGGCAAGACGTGGATCGACGTGCGCGCCGCCACGCAGGACCGCGAAGTGGTGAATCACTATAACAACCTGATGGCGACGCAGACGCTGGCGTTCGAGGTGACCAAGCCCAGCGAGCAGACTTTCAAGGTCCTCGCGCCCACGAGCGCGCGGGGCGGCGTGATCCTGCTCTTCACGCAGCCCGTCGGCGTGCAGGAGTTCGACAACATTAACTTCCTCCAGCGCTACTCGCTGGTGCCCTCCAGTGAAACCAATGATCAACTGTGGTCGATGGCCGCGCAAACCTCTCCCATCGATGCCGCGCCTCTTTCGGATCTTCTCGAACAAGCACGACTATGGAGGGGCGTGCGCATCCCCGCCGATCCGCAGCAGGCGGCTGCGTTCATCTGGTGGATGCAGACCTCCGGCTTCTTCTCGCGGATGATGCAGGGCTGCCTGGACCGCAAGATACAGGACGAGGACGGTCATGTCCTGGGGCCGAATGGCGTGGCCGAATTCTGGGACCTGGCGGCGTCTATCTAGCGAACGAGGCGGGCTGCCGATGCCTGATTCAGTCTGGTAGACCGCACCCCTTCGACTTTCCCCAACCTGGACCTCGCAGGAGATATGGCGGGAGCCAGCGCCAACTCGCGCGGGGGCCGGCTGTGCTGGTAAGATACCTGCCCTGATGAGCGAACCGCGATTCGTCCAATCCTTGAGCCGAACCATCGCCGGCATTGGCGCCAGCTCCGCCGACAGCGAGGAACTTCGCCTGCGCAAACGCCTGCTTGCCGGCGGATCTGTAATGTTCATCATCGCGGCGTTCACCTGGGGCCTGGCCTATATGGCATTTGGGGAATGGTTGGCCAGCTCGATCCCCATGGCATATGCGCTCATCTCGTTCATCAGCGTGCTCGCGTTTGCACGCACGCGGCAATATGCCTTCTTCCGTTTCAGCCAACTGGCGCTGGTCTTGCTGCTGCCGTTCCTGCTGATGATCGCGTTGGGTGGGTTTGTCAATTCAAGCGCTGTCATTCTCTGGTCGCTGCTCTGCCCGCTGGGTGCCCTGGTCTTCGACGAACCGCGCTACGCGCCGCGCTGGTTCCTGGCCTACGCGGGCCTGGTAATTCTGAGCGCGGTCATCCAGCCGTATGTGCGCACTTCGGTCGATCTGCCGTTGGGGCTGGTTATCCTGTTCTTCGCGATGAACATCGCGGTCGTCTCGGCGCTCGCCTTTACGCTGCTGTATTCTTTTGTCAGGCAGAGGGACGCGGCGCTGGGGCTCCTGCGCCTCGAGCAGAAAAAGTCCGAGGGCCTGCTGCTCAATGTTCTGCCCAGGGAGATCGCCGACATCCTGAAGAACGAGGAACGGGTCATAGCGGACCAATTCGAGCAGGCCAGCATCCTATTCGCCGATATCGTTGGATTCACGCCGCTGACAGCGCAA
>DATDCZ010000154.1:0-7785 GCA_036524055.1 Anaerolineales bacterium | reverse complement strand
TTGTGCTCCAGCGCGAATGCCAGGGCTTCGACGCTCAAGCCCTCACGCGGATGCGTGGGGATCTCCAGCGCGCGCAAGCCATGCACTTCCAGCGTCTGCAGCGTGCCGAAGTACATGGGTGATTCCGTTGCCACGATATCGCCCGGCTTGCACACTGCATGCAGGCACAGATCGATGGCCTCGGTGCCGCCGGAGGTGATCAGGATGTCGCCGGGCGAGAGGTTGGCTCCCGCCAGCGCGGCGCGCTGTGCGACCTGTGTGCGCAGCGCCTCCAGTCCCGGAGGGAAAAGGTACTGATGCGCCTCGCCCGCGTTCTGCCGGACGATCTCGGCCATGATGCGGTTGATGCGCTTGATGGGCATGAACTCCGGGTTGGGCAGGGCCGCGCCCAGCTGCACGAGGTTCGGGTTGAGCGCGTCCTGCAGCAGCATCATCGTCAGCTCGTGCACGCTGACCAGGCTCGGATCGCGTCCCGCGGCCGAGATCTCCGGCTCCGGCAGCCTCGTCACAGAGGTCCGTCTCACGTAGTACCCGGATTGGGGCCGCGCCTCGATTAGGCCCTGGCTTTCCAGCATCGAGTAAGCCTGCAGCACCGTGCTGACGCTAACGCCTTGCTGCTCACTCGTCTGCCGCACCGACGGGACGCGCGCTCCCCGCGGATAGGTGCCCTGGCGGATCAACGTCGCCAAGCGATCGGCGATTTCCTGGTAGAGCAGTGTTTTGGACACGGTAACCATGCTTCACCTGCCTAACAGTTGGCCGTGAATCGACCAGTACAGTTCATAATATCACAAACTGTTATGCTCACACGCACAGATTGCTGCATCTGTACTGATTCGTCAGCTATGCCTATACTGATGCCATACGCTGGACAAGGAAACGAGAGGAGTAACGAATGAACATAGCTACCCCCACCCGAAAAGTGCGCGTGATCCTCAAGAAGCATCAGCTGCTCTCCCTGCGCGGTGCCCAGCCGCGCCTGGACATCAAGTGCAACGACGGTGTCCTGTGGGTCACCAACTCGAATGACAACCGGGACCACGTTCTCATCACGGCCGACCGGTTTTCCCCCGCGCGCAAAGGCGACGTGATCATCGAGGCCATGCGCGACTCAAATGTAGATATCGAAGAGCGGTAGGGACAATCGCAAGATCATCTCGACCTCTTTTCGTGTCTTACTCCTCCGGCCTCTTTCCTGCCACAGTCGGGGCAAGCGCGGGAAAGGGGCATTTGATTTAAGTGCTATATGCACCACTTACCTGACAAGTTTTCCCGGATCTAGCTCCCGCCTCCCACCCGGATTGCCGGAAGCACCAATACTGCGAAGCGGTTCTCCCGTTCCACATTCTCCGAAAAAAGGATACTCCGAAGGGGTTCTCCCTTCGGAGTATCCTTTTTTCGGAGATCTTCACCCCTCCCCTTTAGGGGTGGGGCCAGCGTCAGTCCCTGCCTTCTTAGCAGGGAGGGTGAGGGGCCGCGAACCCTCCTACTATCCGCAGCTATCCGGAAAAAGAATACTGCGAAGGAGTTCTTCCTTCGCAGTATTCTTTTTCCGATTCTTGGCTCCCCTCCCCTTTAGGGGAGGGGGTGGGGGAGGGCGCCCAGTCCCCTCCTCATGTCTGCGGATTCTGACAATGTGTCTCGAAGGGCGCATCGTCCGTGGACGGATACATCCATTCCACATACCAGTGCAGGCTGTCATAACTCAGCGCCTCACCGGTGGGCTGGCCATCCTTATCGGTGCCGGTCTGACGCATGAGCGTCACCTGCCAGTTGAACACGCTGCAATTCGGAATGGCGTGCAGCTCCGGCGGCAGCGTGAACTGCGTCTCGCGGGTCGCATAATACCACGACGTATTCGTCTCGGCGTAGTCATAGTCGATCTTCACCCGGTAATACTCGTCCTTGGCCAGTTCCTTCAGCGGCTTCCAGGTGAAGACGATCGGGCCCACATCTCCGATATAGCGCGTCCCAAGGGGAGGCGAGACCAGCTCGGGCGTCGGCAGCAGCCGCGGTAGAGGCTCGGGCGCCTGGCCGTGGGCGTTGAGCTCGGGATGCACCTCGAAGCCGCCCCGCAAGGTCGCGTGCGGATCGATGCCCTTCGGCGGCAGCACCACCATCGTGCTGAGGGCGTAGGTCTTATCCACCTCGGGCGCGTAGAACACCATCATCTGGTTGTCATATTGCGACAACCGCCCGCGCACCGGCCCCTGCCATGCGTCCCACTGCTTAAAGCGGACGGATTTGAATTCGCCCAACTCGCGCAGCGGCAGGAAACCCAGGTTCCCGACGTCGTCCAGAAGGAACTTCCTCACGGCCGCGGACGAATCCATCTCGAAATTCCCCTTGCGCCAGTAGACCTCCAGATGACTCTCCTTCAGCACATGCATCTGGACGTAGAAACCGCTCCATTGAAGATCGCCGTTATCCGCATCGCCGCGTTCTCTCCCGACGCTCGTCTCCATGTAGCCCAGGGAGGGCTCATCCACCCAGAAGCCATACTTCTGGAGCAGATCCTCGCTGATGGAGTTTTTCACCTGGAATGCAGCCGAGGCGCTCCCCTCCGCGCCGGGCCGGCTGGCGACCGCCGTCACATTCCATGAGCCTGCGACGGAACGGTGCGGTATCGGCACACCTTCGCTGCGATACACGCCGTCTTTCCCTACCGGGACGGGCACGCTGGCCACCTGCGCGCCCGAGGCATCCCCAACGCTGAGGGTCACTTGCGCGTCCTTCACCACGGCGCCAGCCTCGTCGTGCACTTCCACGATGGCCTTGACCGGCCTGCCCATCTGGATGCTGGTATCTGCCAGCGGATAATCCACGCGGACCACCAGCGCCTGCTGTGCCCCCGTCCCTGCCGGCGCCTTTGCGCACCCGGCGAGAAGCGCCAGCAAAACAAATGCTCTTAAGAACCTTGCCATTCTTTTCTCCATCAAGCGCGGGTGAATGCGGCGGATCTGCGCCGCGTCGGCATATCCTACCTCGAATCAGACTCCCAGTGGAGCCGGCGAGGTCTTGGCGCCCTCAATGAAGCCCATCGCCACGATGCTGGCGGCCAGGCCGGGTTGCAGACGCTGCGTGGTCGCGCAGTAAGCCTTCAACAACAAGGCGCACAGCACGGCTCCGGTCTTAGCGCCCTCGGCGAAGTCAAATCCGTGCCGCTGCATGATTTCGTTGTACGGTTTCTGCAGTGCGTTCTGGATGGTAAGCAGATCCTGCTGGGACCGGTGCTCGGTCGATATTTCGGTGGCCGCGTCTGCCTCGTTCACCAGTACTCCGAATTTGGGCAGTAGGTACAGGAAGGTCCGCATCAGTTTCGGCCACTCCTCGTTTGCCTTCTCGGAGAGCACAACCGTTCCCGGCTCGAGCTGGGCTTCGATGCCGAGTGAGCGGTACAGGCTGGTGCCCGCCAGCCACGACGCCGCGAACAGCACCGTCTCTGGTGTGGGATTGGCCGCCGCGAAATGCCGCTCCAGCAACGCCATCACTTCTCCGGCCGCTGCCTGCCTGCGCCTCGCGATTTCCAATGCCTGAGCGCCCAGCTCGCCCGCATCCGACGCTGTGGTTGGCTTCGTCATCCCGCTCGCCTTCGGGGTCGGCTCTTTATGCGCGATCGGAGTCGCCGCCGCGCTTAGCGTTTCAGCGCCCGATACTTTATCCGGTGCGGGCTGATGTCCTTGCCGACCTTTTCCCGCATGTACGCCTCGTAGTCGGACCAGTTGCCCAGGAACAGCCGCGCCTGCGAATCACCCTCGAACGCCAGGATGTGGGTGCAGATGCGGTCGAGGAACCAGCGGTCATGGCTGACGACGACGGCCGTGCCGGCAAATTCCTCCAGCGCCTCCTCGAGCGCGCGCAGCGTGTTGACGTCCAGGTCGTTGGTGGGCTCATCCAGCAGCAGCACGTTGGCGCCCTCGGTCAGGGTCTTGGCCAGGTGCACGCGGTTGCGCTCGCCGCCTGAGAGCACGCCGACCTTCTTCTGCTGCTCGGTGCCCGCGAAGTTAAAGGAAGCGCAGTAGGCGCGCGAGTTCATCTTGCGCGTGCCGAGCGTGATCTCGTCCTGCCCGCCGCTGATCTCCTCCCACACGGTCTTGTCGTTGTCGAGCGCCCGCATCTGGTCCGCGTAAGCCAGCTTGACGGTCTCGCCGATGCGGATGCTGCCGCTGTCCGGCTTTTCCTGGCCGGTGATCATGCGCAGCAGTGTGGTCTTGCCCGCGCCGTTTGGGCCCACAACGCCGATGATGGCGCCGGGCGGGACCTTGGCTGAGAAGTCCTCCAACAGCAGCCTGTCTTCATAACCCTTGGTGACCTTGTCGAACTCGAACACGATGTCGCCCAGCCGCGGCCCCGGCGGGATGTAGATCTCCAGGTCCTCGCGCAGCTTCTCTGACTCCTGGCTGAGCAGCTTCTCGTAGGCGGTCACGCGCGCCTGCCCCTTGGCCTGGCGCGCCTTGGGCGACATGCTGATCCACTCCAGCTCGCGCTCCAGCGTCTTCTGGCGCTTGCTCTCCGCCTTCTCTTCCTGCGCCAGGCGCTCCTTCTTCTGTGCCAGCCACGAAGAGTAATTGCCTTTCCACGGAATGCCGTAGCCGCGGTCCAGCTCAAGGATCCAGCCCGCCACGTTATCCAGGAAGTAACGGTCGTGCGTGACCGCGATCACCGTGCCCTTGTACTCGCGCAGGTGATGCTCCAGCCACGCCACCGACTCGGCGTCCAGGTGATTCGTCGGCTCGTCCAGCAGCAAGATGTCCGGCTCCGTCAGCAGCAGACGCGTGAGCGCCACGCGGCGCCGCTCGCCGCCCGAGAGTACCTTCACGGGCGTATCTGCCGGGGGACAGCGCAGCGCGTCCATGGCCACCTCGAGGTGGTGGTCCAGATTCCAGGCGTCGTGCTTATCCAGCTGCTCCTGCAGCTTGCCCTGCTCGGCAACGAGGGCGTCGAAGTCCGCATCCGGCTCGGCAAATTTGGCGCTGACCTCGTCGAAGCGCTTCAACATATTGACCACGGGCTGCACCGCCTCGCGCACCACTTCGATCACCGTCTTGGCCTCGTCGAGGCGCGGCTCCTGCTCCAGCATGCCGACGCTGTAGCCCTTCGACATGGCGATCTCGCCAACGTAATCCGGGTCAACGCCGGCCATAATGCGCAGGAGCGTGGACTTGCCCGCGCCGTTGAGACCCAGCACGCCGATCTTGGCGCCGTAGTAGAAGCCCAGCGAAATATCGCGCAGCACCTGCTTATTGGGTGGATGGATGCGCCCCACGCGCATCATGGAGTAAATAACCTGTCCGTCAGTTGTCATGGATGCGATTCTACCTGAGCGGCTTGCGCCTATCGTGCATTTGCGTACGCAGACAGCCGGTTATCGGCGAGATACTTCAGCCAGGTGCGCGCGTCGTCATACTGCCAGGACTGGGCAATGCCCTGCAGCACCTCGTCGGTCATCGGCTCACCCGCAAGCGCGGCCTCATAGGCCGGCAGCATGCGCGCATGCATGGCCCGGGCGTTGAAGGCGCCCCACGCGGTGTGCCAGAGAAGCACCACCGCCAGAAGGCTGTAGAAGATGCGCTGCGGGATCCGCGGAACTGGAAGGATTGGCAGCAGCGCCAGCAGCGCCACCCAGTACCAGGCCGTGATGGTCAGGTAGCGCGGCGTCACCGCGTAAACCATTCCCAGCCGCAGCCGCCCCATCGAGATCATCACCGCGGTGGCAATGACGAACGCCGCGATTCCGAGATACGGAGCGGCCGCGGACCACATCTGCAGGCGCCCCACGCGCCAAGTGATCAGGGCAAAAAGCAGGATGCTCAAAAGGCCGAAGGGGAGCGCGAGATTGGGTATGCTAACCACCGGCGCGCCGAGGAAGTTGGCGACCCACTCCAGGCGAGGCAGGAACTCCGTCGTCAGGATGGCCGGGTCGGAGCCGGGAGTCGAGCGCCAGCCCCAAAAGAATGCCACGAAGCATGCCGCACCAATGCCGATCCAGGCGAACGCGCGCCACAGCCGGCCGGCCGCGGGCGCGGTCATCAGGATCACGACCAGGCCGATGGGCCAATACAGCAGGTCGTTGGCCGTGGAGAACGTGCCAATGACCCCCAGCAGCAGCGCCAGCGCAAAACCGCTCCATGTCTGCCATCTCGCAAGTCCAAGCAAGCCGATGACCATGCAGGCCGTGCCTGCATACATGACCGTCTGGAAGCCCTGCAGCCAACTCTCCCACTGGGCCAGGTTGAAGGCCATGAGCGACATTAGCGCCAGCAGCATCGACGGAACTGCCACACCGGCCTGGCGCCACAGGCGGACAACCTGGACGGCCAGTAAGGCAAACGTACCCGCCGCAATGAGCAAGTCTGCCCAGAGTTCCCAGCGGACATCGTAGCGCGAGACGGCGGCCAAGCCAAGCCAGATCAGGCGCGGAATGATCGGCCGGTGCTCGTTAATTTGCGCGAAGAGATCGAAGAACGTCAGGCCCCCCTGCTGCGCCTTGGCTAGCGTCGGGATGAAGCGGAATTGGTCGACGAACGGCATATTCAGCCCGAAGACCGCGATGCACGCGCCGGCCAGCAGCACGGGCAGGGCCGTGATGAGCAGCGTCCAGCGCGATGGCGTATAGGCCGGCGAATCCATCAGAGGTAGCAGGGAAGCCGCCTCATTCTAATCTAGCGTGGCGGCCCGCCCGCACTCGGCCCGGGCCGCAAGGGAACCCGGACCCACGGATGAAGAGCCTAGACTAAAAGTGTCTATTGCGTCTCAGGAGTGAAATAGAGTCTCTGTGGCGCAGGATTTTAGGGTAAATTCGTCTACGGCGTTGATTCTGCACACAGTGTGTCTCGCAATCGCACCCCAATGGCAGCCGAACGCGGAGTGGCGGCTCTGGGCCAATCGGAAGGCCGCGAAGCTGGGCGGTTGCCAGCAAGCCAATAGTACGATCATTGGAGGCAAGTTGAATGGATAGGGACGCGCCCTCAGAAAATCGGTCTCCTGACGTGAGCTACATGTTGAGCCAGAATACGACAGCCAGGATGCTTTTCTGGGCTCTGGCGGCGTTAGCCCTGGGCCAGGCACTGCAGTACAGCAGCGGATTCTTGAGTGCTCCTGCACTGGGGTGGCTGACTTTCGCATTGATATTTGCGGGTACAGGTGTCGCCTCCCAACGCCGGTCATTTACGCCCATTCCAGCAAAAGCATTCTGGGCCGTGCTGGTCGCGGGGTTGATCTGGCAGGTTCTTGAATTGCTCACGTCTCTGCCTGCGATGCAAGTCTCGCCTGCTTACCTGCAGCAGATCTGGCAGTTTCGGGGCAGCATCCTTTTAGGGGGCGTGAGCGCCCTGCTAAGTCTGGCACCCGGGGCCCGGTATCCCGTCTGGGTGCAGAGGGGCCTGGTCGCCACGGTGTTTGTCGCAATTCTGGCGGCAGGCGTATGGATCATTCGCGCGTCGCCGAAGCCGTTCATCGACGTGTATATTTTTCAACAATCCTCGAGCGAGGCATTACTTGCCGGCCACAACCCTTACGAGCTGACGCCACCCAATATCTATGGGGACATGCCACTCTACGGGCCTGAACTGGTGAGAGACGGAAGACTGACGATTGGCAATCCTTATCCCCCTCTGAGCATTTACTTCTCATTGCTTGGCTATGTCATAGGGGGGGACATCCGTTATGCCTACCTTGCGGCCATTTTGATAACGGGTTTGCTCATGAGCTTTCTGCGGCCCGGCCGGGAAGCTCTGCTGGCAGCATACATCTTCCTATTCACTCCACGCTCGTTTTTTGTTCTCG
>DATDCZ010000153.1:0-161197 GCA_036524055.1 Anaerolineales bacterium | reverse complement strand
CGCAGGTATCGCCGTTGCAGGTTCGGGTGCGGCCGCCGTGGGCGCGATCGCCGAGAAGCCGGAATCCTTCGGTCGGTCACTGATCTTCGTGGGCCTGTCGGAAGGTATTGCCATCTACGGCCTGCTGATTTCATTCCTGGTTCTCCCGCGGTAACACTGCCGTGAAAGTCTGGGTCATCGGGCACTCTGAAGCGGTTCTGGGTTTCGCCCTCGCCGGACTCGCCGGTCGGGTGGCGCAGACCGAGGCAGAGGCGAATACTGCCTTGGACGAAGCGCTGCGAATGCCGGATACCGGGATCGTACTGGTAACCAAAGACATCGCCCGCCTGATCCAGGCCCGGATGGAGCAACTGAAGCTGCACAGCACACTGCCGCTCATCGTCGAGATTCCGTCGCCCGAAGGCGCGCCGGCGGACGAACCTTCACTTGGCGAGCTCGTGCTGCGTGCTATCGGGATAAAACTGTGACCTTTGTTGCAGCGTATTGTCGCTGACAGCGGTTGAGAAAGGATCTGGTGCAGGTTAATGGCAACCGTGGAAGGAAATCTTGAGGCGCTGACCAAGGCGATACTTGGCGAAGCACGGGCCGAAGTCGAAGAGATCCGATCTGAGGCACGCTCCAAGTCCGACGCCATCCGAAAGCAGGCGCAGGATGCGGCCGAAATGGAGCGACGTGCTATTCTGGAGCAAGCGAACCAGGAGGCTCGCCGTTTGGCCAGTCAGGCGACCGCTACCGCGCAGCTGAAGGCCCGGTCGCTGGCACTGGAGCACAGAGAGCGGCTCCTCGAGAACGTATTTGAAGGCGCGGCACAAAGATTGCGTGCTGTGCCGCAGCGCAAAGATTATGGCACGCTCGTTCTCAAGCTGGCGAGAGAAGCCCTGACGCAGCTGCATTCCGACTCGGCCGTGCTGCGTGCAGACGATCAGACTCTCAAGGCGCTTGGAGGCGGGAACCTCGATGGCTTGGGCAAGGAAATGGGAATCCAAGTGGCCCTTGGGGAGACCCTCAAAGGAGGTACTGGTGTGATCGCACAAACGCCAGATGGACGTCTCCAATTCGACAACACACTGGAGACACGCCTGGCGCGGATGAAGGACGCTGTCCGCTCGGCTGTCTTTCAGATCCTGATGGGAGAACAACAATGAGCGGGCAGATCGGTACCGTCACATGGATCAACGGGCCCGTCATCCGCGCCCGGGGATCGCGCCAAGTGGGGATGCTGGAACTGGTGGAGGTCGGGGAAGAGCGACTTGTAGGGGAAGTCATCGGACTTCAGGGCGATATCATGACCGCCCAAGTCTACGAGGAGACGTCCGGCATGCGGCCAGGTGCGCCGGTATTTGGTACCGGCCTGCCGTTGTCTGTTGAGCTTGGACCTGGCCTGCTGAAGAGCATTTTTGACGGTGTGCAGCGACCTTTGCCAGTGATTGAAGCAAAGTCGGGCTCCTTTATCGGCAGGGGAATGCGGCTGGCACCACTGGACCGCGAAGTACGTTGGAGCTTCAAGCCGGTCGCGAAATCCGGGGATAGTGTCAGCGGAGGCACCATTCTGGGGAGCGTCCCGGAGACCGACGCTCTCGAGCATCGCATCATGGTTCCGCCAGAGATGGCTGGAACACTGTCATGGATCGCCCCGGCAGGCGAATATACGCTTGAGCAGCCCATCGCCAGGATCAAGATCGACGGCGAGGACCGCGAGATATCGATGCTTCAGCGCTGGCCCGTCCGACGGGCGCGCCCATACAAATCGCGACTTGGCCAGAGCACGCCGCTGATCACCGGGCAGCGAGTCCTGGATACGTTCTTCCCCGTTGCCAAAGGGGGCGCGGCGGGCATACCGGGCCCGTTTGGCTCAGGAAAGACCGTCACTCAGCACAGCATCGCCAAGTGGGCTGATGCACATATTATCGTTTACATCGGCTGTGGGGAACGTGGCAACGAAATGACGGAAGTGCTGCAGGAATTTCCGCACCTCACCGATCCTCGCAGTGGCCGTCCGCTCATGGAGCGAACAGTGTTGATCGCCAATACATCGAACATGCCGGTCGCCGCGCGAGAGGCAAGCATCTACACCGGCATTACGATCGCTGAGTATTACCGGGACATGGGTTACGACGTCGCCTTGATGGCCGACTCGACCTCCCGGTGGGCCGAGGCACTGCGGGAAGTCTCTGGACGGCTGGAGGAGATGCCGGCCGAAGAGGGCTATCCTGCGTACCTGGCCGGACGACTGGCTGAGTTTTATGAAAGGGCCGGCCGCGTCGATACGCTCGGCGGCGGTGCAGGTTCCGTGACTCTGGTTGGCGCGGTTTCCCCGCCCGGTGGCGACTTTTCGGAACCGGTTACCCAACACACAAAACGATTCATACGCTGCTTCTGGGCATTGGACAAGTCATTGGCGTCAGCGCGGCACTTTCCCTCGATCAACTGGCTGGACAGTTATAGCGAGTATCTTGAAGACGTGGCGGGTTGGTGGCGCAAAGAAGTCGGCGTGGACTGGCTTGGGATGCGCAACCACGCCATGGAGATCCTGAGCGAGGAGGATCGCCTCTCCCAGATCGTCAAGCTCGTCGGCCCGGATGCGCTGCCCGATGAGCAGCGGCTCACGCTGGAAACGGCGCGCTTGCTGCGCGAGGGCTTCCTGCAGCAGAATGCCATGGACGACGTGGATGCGTTTTCAACCGTGCAGAAACAGATCCGCATGCTCGAGATCATCCTGTATTTCCACGAAAGGGCGCTCAAGATCGTCAAACGCGGCGCGCCCATTTCGGTCATCCACGGCCTGCCCATTGTAGATACACTTATCCGCATGAAGGGCCTCGTGCCAAATACAGAGCTTCAAAAGATCGATGAGATCCGCAGCTCGGTCGACGAACACATGGCGAAGCTGGAGGCGGACTACAAATGACGGAAACACTGCTGTACGGGGGGCAGGAAGTCAGCGGAGTCGAGCGCGTCGAGGGCCCCATCATCTTCGTCGCAGGGACAACTAACGTTGGATACGACGAGGTTGTCGAGATCCGCGATAGCCAGGGCAGGCTGAGGCGAGGCCGGGTGTTGGAAGTCGGGGAAGGAACAGCTGTCGTCCAGGTTTTTGCAGGCTCCACCGGCCTTTCAATCGATGGAACGCACGTCAGATTCCTTGGGGAGACGCTGAAGATCCCGGTCGCGGAGGAGATGCTGGGCCGCGTTTTTGACGGCCTTGGCCTTCCGCTGGATGGCGGCCCACAGCCCTTGGCCGATCGTTATGCAGACGTCAACGGGCAGCCCATAAATCCAACAGCACGGGTATATCCGTCCGAGTACATTCAGACCGGCATTTCGGCGATCGATGGCATGAACACGCTGCTCCGTGGGCAGAAGCTTCCCATCTTCTCCGGCGCTGGTATGCCGCACGATCAGATTGCGGCGCAGATCGTACGCCAGGCGACGCTGGGCACGACCGCCGGCGAGGAGCCAACTGAGTCGGGGCAGTTCGCCATTGTGTTCGCCGCCATGGGCGTAAAGCACGACGTCGCGGATTTCTTCCGCCAGTCGTTCTCGGAGAGCGGCGCCCTTACGCGTGTGGCCATGTTCCTGAATCTGGCGGACGACCCGCCTGTGGAGCGGCTTGTGACGCCGCGCGCTGCTCTGACTCTGGCTGAGTACCTGGCCTATGATCGGCAGATGCACGTGCTGGTGATTCTGACCGACATGACCAACTACTGCGAGGCTCTGCGCCAGATCTCGAACGTGCGCGGCGAGGTTCCGAGCCGCAAGGGCTACCCCGGCTATCTGTACAGTGATCTGGCATCACTTTATGAGAGAACGGGGCGCATTAAGTCCAGCAAGGGGTCGATTACGCAGATTCCCATTCTGACCATGCCGAGCGACGACATCACGCATCCGGTGCCGGACCTTACCGGCTACATCACCGAGGGTCAGATTACACTTGGGCGCGAGCTTGACCACCAGGGCATCTATCCCCCGATCACTGTGCTGCCCAGCCTCTCCCGTCTAATGAAGGACGGGATTGGTGGCCCCAGCCAGTCCCGAATGATGGACCATGGGATTGGCAAGGACCGAACCCGCGCCGATCATCCCCACCTGGCAGCCCAAATGTATGCAGGCTACGCCCACATGCAGGATGTGCGAGCCCTCGCCTCGGTCATCGGGGAAGAGGAATTGGGCGAGGTCGACCAGAAATATCTGCGGTTTGGCCGCGCATTTGAGCGCGAGTTTGTGAACCAGGCGCCAAACGAGAACCGCACGATAGAACAGACGTTGAATATCGGCTGGAAACTGCTGTCCATTCTCCCGCGAGAGGAATTGACCCGCGTCAGCCGCGAGGAGATTCAACGCTACTACACGGGTGACAATGCCGGCAATTAGCGTCGCCCCCACCCGAACCAATCTCATCCGCGTCAAGAAAGACCTGCAATTTGCGCGGGAAGGATATGAGATACTGGATCGGAAGCGCGAGGTGCTTACAACGGAGCTCGTCAGGGTTGCCCATGAGGCTGAGTCGGTGCAAAAGGAGGTCTGGTCGCTTCTTGCCAGGGCCTATGCTGCACTTCGACGGGCTCGAGTTACGCTGGGACGCGACAGAGTAGAATGGGCAGCGCTGGCTGCCAACAAGACTGTGGATGTGCACCTGAAATTCCGTGGGACAATGGGGGTTGCTCTGCCGGTCATCAAAGCCAGCGGCGCACCCTATGAAATGTTGTACAGCCCAGGTGATACCAACGCAGCTCTTGATGAAGCCAGTGCCTTGTTTCGGGAGGTCCTGCTGAGGATGCCGCAGCTCTCCATGCTGGAGACTGCTGTGTGGCGTCTGGCTGGTGAGCTTCGGAAGACCCAGCGCCGTGTGAACGCTTTGCAGCACATTTTCATCCCGAACTACGAGGCAACCGTCGCTTTCATCATCAGCTCCCTGGAGGAGCGCGAGAGGGAGGAGACGTTCCGCTTGAAGTGGCTGAAGACCAAAATGGGGCGGACTACATCGTCAACCAAGAAGGCTAAGCTGGAGACGGCCGTCGCCTCGTAGCAGCCCCAGACGGCAGCCGCTTCCCGCTCACGATGTGGTATGGTCGTGAATTGGACCGTTGCGGTCTACAGCGCCACACGTATTCTATCTAGTCGAAACCCGGAGTGAGCGACTTCGGCAAAGGAGAACAAATGCGCATTGGGGTTCTGGGAACAGGCGTCGTGGGGCAGACGATAGGCTCCAAATTGGTGCATCTCGGCCACGAGGTAATGATGGGTTCTCGAGATGCGGCGAACCCCACTGCTATTACGTGGTCCAAGAAAGAGGGGCCGCGCGCCTCGTTTGGCACGTTCGCCAACGCGGCAGGATTTGGAGAGATAGTGTTCAACTGCACGCTGGGTTCCGCATCGCTGGAGGCCTTGCGGCAGGCTGGCGCCGAGAACCTGGACGGCAAAATCCTCATAGATACCTCGAATCCGCTGGACTATTCCACCGAGGTCTGGACCCTCACAGTCGCAAATACGGACTCGCTGGGTGAGCAGATCCAACGTGCTTTCCCGAAGTCGCGGGTCGTAAAGGCCCTGAATACCATGAACTGCAACGTGATGGTTGAACCGGGAAAGCTGTCGGAACGCACCGACGCCTTTGTGAGCGGCAATGAAATCGAGGCCAAGGCGGTCGTGATCTCCATTTTGCGCGATTGGTTCGGTTGGAAATCCGTGATCGATCTGGGAGACATCCAAACTTCGCGAGGCGTGGAAATGTTCGTTGTCCTGTGGCAGAGCCTTCGTAACTGGACCTCTTCGCACCGGTTCAACATCAAGGTCGTAACCTAGGAACTCACCCCGCCCAGATAATGACGAGGGTTTTGGCGATAGAATCGGGCCAGACCCTCGTCTTTTTGTACGCCAAATGTCGCCTGGAACGATTTCGCTGCCCCCGTTGTTATCACAGATCCCCAAGGGAATGGTGGTGTCGGCCGTACCCAATGTGGAGATTGGCGGCATCGCCATCGATAGCCGACAGGTCAAAGCGGGCGATCTGTTTGTTGCGCACAGGGGATCTAGCGCCGATGGTCATGCTTTCATTGCCGACGCGATCTCCCGGGGCGCCGCCGCAGTTGCAGGGGAGAAGGACGCGGCCGGCTTCCCCCAGCCGTATGTTCAGTTGCAGGATGCGAGACGAGCCCTTAGCTGGATCGCTGCGGCGTTCTATGGCTGGCCTGCCAGAGAACTAACCGTGATTGGCGTAACGGGGACCGACGGCAAGACCACCACGGCCAATCTTATCTACCAAATCCTGGTGACTGCGGGTGTGAAAGCAGGCCTGATCTCGACCGTCAACGCGGTGATCGGTGACCAGGTCGTGGATACGGGCTTCCATGTCACCACCCCCGATGCGCCCGACGTGCAAAAATACCTGCGCTCGATGGTAGACGCCGGACTGACGCACGCCATTCTGGAGACCACATCGCACGGCTGGGCACAGCACAGAGTTGACGCCTGTGAGTTCGATATTGGCGTGGTGACCAACATCACCCATGAACATCTTGACGAACACGGATCATTTGAAAACTATCGGGAGGCAAAGGGCAGACTGTTCAGCGCCCTGGCCCTGACGGCCGACAAAGCACATGGGAATCCCCGCCTCGCCGTCTTGAACAGAGATGACAACTCCTTCGAGTTTCTCGACAGCCTGGTGGCAGTAAACAAAGTGAGTTACGGACGCGGGGCAGGGGCTGATATCAGGGCGGCAGAAGTATCAGAAGAGTCGGCTGGCATAAGCTTCACTGCCGAGGGCGCGGGCTTTCGCGTAGCCGTGAAGTCGCCCCTGCTGGGCTACTACAATGTGTCGAATTGTCTTGCCGCTCTCGGAGTTACGATCATGGGTATTGGAGTGGATCCCAGTATCGCGGCGGGGGGGATTGCCCGTCTTGGCGGCGTCCAAGGCCGGATGGAACGTATTGACATAGGCCAGGACTTCTCTGCATATGTGGACTTCGCGCATACTCCTAACGCGCTGAAGGTCACGCTCGAGACGGCGCGGACTATTCTGGATCGTTCGGGCAGGCAAGGCGGCCACCTTATCGCTGTCTTCGGATCGGCCGGATTGCGTGATCGTGCCAAGCGCCGAATGATGGCCGAAATCTCCGCTGACCTTGCGGATTTTACGATCTTGACGGCAGAGGATCCTCGAACAGAATCACTAGATGCAATCCTGGCAGAGATGGCGAGGGCGGCAGCGTCAAGGAGCGGCCGAGAGGGGAAGAGTTACTGGCGCATCCCCGACCGAGGCGAAGCCATAAAATACGCGATTGGCATGGCGGGGCCCGGTGATGTGGTACTTGCATGCGGAAAGGGGCACGAACAATCCATGTGCTTCGGGACTACTGAATACCCGTGGGATGATCGAACTGCCATTCGCGCCGCGCTGGCCGAGCGTTTGGGCATCGCGGGACCGATCATGCCGTACTTGCCCACGCAAGATCAGACTGAGGCCGAATGGCGTCGCTAAAGGTCAACTTACCGATCGTATTGATGGGGCACTCTGTGCGTCTGGAGCCCCTCAGTGAAGCACACATACGGGGATTGACGGCAATCGGACTCGATGAGGAAATCTGGCGACATATGCCGTATGGCGAGATGCGGGATGCCGCCGCCATCGAACGCTGGGTCCGCAAGCTGCTCGAACTGGGTCAGGACGGAGCGGACATTCCTTTTGCCGTGATCCAGCTTGCCACCGGTCGGGTAGCTGGGGCGACCAGGTACATGGATGTTCGCACTTCGCATAGGGGCCTTGAAATCGGGGGAACCTGGTACGGCGCTGAGTTTCGCCGGACTGTGGTCAATACCGAAACCAAGTATCTTCTGCTAAGACATGCATTCGAGCAGTTGGGATGCATTCGTGTTCAGTTCAAGACCGACCTCCGAAACGAACGATCGCAGCGTGCTATCGAGCGGCTGGGCGCGGTCAAAGAAGGAATCCTCCGCAACCACATGATCCTGCCCGACGGCACAATCCGGGATTCCGTCTACTATAGTGTGCTTGATTCGGAGTGGCCGGCAGTCAGGGCGGGCCTTGAGCACCGCCTACTTGGGGTATGACATTCGGAGCTAGCAAGCGGTAGCGCTGCCGCCGTAAGACGTGGATTTTCCCGCCAAAAGAAACCTGGAGACGGCGCGAACGGGGATTTGGGTATCTTGAATCCCGCAATGGTCCTAGCTGGTTGCCGGCACGGCCCCACGAGCACGCTGTCCTCGACTGAGGATCGCAAGCCCGAGTGTGCTGGTCAACCCAAGCGTGAGAGCGCCAATCCATATCGCCCGACCGCTGATGGCATCGTTCAAGAATCCGCCAATCAATGGCGACAACGTGCGCGCCGCCCCGAAGGACAACCAATAGATACTCATGTACCGTCCGCGCAGATGTGAGGGGGCAAGATCTGCGACGTACTTGCTGGACGTGGGCACAAGGATGAGTTCCCCCATGCTAAGTATCACCATGCTTACCCAGAACCCCCAGAAGCCGGACATCAGGGCGACACTGCCCGCCCCGCAAGCATAGACGAACATGCCAACCGCCGCAACTTGAAGTGGCCGATATCTACGAGTAATCTCTGTGACGGGAAATTGAAGGAAGACGCACATGAGCGCGTTGGTAGTGGGAATCCAGCCATAGAGGCTCTCAGGGAGCCCGAAGTTGGCTTTCGCGTAAATGGGCAATAGTATCCATAACATGGTTGGCGCGATTAATCCAAGCGCCAGCAGGCCAGAAAAGCCAACAAAGGAGCCGTGCCGTAGGATATGGCCGTATCCTGGGGCCGGGGTGACCACGGCGTTTGCATCCACCGTCGAGGGGCGCCCGTCCGTCGTCCTATTCAAGGTTTCGCGTGCCAAGACGAACAGCAGCACACTATAGGCGAAGAAACCCGATGTGGCACCGTAAAAGGCCAGATGATAGGAACGCGATGCCAGGAAACCTCCAATCGCGGGACCCATAGCAAACGCGGCATTCACGGCGATCCGGCTTATGGAGTAGGCCCGAGTCCGCTGCTCTGAAGGAATGAGGTCGGCCAGCATGGCATCCGCACCGACCTGATACATTGGCTGAGAGAACCCGAGCACGACCATCAGAATCAGGAATTGCTGATATGTGGACGCGCTCATCAGGAAGAAGTACGCCAGCCCGTTTATCGTAAGACTGATATTCATGACAGTCTTGCGACCGATCTTGTCTGCCATGGTGCCGGCTACGAAGGATGAAAGCAGACCAGTGCCCGCGTTGACCGAGATCAGGGGTGCCACAACGCTCAAAGGCAGGTTGAGTCTGTTGGTGGCATAGATAAGCAGGAATGGCCAGATCATGCTGGAGCCAGCGGTGCTCAACACTACACCGGCTATCATCAGCCAGAACTGTCGCGGATATCGTCGAAAACCTTCCTGCAAACGAGCCTTGAGCATTCTTAGTGCCTGAGCCATAAAAGACCTGCCGCACTGGGTTTGTGCGGCAGGTCAGATTGGATTTCGTATTAGCGCCGTTGGCCGCCTCGATGATCCCTATCTCTGCCGCGGCCATCCCCGCTGCGTGGTCCGCCACGTGAACCCCCGCCGCCGGGCCGGCGCTGATCTTTCTCGCGCGCCTCCTCGGCGGTCCAGCCCTCGAGCACCGCCTGCCGTGACAATCTTATCTTGCCCTGTGGATCAATATCGGTCACCATTACGGTGATCTCATCGCCCATGTGCACGACATCCTCAACCTTGTTTACTCGCTCAGTATCCAGCTGCGAAATGTGCACGAGGCCGTCCACGCCGGGCAGAATCTCAACAAAGACGCCAAAGTCGGCGATGCGAACCACCTTGCCAGTATAGATGTTGCCCACCACAGCCGATTCGCCGAGGGCCTCGACGCGTTCCTGTGCTACCTTGGCACCGACACCGTCTGTCGAAGCAATATAGACCGTGCCGTCTTCCTGGACGTCGATCTTTGTGCCGGTCTCCTCCTGCAAGGAGCGGATGTTCTTGCCCCCCGGCCCGATCAGGGCGCCGATTTTGTCCATGGGGATCTTGACGGTGACGATGCGAGGAGCATGGGGCTTGAGCTCGCTCCTGGGGGCGGCAATTACTGCCAGCATCTTGTCCATGATCGCCAGCCGAGCATCCTTCGCCTGCATGAGTGCCTCAGACATCATCTTCGCGCTGATGCCCGAGATCTTTATGTCCATCTGGAGTGCCGTGATTCCCTGGGCCGTCCCGGCGACCTTGAAGTCCATGTCGCCAAGGTGATCTTCAGTGCCCTGGATGTCCGTGAGGATTCGATACCTGCCCGTGCCATCTGAGATCAGCCCCATGGCAACACCAGCCACGGGAGCCTTGATCGGTACGCCGGCGTCCATCAGCGCAAGCGTGGAGCCGCATACTGAGGCCATCGACGTCGAGCCGTTGGACGATAAAACCTCGGACACGACTCGAATCGTATAGGGGAACGTCTCCTCAGCCGGTATCACCGGCTCCAGGGCTCTTTCTGCTAAAGCGCCGTGACCGACCTCGCGCCGACTCTGTCCGCGCAGGGGCTTGACCTCCCCGGTGGAGAAGGGCGGGAAGTTGTAGTGGTGCATGTACCGCTTGGTATCCGTGGGGGTGAGGGTATCGAGCTCTTGCGCTTCGCCCAGCGTTCCCAGCGTGGCCAGCGAAAGAACCTGAGTCTCTCCCCGTGTGAACACTCCCGAGCCATGAGCACGCGGAGAGAGGCCGATCTCGCACCAGATGGGTCGAATTTCCGCCGGAGCGCGGCCGTCCGGCCTCTTGCCGGCGCTCAGGATACGCTCGCGAACGATGCGGTGTTCCGCCTCTTCAAAAGCGGACTTGACCGCGCCTTCCTTTGGGGTGTTTGAGGCGTCTCCGCCCTCAGGGACAGCGGAGAGTTCAGCGACCACGGTGGCTTTCAAGGCATCCATGCCGCCGTAGAACTCGTTCTTGCTGAGGGGCTTATCCAGCAGAGAATTCATCGGGCCAGAAACACGGTCAAGCACCTTCTGCTGCAGAGCCTCATCCGCCAAGGCAAAAGTAGGCTCGCGCTTGGCCTTGCCCGCTTCCGCCGCCATCTTCAGTTGGAGATCGATAAGGGGTTGGAGCGAAGAGTGTCCGAGCTCAAGCGCCTCCGCCATGACATCTTCGGGGATTTCGTTGGCGCCGCATTCAACCATGAGGATGGCGTCACGAGTACCGGCCAGCCTGAGGTCGAGATCTGACGCATCTAGTTCGGCGAACGTAGGATTGATGACAAACTTGCCATCCACGCGTCCAATTCGGACGGCGCCCACGGGCCCACCCCACGGTATATCCGATATCATGATGGCTGCCGAGGCCGCGTTGATCGCCAGGATGTCGAGGGGATTCACACCATCGGCAGAAAGCGAGAACATCATCACCTGAACCTCGTTCCGCATGCCGTGCTGGAAGAGCGGACGGAGGGGGCGGTCCGTCAGTCGGGCCGTAAGTATGGCGTCCGTTGATGGGCGCCCCTCGCGCCTGAAGAAGGAGCCTGGGATCTTGCCGCCAGCGTACAGGCGCTCCTCGTACTCGACCGAAAGCGGGAAGAAGTCGATGCCCTCTCTGACTCCCCCCATTGTGGCCGCGGCGAATATGATGGCATCATCAATGCCCACGGTCACCGCCCCACCGGCCTGGCTGGCAAGCTTGCCCGTCTCGAACGTGACGGTGCGCGTGCCAACAGTCGTTGTGTAGCGCTTTGATTCTTGATTCATTCTTATGTCTCCAGATCTTGAGCCAGGGCGGTCGCCGCGTTCAGCCGCGCGCCATCCCAGCCACGGATGGCATCTGCCAGCAAGCGCGTGGAGTGCAACATCTCGCGAACAGCCAACCCCGCTCTATATTCCCGCCTGGTCAGGGACTGAATAGTGTGGACAACTCTGTTGTCGACACTATTCAATTCCTGACGGGCGGTTTCTCTTCCCAGCGGCCCCTAATAACCGGCTGGTGAAGGTCTCCAAAAAAGAGAGTAGACGGCACGTGCCATCTACTCTGGCTTCCCAAGACTACGTGTGGCGCAGACTCAGATTCTCGGTAATGGCCAGGTACCGGGGGTAGTCTGCACGCCGAAGATACGCAAGTATCCGACGGCGGTGCCCGACGAGCTTGAGCAGCCCTCGACGGCACGACTCGTCGTGCTTGTTGCTCCTCAGATGCTCTGTCAACTGCTGGATCCGCCCCGTAATGATGGCAACCTGGACTTCAGGGGAACCCGTGTCCGTATCGTGACGATGGTAATCCTTGATGAACTTGGCTTTAGTTTCCTTGGCTAGCGGCATGACGTATGCATCCTTTTCAATCAGATCTTTGCAGGTCTCCGTGCCCGCAGCCGAAACCGCGGTGCAGGACCAGTCACAGCTTCAAAGTATACCAGAAAACCGCGAGGAGCCCTACGGTGCGACGTCGGCGGCAAAGATCACGCCTGCTCGGCGGGGAACCTTCAATGTCAGCGGGGACCCTTGGAGAATTTCCGCCTCCCCTTGAAGAATCGTGGTTCTTGCTGCGGCGGCAAAATGAGAGCCGAGCTGGAGAACTGCGGGCTCTTCGCCGGCATTCAAGGCAATTGCCGTCCTCTCTCCATCCAATTCGCGACCGAAGGCATACGTGTCATTTTCGGCAAGAAGCCGCCGAAATCCTCCCCAACGCAGGCTCCGGCGGGAATACCGGAGCTTGATGAGGTCCTGCGTAAGGCTCCGCAGATCGTGGTTCCACGCATCTTCCGACCATAAGAAGGGCTGGCGGCAATCGGGATCATGGCCACCAGAGAGGCCGATTTCATCGCCGTAGAAGATGCATGGTGCGCCCGGATACGTCATCAGGAACTGGAGGGCGAGGCGCAGGCTCGGCACATCGCCGTTCGCGCACGCCAGGAATCGCGGAGTGTCGTGAGTATCCAGCGGCGTAAGTTGTACTCTAGTGACCTCGGGCGCGTATAAGCTCAGGCACCGGTCCAACCGATCTGCGAAGGTGCGGGCGTCCATGCGGTCCAACTGACCACGAAATCCACTGGCTCTCAGCGCCTCGTCAAGATTGAGATGGCGTCCGGTAAAAAAACCGATACAAGCGGCAGTCACAGGATAGTTCATGCTGGCGTCAAACTGATCGCCCTGGAGCCAACGCCCACCATCATGCCAGATTTCACCCACCAGGTAGGCGTCCGGATTGGCTGCCCGCACTCGCCGCCTGAACTCTCGCCAAAAGGAGTCGTCATCTATTTCGCCAGGCACATCCAGACGCCAGCCGTCAATGCCAAACTTGATCCAGTACTCCGCGACGCTGAAAATGAATTCACGGACCGCGGCAATAGTTGTGTTGAACTTGGGCAGGGCCGCAAGGTCCCACCATGCCTGATAGCCGATGGTCCGAAGGCTGCCCTCGCGATGAGCTGCATCCTGTTCTTCATCAGTCGGGTATGCGACCCATTGCCTGCGACCGTCAAGCCGGTCTGCAGCGAAGTGGAACCAATCCACGTATGGTGAAGCGCCGCGATTCTCCAGCGTATGATGGAATTGCCAGAAACCACGGCTGGCATGATTGAATACTCCATCCAGGACGACATGCATATTCCGGGAGTGCGCCTGATCCAAGAGCTCGCGCAGAGCCCCATTACCTCCAAGGATGGGATCCACATTGAAGTAGTCGTACGTGTGGTAACGATGATTAGATGCCGAGGCAAACACAGGATTCAGATAGATGGCGTTGATGCCCAGATCTTGCAGGTAATCCAGGTGCTCAAGCACTCCGAACAGATCGCCCCCCTTGAAACCATGATGAGTTGGAGGCGACTCCCAGGCCTCCAGGTGCAGGCCCTGTTTCTCGAGCCTGGCGGACTGCGCAAATCGGTCGGGGAAGATCTGATAGAAGACGGAGTCCGTTACCCACCTGGGTGTATCCATGCAAGTTGCTCCATGCGCCTGGCGCGAACCGTCGGCGCCGCTCGTTCAGATGATGCTTGCCAGCGCCGACGGAATAATCGGTCTTGACGTGATCCTTCGACCCAACAAAGAGGGCCAAGGAACCTAATAGATAGCTTGCTCGGACACCGCGTCGAAAATGTGCAGCTTTTCCATATTCAATGCCATTTCAGCCTGATTTCCGACGCGAAGCTGAGAGCGGGGATCGACGCGTGCAACGAACGTATTCTTGCCCGCCACCAGATACAGGAGGATTTCGTTACCCATGAGTTCAGTAACATCTACCTTTGCCGAAATCTTCGCCGCGGGGATGTTGGGGGGAACAAACAGCGCATCATGGATGTCCTCGGGGCGAATACCGACTACAACGTTCTTGCCAGCGTACGGCTCCAGAATTGTCGAGCGCCCGGCAGGAATCGGAATGCGAAAGTCCCCGGTATCAGCAAACAGCCCGCCATCCTTCTGGATGCTTGCCGGAAAGAAGTTCATGGCTGGAGAGCCAATGAAACCTGCCACGAAGAGATTTGCGGGTTTGTTATACAGGTTTTGTGGTGTTTCGAGCTGTTGGAGTTTGCCCTTGTTTATGACCGCGATCCGGGTCGCCATCGTCATCGCCTCCATCTGATCGTGCGTGACGTAGATGAAGGTGGTTTGCAGCTGCTGATGTATCTTGCTTATCTCCGCCCGCATCTGGACTCTGAGCTTGGCGTCCAGGTTTGAGAGAGGCTCATCGAACAAGAACACCTTGGGCTCACGAACGATGGCCCGGCCGACGGCAACTCGCTGACGCTGGCCGCCAGAGAGCTGGCGCGGCTTTCTGTTCAGCAGTTCAGTGATGCCCAGGGTCCCCGCGGCCTTCTCCACGCGGGTCTTGATCTGCTCACGCGGCACTTTCCGAAGCTTGAGGCCGAACGCCATGTTGTCGAATACTGAGAGATGCGGATACAGGGCATAGGATTGGAACACCATTGCGATATCGCGGTCCTTGGGGGCCACATCGTTGACCACCCTGTCCTCGATCATGATACGTCCGCTCGTAATCTCCTCAAGCCCCGCCAGGCAGCGCAGGGCCGTAGTCTTGCCACACCCCGAGGGGCCAACAAGGACCAGGAACTCCCGATCTTCCACCCGAATGTCCAGGTCGTCGACTGCGACCATGTCCCCGAATTTCTTGGTTACGTGATCGTACGTGACACTTGCCATGACGTTCACCTCCTGTTCGCAGTGTTTGGTACCTCCAATATACCTCACTAAGGAGGACACTGCCAAGCGGAGCTGGCAAGCCGAGCAATCCGTCGGCCGAGCCCAGAACCAAGGCGCGCCATCTGTGGAAGCTGGATCTACGTCTGGCTATGTGCCTTGGCAGCCTTGAGCAAGCCAACAAAGAGCGGATGCGGCCTCATCGGGCGGGAAAGGAATTCTGGATGGAATTGGCTGCCGACCATGTATGGATGGTCCAGCACTTCCGCAATCTCGACGAGCTTGCCGTCTGGCGAAAGGCCGGAGAAAACCATTCCCGCCTTCTCGAACTCGCTCCGATAGCTATTATTGAACTCAAAGCGGTGTCTATGGCGCTCTTCGACCTGCGGCACCCCGTAGGCCCCTGCGGCTTTCGTCCCGGGTTGCAGCTGGCATGGATAGAGGCCGAGCCGCATCGTGCCGCCCATGTCGGTGATGGACCGTTGATCGATCATGAGATCTATCACAGGGGCTGAAGTACCATGATCGAACTCAGTCGAATTGGCGTCCTCGTGTTCCAGGACGTGCCTTGCAAATTCGATGGTCATAACCTGCATGCCGAGACAAAGGCCAAGGTAGGGAATCTTCTTCTCACGCGCATATCGAGCCGCCATTATTTTGCCCTCAATCCCACGTGAGCCAAAGCCCCCTGGGACGACTATTCCATGGGCCTGCTGCAGCACGTCCCAACCCTTGTCCTTCTCGAGTTCCGCGGAGTGGACCCAACCAATCTCGACGTCCACCTGGTTGGCAATGGCGGCGTGATTGAGCGACTCCCGGACCGACATGTAGGCGTCCTGGAGCTCTACATACTTGCCGACGAGGGCGATCTTGACGCAGGGCCTTTCCTGGCGAACGTTGTCGACGAGCCGCTTCCAGGGTTTCATGTCGGGGAGGCGAGCGGGTTTGATTGCCAATTGCTGAACGAGATAGTCTCCTACTCCTGCCTGTTCGAGCAGCAGCGGTACCTCGTACAGCACGTCGGTCGTGACCAGGGGGACCACCGCCCGCTTCTCCACGTCGCAGAAGAGGGCAATCTTGTCACAGATGCCATCGCCGACAGGATGGTCAGACCGGGCGATGATCATGTTCGGGGAGATACCGATGGAACGAAGGGCCGAAACCGAGTGTTGGGTGGGTTTGGTCTTCAACTCGCCGGTAGCCCCGATATATGGCAGCCAGGTGACGTGGACGAAGAACACGTTTTCGCGCCCTACTTCATTGCGCAATTGGCGTAGGGCTTCAAGGAAAGGCTGGGATTCTATGTCACCGACGGTCCCACCGATTTCAACCAGCACGATCTCTGCGCCGGTTTCCTTTGCAACCAGGCCGATCCTATGCTTGATCTCATTAGTAATATGTGGAATGACCTGTATGGTCCCGCCCAGGAAGTCGCCGCGCCGTTCTTTGCCGATTATCCCGGCATACACCTGACCACTTGTGAAGTTACTGACGCGCGTCAGGCGAATGTCAATGAAACGCTCATAATGCCCCAAGTCAAGATCCGTTTCCGCGCCGTCATCCAGCACGAAGACCTCACCATGCTGATACGGAGACATCGTCCCGGGGTCAACGTTGATGTAGGGATCAAGCTTCTGGACCGCCACTTTGAATCCCCGTTCCTTCAGGATCAGGCCGGTCGCTGCCGCCGTCACACCCTTGCCCACCGATGACACCACGCCACCCGTGTAGAAGATGTATTTAGTAGCCATAAGCTCCCTCCATGGTAATTGCCAGCACGTCGAGCAGTCGACGAGGGTTGCTCGGTATTAACAAAGGCGATGGGGAGGGCATTTGAACCCTCCCCATCGGGGATTGATGGTTATGTTGTGGGGTGATGGTTGGTCTCGTCATCCCACCAGCTTTGTGATGTCCTCGGCGGCTCTGCGCATCTCGAGGAATATTAGTCCCAATTTCGCTTCTTGACGGGTCAAAGCGGTAAGCACCGCCTCGGCACCGATGGATGTGAGCACAATTGCTCCTGCCCCGCCCTTGATGTAGACCTGCTCCAACCCTCCGCGCCCCAGCTCGCCGGAGATACGTTCACCAAGGCTCAACATGGCCGCCGACATTGCTGATACGCGATCCTCTTCCACGCCTCGCTGCAGCGCCGACGCAATGATCAGACCATCGACCGAGACAACCGCCGACGCCTCGATGTCCGGTGCAGCGGCCTGCATCGTTCGCAACCTTTCCACCATCTGCGCCGATCTGGAGACTGCCATTTCTCGTTGATTGCCTGCAATTACAAAGCCCGAGTTTACCACCAAATTTGACCCGACCGGGCCTTCATGCTAAACTAGAATGTTGCCCGGTATGCGCAGGGCACTCAGATGGGGGCTGGTCGCGCTGGCTGCATGCCCGGCGTCCCGGCTACAGCTGATCAGCTGAATCGCGAGGAGAGTTCCTTGAGGCATCGCTTGACGAAAATGCATTGTTGGGCAAGCTTGCTTGCAGTCCTCGGTCTGATATTTGCTCACGGTTCGGCCGCGGCGCAGACAAGTGCGTTGGCCCGCATCAGTTCGCCTGGCGATGGAGAGGTCCTGCGCGGCACTGTTATTGTTCGCGGGACGGCGAATTCACCCGCATTCTTGGGAGCGGAGCTTGCCTTTGCATATGCCGACACTCCCGAGCAGACTTGGTTCTTGATTGCCGACATTTCACAGCCAGTGGTCGATGGGGAGCTAGCCGTCTGGGACACCTCCGCCGTAAGCGATGGTGAATACACTCTACGACTGCGGCTTGTCAACGCAGATGGATCCCGTCAAGAAGCAGCGTTGCGCGTGGAGGTGCGGAACTACACGAGCGCCGTGGTGGCATCTTCCACCCCCGCGCAAGCCCCGAGTCCAGCGATATTCATCGAAACGCCGATCATCCTCATGCCATCACCCACTGCGTTGCTCACGAATCCGTCCACCCCGACCCCACTTCCTTCAAATCCGGCTGCCCTGACACCGGCCGCAATCCTTGGGGGCTTTTCGCGCGGGGGATTGGCCGTAGTTGCCGCATTTCTGCTTGTCGCTGTGCTCTTGCTCCGCCGGCGCGCGTAACGGGGCCGAATGAGGTGCGCTTGAACGATCCGGGTTACATTCTAGTAGGCCTTGGAAATCCGGGCCGCCAATATGCCCGAACACGGCATAACGTCGGCTTTCTGCTTATCGATCGAATCTCCGTTCGCCTGGACGCGCGCGGCATGAGGCTCCAATCCAATGCCCTTGTCACCACAGCGCAATTCAAGAGTCGCAAAGTCCTGTTGGCAAAACCGCAAACCTACATGAATCTCTCAGGGCGAGCCGTTCACGCCCTGGCTCGATTCTACAAGATACCCCTGGAGCATCTTCTGGTTGCACATGATGATCTCGACCTGCCTTTGGGCACGATCAGATTACGCCCCGGTGGGGGGCCGGGCGGGCAGAAGGGCGTAGCATCGACGATTGAGAATCTCGGAAGCAAGGATTTCTCGCGATTACGCATTGGAATCGATCGACCCCCGGGGAGAATGGATCCTGCGGCATACGTGCTTCAGGAGTTCAGCGGAGATGACTTGGATGTCATCAGCGCAGTACTCGACCGTGCCGCCGACGCAGCATTGAGCTTTGTGGATGAGGGCATCGCTGTTGCCATGAATCGCTTCAATGGAAGTGCGATTGAGAAGCCATCGCGTTGATGGAGTTCTGGCCGGTAGTGTGCAGTAGTTGAATGGATCGAATACTAGCTGCCGTTCGCCAAACCACCCAATACCGGGATCTGCTCTCACAGTTGCAGCGGGGTGAGGCGCGGGATTCACTGAGTCTCCCGCGTGCCGCGCGCCTCCCGGTCCTGGCCGCGCTGCACTCAGACTTGGCGCGCTCCGTTCTCTTCCTCACCGACCGTGCCGATCACGCGCTCACACTCTGGGAGGAACTGGCTGTCTGGACTGCGGGGCGCCGTCTACTCTTTGCCGAGCCCAATCAGACATTCTATGAACGCGGCCCATGGAATAGTGCCAATAGGAGGGATCGTCTGCAGGCGTTGATTGCTGCACTTGGGAGCCAACTGCCGGGCTTCGACTCCGGCAGCCTGCCACCCGTGATCATCGCGTCTGCACGCGCCCTGATGATCCGGACGATGCCGCCTGGCGAATTCGTTCAAGCAAGCCGTACGTTGGAAGCCGGTGGCACCGCCCGTCCAGAAGCACTTCGGCACGATTTGGGGGCATCCGGTTATGCGCGGGCGAATACTGTGCTGGAGGTCGGTCAGTTTGCCAGTCGCGGGGGATTGCTCGATCTCTGGCCGCCCGCCAGTGGTGCGCCCGTCCGACTCGAGTTTGATGGAAACCAAATTGAGGCGATCCGGACTTTCGATCCGGGAAGTCAACGGACACTGGACACGCTGGGCTCAGTCTTGGTGACGCCTGCGAGTGAATTCCTGGTGCCGATTTCTCCATCCGGTTCAGCTTTGTCTGGCGCCATGCCGGACGCGTCAGAGTTCGATATTCCGCTCCTACATAAGTCCCCTGCCACGATTCTCGATTACCTGCCCCCCGATGCACTCATCCTGGTAGATGATCTCTCGCTGGTTGATGGGATGATGGAGGAAATCGAAGCGCAGGCCGTTCAGCTCAGGCAGGCTGGTGTCCAGGACGGCAGTATTCCGGCAGATTTTCCGTTGCCTTATGTTACATGGTCAGAACTACAGGATCAGCTTGACGCCCTTCATACGCTGGCGCTGGGACGCTCCGCGAATGACTTCGATCTCGACGTTGATTCCGCTGGCCTGGGCGCGATCTTCACCCATGATGAGAGATTTGGGGGTCGTCTCAAGCCCTTCGTTCAGTACGTCATCGGCCTCGCTCAGCGCGGGGATGAGGTCATCGTCGCGTCGCGCCAGAGGGCGCGCCTCGAGGACCTCTTGCTCGCCTCCGTGCAGGCCGAAGGGGAGGGCTGGGCACGAGTGGGTGTACCCAAGCCGCGTTTCCTTGATGCATCCCTGCGCGAGGGTTTCGTCCTAGGCAAGCTCCATCTCCTTACCGATTCTGAGATCTTTGGCTGGGAGCGCCCTGCATCGCGTTTCAAGCCCCGCCATGCGGCTGAGACGCCTGAATCCGTATATGCCGACCTCAAGCCCGGGGATCTGGTCGTTCATATTGATCATGGCATCGGACGCTACCTTGGCCTGGTTCAGCGGATGGTTGAAGGACATGCCCGTGAATATATGGCGCTGGAGTACGACGGCGGCGGGCAACTATATGTCCCTGTCCATCAAGCCGATCGACTTACTCGCTATGTGGGCTCGGAGAGCGGCGAGCCCGCCCTCGACAGGCTCGGCAGTCAAGAATGGCATGAAAAGAAGGGTCGGGCAAAAGGTGCGGTCCTCGAGGTGGCAAAAGACATGCTGGAACTGCATGCCCGTCGCACCGTTGCCAAAGGGCACGCGTTTGAGGGCGACACGCCCTGGCAAGCAGAGCTGGAAGCGAGTTTCCCCTATGTGGAGACAGCTGACCAAGAGCAGGCCCTGAGAGAGATCAAGCAGGACATGGAAACGCCTCGACCGATGGACCGCCTGTTGTGCGGGGATGTGGGGTACGGAAAGACGGAGTTGGCCCTGCGGGCTGCGTTCAAGGCCGTTGTGGGAGGCAAACAAGCTGCGGTATTGGTGCCCACGACCGTGCTTGCCCAGCAGCACTACGAGACATTCCTCCAGCGCCTGGCCGCCTTTCCGGTCAAGGTCGAAATGCTTTCGCGATTCCGATCTCCCAGGGAGCAGACGGAGATACTTCTCGGGTTGAAGCTTGGCGAGATAGATATCGTTATTGGAACACACCGCTTGCTTTCCGGCGACGTTCAATTCAAGGATCTGGGGCTTGTCATTATCGATGAGGAGCAGCGCTTCGGTGTATCGCACAAGGAGCATCTCAAGAAGCTTCGGACCGAGGTGGATGTCCTGACCCTGACGGCGACTCCCATTCCGCGCACCCTTTACATGGCGCTCACCGGGGTGCGCGATATTTCCAATCTCAATACGCCGCCGGAAGAACGCCTTCCAATCGTGACCCACGTCGGCCCCTACAGCCCGAAATTGGCACGCCAGGCGATCGTCCGAGAACTCGAACGCGGCGGTCAGGTCTATTTTGTGCACAATCGTGTTAGCACGATTGATGCGATGAGAACACACCTCTCGCAGTTGGTGCCCGAGGCGCGTATCGACGTTGGTCACGGACAGATGCCAGAGCAGGAGTTGGCAGGGGTCATGCACCGGTTCGATCATGGTGCGACCGATATCCTGCTCTCGACGACCATCATCGAATCCGGTTTGGATATCCCCAATGCCAACACTTTGATCGTGGACCGCGCCGACACATTCGGCCTTGCGCAGCTCTATCAGCTTCGTGGCAGAGTTGGTCGCGGGGCGGCGAGAGCGTATGCCTACTTCTTCCGGCACCGAAAGCTTGCGCCCACTTTGGATGCCCAGCAGCGACTTGACGTCATTGCCGAGAACACCGAACTAGGTTCGGGGTACTCCATTGCCATGCGCGATCTCGAGATTCGTGGCGCCGGCGAACTCCTGGGCAATCACCAGCATGGCCACATTGAGGCCGTTGGCTTTCACCTGTACACGCGGTTGCTCGCCGATGCGGTCCGCGAGCTGCGCCGGCAAGCGACGTCATCGACCGACGCTGCATTCCTGCGGACAGACGACAGGTCTGAATGGGCGGCCTCGGCACGGTCAATCGCGATGCCTGTTGCAGTCGACTTACCCCTGGCTGTGGGCCTGCCAGCCGAATACATCGCCGACAATGATCTCAGGCTCCGGCTCTACCGGCGCATTGCCGATCTGCGCGATGAGTCCGAGGTGGACGCACTTGCAAGTGAGTTCCTTGACCGTTTTGGGCCATTACCTGGGATGGTGCAGCACCTGATCTATCAGATGAGAGTCAAATTGCGGGCCGAGGCTGCTGGTCTCGGTTCAGTGTCATGGGAAGGCGAACAAATCGTTCTCCGCTACCCAGCATCTGAAAACGGTCGCGATGCGACGCGCCTCCAAGATCTCGGGCCAGGTGTACGTGGAGGTAAGGGGGCGTACTGGTGCAGCTTCGGAAAGCAAAGTGGTTGGCAGGAGCGGCTGCTCGAGGTCCTTTCACTTCTGCCGGGCCGCTCGTGATTGCCGACAAGTCCAATACTGCCAGCCCATTAGCTCAGTGATGCGGCTCGGCAGGTCAAACGCCTCCGAGTACGGCTGGCCGCCTTCCGGCCTTAACACTCCAAATAAGTTCAGGCATGGTACGATAGTATTCGAATAACCCAGCCGATCGCGATTCGTTGTCACCTCGGGTGAGCGACGACCTTGATTTCGCAGATTAGAGACTTCCTGATAGGACCTGCTTTACCGACCAAGTCGTCATCGCATCAGACGCTCAACAAGCTGCGGGCGTTGGCGGCATTCTCCCCGGATGCCCTGGCGTCGATTGCGTATGCGAATCAAGAGATCTACCTTGGTTTGGTGGTTGCCGGAACTGCTGGTTTGGCTTTTGGCTGGCCGATCAGCATCGCCATCACAGGCTTGCTGGCGATCGTGGCCCTGTCCTACTTTCAGACCATCCACGCGTATCCATCGGGCGGCGGCTCGTACGTTGTGGCCAAGTCGAACCTTGGAACCGTCCCTGGCTTGCTAGCCGCCTCTGCCCTATTGCTGGACTACCTCCTGAACGCTGCCGTAAGCCTGACTGCGGGTGTTGCCGCCATCGCCTCCGCGTTTCCGGTCCTTTGGCCCTTCCGTATTCAGCTCGCCCTGGCACTACTTCTCGTAATCACCATCATCAACCTGCGCGGCATGCAGGAGGCTGGTACGGTCATGGCAATCCCAGTCTACTCATTCATTGCCGTGTATCTGCTCCTGCTTGTCGTGGGGCTCGTCACCATGTTTGGGCAGGGCGGCACGCCCACGGCAGCCCTCCAAATCAATCCTGCGCGACCCGTTACCCTCTTCCTCGTGCTTCATGCCTTTGCCACTGGCAGCACGGCCTTGACGGGAATTGAGGCCATTAGCAATGGTGTGCCATATTTCGACCGCCCGGCATCCCGAAATGCCGGGCGCACGCTCATGGCTATGGCCGCACTGATGGCCGTACTTTTTCTTGGCACAAATGGCCTTACGCAATTCTTTTCGGTCAGCCCTCTTCCGGATGAGACTATTCTGTCCGCCCTTGCGCGCCACCTCCTTGGGACGACGCCACTGTACTACATCGTGCAGATCGTGACATTGACGATTCTGACAGTCGCTGCAAATACCAGTTTTGCTGGCTTTCCACGCTTGGCTGCAATTCTCGCACGCGACGCGTATCTGCCGCGACAACTAAGCAGCTTGGGAGATCGGCTGGGATTCACGAACGGCATTCTCCTGCTGGCGGCCGGAAGCGCCGCACTCATCGTCGTATTTGGTGGAAACACGCACGCGTTGATCCCTTTGTTTGCCGTTGGCGCCTTCCTCGCCTTCACACTTTCGCAGGCGGGAATGGTACTGCACTGGATCAGACTGGGCGGCGTAGGGTCGTTTTCGAAGGCGGCCCTGAACGCGCTCGGATGCCTGGCTACCGCCACTGCGCTGTGCATCGTTGCGTACAGCAAGTTTGCCGAAGGGGCGTGGTTCAGTCTGCTATTCATCCCGGCCATGGTCCTTGCCTTCCAGCGTGTACACGCCCACTATGACGAAATCAGAGCGGAGCTCTCACTTCATGGATTGCCGCCTTCGCTTCGTCCGGTGTCACCGGCGCGTGCCGTCGTACCGATTTCGGGCGTACACCGAGGGATCATCAATGCCGTGCGGTTTGCCCAATCCATCTCCTCCGACGTGACGGGAGTCTACGTCGAACTCGAGCCGGAAACTGGGGTCAAGGTGGAAGCACAGTGGAAGGAGTGGTGGCCGGATTTGCCCCTGGTCGTGGTGCCGTCGCCGTACCGCTCCCTGATCGGTCCTCTACTGGATTTTCTCGAGAAGACGGATGCGGAACACAATGATGGTCAATTGGCGGTCGTGGTACTTCCTGAATTCGTTACCACGCGATGGTGGCAGAATTTGCTGCACAACCAAACGGCGACCCTCATCAAGGCGGCACTGCTGTACGGTAGGCGCAGAACTGGCGGCGAAAGATTGATCGTTGACGTGCCCTACCACTTGCGGAAATAGGGCACAGAATGCATTGACAGCAATCGCATTCGACGTGTAACATCGACGGTCGGACGACCCTGCAGTCGGGGTCGGGTAGGTCATTCGGAGGAGAGAGAAACGGAATTCATGCGTGCTTCCATTCTTCGGTGTCTCGTGATCATCTTGGGGGCAGGTTGCGGTCCGATTCCAAGCTCCATCACGATCAATCTTGACGACAACAATCCGGATGTGAACGCGGTCGTCGCGGCCACCTTTCAGGCCATGACCGCGCAAGCTTCCGGACAACCGACAAATCCGGCGATAGCTACTTCGGTGGCTCCGCCCGCCGCCAGCATTTCTGGAACTTTGAACTATCCTGCCGAATCCCTTCCAGCAATGCATGTCACCGCCTTCCAAGTTGGAACGTCGAACTACAAGTACATCACGACAGTCGAGGGCGAACAGACGTATCAGATCGATGATCTACCGCCGGGAACTTACCACATCGTGGCTTATACGGTCGGCAGCCAAAGCTTCCCAGCGGGTTTGGCGGGTGGCTATACCCAGGCAGTGCCGTGCGGGCTCAACGAAAACTGCAGCGACCACGGTCTCATTGACGTAGCGGTCGGTGCCGGGCAAGCTGTCACGGGCATCAATCCCGCGGACTGGTATTTGGTCCAAGGAGCATTTCCGCCGTTTCCCGGGCAGGGGTCGCCCGAGGCAACCCCCGTGACTGCAGTTGGCAGCATCAAAGGGACGCTTATGTATCCGGCGAGCGGCATCCCCGCTCTACGCATAGTGGCCTTCAGCACAAATTCCAATGCTTACTACGACGTGGATACCACCCAGGGTGCGTTCAGCTATGAGCTGACGAACCTACCGCCGGGCACCTACCATGTTGTGGCACACGTGATTCCCGGAGGCGGTTTCAATGCCGGTCCTGCCGGTGGTTATTCCCAAATGGTACCGTGCGGACTGCAGTATGGCTGTACGGACCACACACTCATCGATGTGGTCGTTACGGCCGGGAACACAACTAGCGGCGTCGATCCGAATGATTACTACGCGGATCCGGGCACGTTTCCGGCCAACCCCGTCCCCTAGCTCACGACATTGAGGCTACGGAGGGCCGGGATCGGGTTCTCCCTGCCCTCTTTTTGTCAGTGGTATACTAGAACGTACGTTCACTTACGCACAAGGAAGCAGTCATGTTCAAGCTTCAAGCCCCATTTGTGCCGACAGGCGATCAGCCCGAGGCCATTGCCCAACTCATCGAAGGCGTCCGCTCAGGCAAACGCCATCAGGTCCTCCTGGGCGCCACTGGCACCGGCAAGACTTTCACAATCGCCTCCGTCATCGAGGCCCTCCAGATGCCGGCGCTTATCATGGCGCACAATAAGACCCTGGCGGCCCAGCTTTATGCGGAATTCAGGGAGTTCTTTCCAGAAAATGCCGTCGACTATTTCGTCTCATACTATGACTACTATCAGCCGGAGGCCTACGTGCCCCGGCATGACCTGTACATTGAGAAAGAAACTGAGATCAATGAAGAGATCGAGCGGCTGAGGCTGGCAGCAACCACATCCCTTGTGTCCCGCCGCGACGTGATCATTGTTGCATCCGTTTCCTGCATATACGGGCTCGGCAGTCCCGAGGAGTTCGGACGTGGAACAGTTACCATGAAGGTGGGGGAGCTTTATCGTCGGAACGCGCTCATCCGGCAGCTTGTGGAATCCCAGTATCAGAGAAACGATCTGGAACTGAAGCCCGGCAATTTCCGGGTGAGGGGAGAGACTCTCGAGATCATCCCGGCATACGAAGATCGACGCGGATATCGCGTGACATTCTTTGGTGACGAAGTGGAGCGCATCACGCAATTCAGCCCCTTGACCGGGGAGATTTTCGACGAGCCGCAGGAAGTATCCATTTTCCCCGCAAAGCACTACCTGACCGAAGGCGAGAAGCTCAAAGCTGCCCTGCACGATATCGAGGCCGAGCTGGATGATCGGATTCGGCTGTTCAAGTCGGAGGGGAAGCTCATCGAGGCGCAACGTCTGGAGCAGCGCACTCGGTACGACCTGGAGATGCTCCGGGAGGTAGGGTACTGTTCCGGCGTTGAAAACTACTCCCGTCATCTGGACCGTCGGGCAGCCGGTACGCATCCGTGGACAATGATCGACTTTTTACCGAGCGAGTACTTGCTGGTGCTGGACGAGAGTCACATGACGGTGCCACAGATCAGGGGCATGTACAACGGAGATCGTTCCCGCAAGGAGACTCTCGTTGAGTACGGCTTTCGGCTTCCGAGCGCCGTGGATAATCGCCCTTTGAGGTTCGATGAGTTTGAGAAGGTGATGGGCTCTACCATCTACACCTCGGCGACGCCCGGTCCATATGAAATGCAGAAGGCTGACCAAGTCGTGGAGCAGATCATCCGCCCGACCGGGCTCGTTGATCCGGAGGTGGAGATTCGACCGACGAAGGGGCAGGTGGATGATCTCATCGGAGAGATCCGCAAGCGCACTGAGATCGGCGAGCGGGTTCTCGTCACCACACTCACCAAGCGGATGGCCGAGGACCTGGCCGACTATCTGATGGAGCTCGGAATCAAGGTGCACTACCTCCACTCCGAAGTGGAGACCCTCGAGCGCGTGGGCATCCTGCGCGATCTGCGACTGGGGGTATTCGATGTTGTTGTCGGAATAAACCTGCTGCGGGAGGGGTTGGATTTGCCCGAGGTCTCGCTGGTTGCCATACTAGACGCCGACAAAGAGGGCTTCTTGCGCTCCGATACGGCCCTCATCCAGACCATCGGCCGTGCGGCCCGGCATGTGAACGGCCGCGTGATCATGTATGCGGATCGAATCACCGATTCGATGCGGGCCGCTATTGGCGAGACAACACGGCGCCGGGCAAAACAGGTAAAGTACAACCAGGATCACGGCATCGAGCCGATCAGCATCCACAAGGCGATCCGCGATATCACTGACCAGCTATCGGCCGCCGGTCGGGAGAAGGCCATGGCCGTTGGTGAGGAACGTGCCCAGTACCGGGCCAGGCATGATAAGACCTCCCGCAACGAGCTGGAAAAGATGATCTCCGAGCTCGAGAAAAGGATGAAGGAGGCGGCCAAGGCGCTCGAGTTCGAACGGGCAGCCGCACTACGTGATGAGTTCTACGAGCTTCGGGCAATTCTCGCCGACGAAGCTGGACTCAAGCCCTGGGAGCGCATCAAGCTTCTATCACCTGAGGAATAAGGGCCGCTTGCATCGTTCGCACGCGTCCGGCCACCACGTTCGAACCGGTTGATCGCCTTCCAAGCCGTACGGGAGTGGTGCGAACCACGCTCAATCGAGGGGGACGAGCAGCAGGGGTGTCATTGTTGATCTGGCTACCCTGGGTGCAACGCTCTTTGACCAGAACGCGTCCAGCCCCTTCTTGCGGTGTGTGCTCAGAATAATCAGATCGCTCTTCATGCGCTCAGCCGTCCGCTCGATTTCAGTTGCCGGATCACCCCGGGCAACATCGGCAGTCGCGACAATCCCCTGTTCCCCAAGAAGTCCAACGTGCTCCTGTAAGTGTTGTTGGGCCTGCTCTTCGCGCATTTGAAGAAGAGCTTGGGAGGCCATGGGCAACAGGCTGCTGGCGGCCGCTTCCTCGCCCCCCAGTGTGCCGAAGGTCGGAACCACGGTGAGTAGATGCAGGCCGGCATCAAATTCCGAGGCGAGGCCCTCCGCGATCTCAAAGCTGGCATCGTGGACGGAGTCGGGGTCTAGCGGCAGCAGGATATTGCCAATCTTGAAGCCTGACATTTCCGTCTTGATGACCAGCACCGGAATGCTGCACTGGGCGATAATTCGCTGGGCAATACGCCCGAACAACAAGTCGCGAACTCCGCTTTCGCCATGAGAGCACATGACAATCAGCTCGGGCTTGAACTCGGCGGTGGCGTGGAGTACGATGCCAGACGCCACATCCGAGGCTGGGGCAACATGCACATGCGACTTCACCTTAATTCCAGCCGACGCGGCTCGCCCAGCCACTTCAGTCAGATAGTCTTGTGCCTCTGCTGCGGTCTTGAGATGGTGTGAACCGTGCACCGCCTCGGGCGGATCCTGCTCCACAACGTGCAGCAGCCTCACGGTTGATCCAAAATGAGCAGCCAGCATAAGGGCTGGCCCCAAAGCAGCCTCGGAGAGTTGCGATCCGTCCAGGGGAACGAGAATCTCTCGAAACATGCTCAGCCTCCCGAAAACAATTGGAACAGCAGGAAAATGTTCAGGCCGATCACTGCCGCCGCTACCACCCACGCGGCGATCGTCGTCGCCTGCCGATTGACCAGGATCCCCATCAGGTCCTTCCGGCTGGTGAAGAGAACCAGCGGAATGATTGCGAATGGCAGCCCAAAGGAAAGCACGACTTGGCTCAAGACCAATGTTCTGGTCGGGTCCAAGCCTAGCATGATGATAATCATGGGTGGAACCACCGTCACCAGCCGGCGGATCCAAACCGGTATGCGCCGATGCAGGAAACCGCCCATGATGACCTGTCCGGCCATCGTGCCTACAGAGGACGACGAAAGTCCCGAAGCCAGCAGCGAAATGGCAAAGACTACTGAGGCCGCGCTTCCGAGAAGTGGCTCGAGGGTCCTATGCGCCTCCTCGATCGTTCCGATGTTCGTAAGGCCATGACTATAGAACGTGGACGCAGCCATGATCAGCATCGCCATGTTGATGAGGCCGGCAAGACCCATGGCGACAAATACGTCGATCTGCTCAAAACGGAAGAGCTTCTTTTGTTGAACGGCATCCTTCGCGACGATGCGCCCTTGCGTCAGCGCCGAGTGCAGAAAGATCACGTGGGGCATCACCGTTGCGCCCAGGATGCCGCTGGCAAGGAGGACGCTTTCGGTTCCCTGGAACTGTGGGATAACCATGTGGTATGCGACGGTTGACCACTCGGGGCGATCAAGAATGGTTTCAATCAGATAGCTCAACGCCACAACGCCAACGAGAGCCGTAATGACTGCTTCGAGTGGACGAAATCCATAGCGTTCCAGTCCGAGGATCAGGAACGTGATCAAGACAGTTAAGAGTCCGGCTATCCATAGTGGCATCCCAAACAGCAGGTACAGTCCCAGAGCCGCGCCGAGAAACTCGGCTAGGTCCGTTGCCATGGCGACCAACTCCATCAGGATCCACATACCAATGACCACCGGGCGCGGGAAGTTGTTGCGGCACTGCTCTGCGAGATTCAGCCCAGTCGCAATGCCCAGTTTGGCCGAGAGGGTCTGAATTAGCATTGCCATCAAGTTGCTTGCCAGGATGACCCACAGAAGCAGATAGCCGAATTCCGCGCCCCCCTGTATATTGGTAGCGAAATTGCCGGGATCCATGTAGGCGACCGAAGCGATGAACGCCGGCCCGAAGAAAGGCAAGAGGCGCGCGAACATGCCCTTCCTACTCTTGCCAGAGAGTACATCATGCGCCGCCGTGATAGTGTCTGAGTGTCGCGACATCTTTTGCCTCAAGTTTGCCGTTCGCCCTAGTCCAGCTTGGGCACAAAACGGCCGGCTCGCTCGGCATATGCCCGATAGGCTTCGCCGTTTCTAGCGATGAGTTCGGCCTCATCCCGCGGTACACGCAGCGCCAACAGCACCAGCGTTGCCACGGCCATGACCGCCACGTAACAGTTGGCAGCCAGAATCGCAAACGAAAGATAGCTCAGAAAGCCAACTGTGTGGAGCGGGTGTCGTACTCCGTGATAGGGCCCGGACGTCACCAACTTATGCCCCGCACGTGCAAGCACCGTCGGGGTAACGTTGTCGCCAGGACTGGAAAATACCCTGTACAGCATTGCGACGGACAGTATACCCAGGGCAGCGCCTCCGAGGCGAAGCCAAGCGGGTAGGGGAGTTTGTGCCCAAGCCATCCACGCTGGATTCATCAAATATGCAAAGATCCCGAGCCACAGCGAAAGACCAACGAGCCGCAGCAAGAGCATGCTGGCCGTTTCCTCGGCCTTCAGGGGGAGCCGCTCACCAGGTGAATTGCGGTTGGCCCGACTACGGAAGTATATCGAGATTACCGTGCCAGCTGCGAAAATCGCAGCGGCTAGCACATGACAAGTGTCTTCGCTCATTCCCTTGCCCTGGTTCCCTTGATTTTGCTGTCAATAGTCTCCACGTACACCTGTCCGGTGAGTGCTGGGCCAAGCGTCACGTTTCTTCTCTTGCTTTGAACGCGCAATGTAGTGAGTCGGTCATAGCTCGAGATGCCGATTACCTTCACCCTGGAGCCGATCTGTATTCCCATTGACATTAGGCGCGGCAACGCCCCGGTCGCATGAGGCTGCACTCGTCTGACGATTGCCTCCTGTCCCGCCCGCAGGGCTGATAGGGGCACGCTCTCGTCACGTGGCATGACCAGTTCGGATGTTGGAATGGGTTCGCCGTGTGGATCGCGGGCCGGATTCCCGAGCGCTCGCGAGATCCTGGCCTCCAACTCCTCGGAAAGGGCATGCTCGAGCCTTTCCGCTTCGCCGTGGACGTCGTCCCATGAGTATCCCAGGGTGTGGACCAGCCACGTCTCTAGCAGCCGATGGTGTCTGATCACCTCGAGAGCAGCGCGCTCGCCGCTCTCGGTGAGCCGCGCTCCTTGGCGTTTCTTGTAGGAAACCAGGGGTGGTTTGGCCGAGGCCAATTTTTGCAGCATCCCTGTGACCGAAGCTGGTGACACGTTCAGGCGCCGCGCAATGGCGGTTGTGGTCGCCGGCTTGCCCGCTGCGGTCAGGTCATAGATGCTCTTGACATAATCCTGAATGGAAAAGGTAAGCGTGCGAGCTGCCGTCTTGTGAACCATGATGTCACTTTATCAACAATCCGGTGACCCAGAGCAGAAGCATGCCAGCCGCCACACCGCTGTAGGCGACATAAGACGGCGTCTGTGCCGCCAGATCCTGCCGAAGGAGTCTCCAGACCTCATAGATCACCTGGAAGATGGCGCCCGCGCCGATTGCGAGGAAGGCAACGGCCAGCAGGGATGAAGGCGCGTACCCGCCGATCCATGCCCCTACGATAGCCGGGGCGCCCGCCACCAACCCAAGGATGGCAAGACGCTTCACGCTGGGATTGTCGCGAATAATGGGTGCGACGACTCCCAGCCCCTCGGTGATATTCTGGATAATGAAACCGACCACCAGGAATTTCCCAAGTGCGATCTCGCCCAGGTTATACGCCGCGCCGATCGCTAATCCCTCACCCAGGTTGTGGAAGCCAATGCCGAGCGCAATCGTCGATGCGATGGCCAGGCGGCGATCCGTCAGTGAGCCTGCCGCGGAACGCTGTCGCGCCGAGATCGCTTCCAGCAAGATGATCGTGAAGACAACACCCATCGCAATCAGCCCCACACCCTGGAATGCATCCGGAAGCGCAAGCGAAGCTTCGCGTGCTTCGAAGAGTGTGTCAATGCCGAGGAATAGGAGCAACCCAATAGTGGCTGCCAGCAGGAAGGAAAATGCCTTTCTGCCGATCCTACGCAATGCCGGGAACCACAAGATGCCCAAAAACACAGGTATCACGCCGACATATATGCCGATCAACGTGAAGCCGAGGAATGTCCGGGTGGAGGGGGCAGCCGTCATGACGGCGACTGGTATCGAGACGTCCAGGGGGATGGAATTGGTGCTGAGCAGCCTGATTGCGTAGGCCTCCCCAGGCGACCACATATATTTGAGATGCACCACCGAAGTCCCCAGGCGAGCGATTGTGTTCGATGGCACTGATTCGAAGGGCCAAACGGCATCGTTGACGATGACTTGCGCAATTGTGATAGTGCCTGGCCCCGTATTGCGAACATGTAGTTCGATTTCACCCCGTCTAAGCGCATAGCGCTCCACGGCGAGTGATTCCACCGGTGGTGCGGATGCCGGGCTGGGGACCGAGCCGTAAGCCAGAAAGAGAGCGATGACCGCGCCGAGTGCCACTACGGGCAGCAGGAGGAGGCCCACAGCCCTCGCACCCAGCACCGGCCGTTTCTTGGATTCGTCTATCATGTTTGCTGCGCCTCTAGGGTAATACTTCGAACATCCCGGTCCAACCCAGCTCCGCAAATTCGGTCACATGGGCATGGAACATATACATGCCGGGAAGATCGTACTTGAATTCAAGGATGCCTCTTTGTGCCTGGCCCTGAATGATGGTGTCGGTGAATTCGGCGGGCACCAGGCTTGTCCCCGTGGGGTAGTAGTGGAAGAAGTTTGCGTGCAGATGGAACGAGTTGATCAGATCGAACTCCAGGATATTCACCAGGTATATTCGAACGGTCTCTCCAGTACGGAATTGAATCGGATGATTCTGAAAATGAAATGGGATTCCGTTCACGGCGTAGAAGTCGTTCGTATCGTCGAAGTCAACATCAAGACCGCTCATGACCATGACCATTTCACGGTCAACGGCCGGCCGGCCCTCTCGCGGATCCACGATGAAGGCGCCATACAGCCCCTTCGCAATGTGACGTGCCAAGGGAAAGGCGTGGCAATGATACAGGTGCAGTCCAAAGGGAGTCGCCTCGAATTCGTACACGAATTGCTCCCCGGGCTCGACCACACCATTTGGCGGCACTCCATCCATGCTGGCGGCGTGAACACCATGGAAATGCATGCTGTGCGGGTGATCGCTCCCATTCTTGAACGTTATTCGCAGTCTGTCGCCCTCCGTGCATCGCAGCGTCGGCCCTGGTATGCGGCCGTTGAAAGTCCAGGCCGGAAATTCGATGCCCGGAACCACCTCGATCAGCTTGTTGTGCGAGATGATCTCCCATTCGCGCAGCGTACGACCATCTGGCATGGCAGATACCGTGCCATAGTCAAAATCGGTCAGCACGTCACTCGGATTGAATCCATTCTTGAGATGATCCACCTCGCCGACGGTCCCAGGCAGGGGTTGATCGCCACCGGCGATCGGGGCCATGTGGGAACCGCCATCATGCGCCTGAATCGCGGGCGACGGGGCGCAGGCAGCAGCGGCAGCAGCCCCTGCGACCAGGTAGCCACCCGCTCTCAAGAAATCTCGCCGGGAAACCATGTTTGCCTTCATATACTCCACCATTGACAACACTAACTACCGATTTAGGTAAGCCTAAATAATATTAGCCAGAATTGTCATAATTGTCAATGGCGATTTACCCAACGTGCACTTCACCGTAGTCCCCCGGCGGGCCGCTCGCGGATACAGCCCTTTCGGTCATGCCCGGCGACAACGGGGCCACGTTCGGCTGACGGCGCAACATGCCCGTGGATTGGGGCCCGGGAGGTGGAGAGCCCTCTATGCGTTACTTGTCGGCCGAGATCAGGAGGGCAGTGCTTCCGCGAACTTCAATGCGGTGAAGTGAAACGCTGAAGCCAAGATTCTCCAGCGGACCGGCCAGCCTGGCGACAATAGGCGCTTCCGGCGACGGTGTTACCTGCCGAGTGGCGGTAAACAATGCCGCTGAGAGCTGCTGAAGGGGCTTCCGGACGCTGAGCCACGCTGCCGGCAGCACGATTAGGCGTCCGCCGCGTGCCAGAACGCGATACATGCCCCGGAGCGTGGCGTCCTCGGAGATGAATTCGGTAGGGAAGGTGGCGATGACCGTGTCAAAACTACTATCGCGCCACGGTAGTGCTTGAGCCCGACCTTGAACCAGACTTGAGGACGCGTTCCCGAATTCCTTCAGCCTCTGCCTGGTCAACTGCAGCATCTCCGCGGATTCATCCAGCGCGGCCACCGTGATCTCCGGCCGTTGCATGAGCTTGGCGGTTAGATGGCCCGTGCCACACCCGAGTTCTAGAATGCGTGAGCCGAGAATGAAATCCAGTGGGAGTTCGACCCATCTGAACCATTTCCCCAGCGATACTGCATTCGCGACAATGTCGTAGATCCACGCCTGATCATGGTAAAGGTGGCGGAAGAAGATGCGCAACAGCGGCCGCAGAATGGTGGGGTAAAGACCAGGGTTCTCGTCCGGCATAGTGGGATCACGAGGTCCGGGAAACAATAAGGGTTCGGTCGCTTGCGACCGAACCCCAAACAGGACTTTTCCAGCGCGCCGAGCCTAGCCCATTTCGCTGCCAGGCTTCTTGGCCGTCGACTTACGAACAGCGTCCAGCGCGCCTTCGCCGCGAGCGCGGACTTCCTTGGCGAGATCCTCGGCACGAGTGCGCGCCTGCTTGGCGAGCTCCTCGGCGCGGGCGCGCGCCTCAGTAGCCGCTGCCTCAGCCCGGGCAAGTGCTTCCTCCGCGGTCTCAGCGGCTCGATCGCGGAGCTCAATGCTCTTGTCGCGGATCAATGCACGCGTCTCTTCGCCACTTTGGGGCGCGAACAGCAGCGAAACAACGGCGCCTGCAACTCCGCCGACAATGAAGCCCACCAGGAATGCACCAAACTCATCACGATCCGAAGACATGGGATCAGCTCCTTTCAAGGTCACTTGTGCTTAATGCCCATCAATTCTAACACGCGGCGAATGCTGGCGAGGTAGCTGTTGAGCTTGATCACCGGCTCCACCACGCTTTCACCAAGGAATGCCACCGTACCCCGAAGGGTGTTGACGGTCTCGCTTGTCGCGTCGAGAATCGGTCGCAGTTCGTTCTGCAGGAGGTTGATCAGGCTGGCGAGTTGGATCAACAGAACGACCAGGCCAATGCCGATCACAAACGACTCGAGGGCGACGATGATGATGAAGATGTCACGCCAGCGTTCCGTCGGCGTGCCTGGTTGCAGAAGAACGTAAACGCCCAGCACAAGGATGACGACCAGAAGGACGGCGGCGGCAATGATCGCGATGATGAGCCCCCGCGCTTGTCGCGACCCGGGGCGGTCTGCATTCCGCCCCGACCCGACTTCACTGCTCATTCCTCTTGCCGGAACTTGATTGGAAGCTGTGGGCGACATGAGTGCATTATAGCATTTTGCCCGGGGTCCTGAATGGAGCGCTTGACGGCTGCCGCAGTGGGTAGTAACCTGCGTCAGTCCGCCGGCGCCCGCAGGGAATAGACCCGGAAGTCAACACTTGGCGAGCCGTCAAACCGAGGGCAGGGCGGGATTTTGCACGGACGGAGGATGTAGAGTATGTCACTTACGATATCCGAAGTCATGACCCGGATACCGTCGGCTTTCCTTGCCGAGAAAGCGGCGGGCGTGAATGCGGTCGTGCATTTCAGGTTCACCGGCGCCGAGGCAGGCGAGTGGAACGCCGTGATCCACGACGGCAGGTGCGAAGTCGCGCAGGGGCTCCCGCGGTCAAGGCCCACAATCAGCGTCGTGTCGGATTCAGGTGATTTCCTCAAGGTGGCCAGCGGTGAACTGGATGGCATGAAAGCCTTCATGGACGGCAAGCTGAAGATCACCGGCGATTTGCTGCTGGCGCCCAAGCTCATCCAGTTGTTCAGGGTCTCCTAGCTGCTGACATTTTGCAGTGCCGAGACCTCAAGCGAACTGAACAGTCCATGGCGGCTCCCGGCCCGCTTGAGAGAAATCCGGACTCAGGTGCGGAGCCACCTGGCAACTTCCGTTGCCAATTTGGCCGCAGGTCCCTGTCGAACAGTGCACCGGGGGAGTGACTCTAGGAACAGCCTTCCATACTGCTTGCTAATGATCCGCCGATCAAGAATCGCGACTACCCCGCGGTCGGAAGCAGTGCGTATCAGCCTGCCAAAGCCCTGGCGGAACTTCAGGATCGCTTCCGGCACATAATACTCCGTGAACGGATCTTCATACATCTCGGCGCGGGCTGCGATCAGGGGATCCGTGGGCACGTCGAATGGGAGCTTCGGGATGAACAGTACGGATAGTGCCTCGCCGGGCACGTCCACGCCTTCCCAGAAAGACCTGGTTCCCAGCAGCACGGCGCGCTCTGTCGCCCGGAACGACTCAAGCAGGACGTTGGGAGATGAACCCTCCCCATGCTCCAGAACTACGATATCGTCCTTGCCAAGCGGCGAACTAATGGCTTGGGATGCCTTCTTCAGGGCCGCGTAAGACGTGAACAGGGCGAGCGTGCGCCCGCCGGCGGCGCGCGCTGTCGCGATCAGCGTCCGATGAAGCGCCTGCTGGTACTCGGCCATGTTCGGTTCGGGAATATCGCTTGCCACGTAAAGCAGCGTGGAGCTTTCGTAATCGAACGGGGAACCTAGCTGTAGCTCATCTGCCTCATCTGCGCCTAACGTGCCTCGGAGATACTGGAACTCACCGTGGGTCGTGAGCGTTGCAGACGTGAGAATGATCGAGGCCTTCTCATGCCAAAGCACCTGTTCGATCAGTGGGCCCACGCGCAACGGCGCAGCATTGAGGGAGAGACCATTCCCCGATGGCCGCATCTCGATCCAATATACCTGGTTTGCTGACGGCTCGGAGATGAGACCAGAGATCTGGCTTTCAGCCTCCGCCATTCGTCGATAGGTCGTCCCCAGTTCGGAAATTGCATCCTCGAACTCTTCAGCCCCCGCCGCGTAGGCTTGTGAGGCAGCCTGGTGAACCTCCGAGATCAACTTCGCCAGGTTGTCCAGCACTTGCGAACACGGCTCCCATGCGGCCTCAATGGCCTCCCAGTCGGACTGTGTCCGCGTCGCCGGGACTATGCGCGCCTGCCAGGCGTACGTGCTCGGTTGATCGCCTTCCTGCTGAACGGCAACGAATGCGGTGAGGACCTCGAAGAACTCGCGACTGAGCTGTTCCAGCCGAAAAGCCGAATCCGTCGCGGCCGCAATGCGCTGTTGGATCAAGCCGAAATCTGAGGGTGGAAGGGCTTGCCGCGCGGCCGCCAGCGTCCGCCCAAGCACACCCGAATTTGAGCCGCCGAGATCCTTAAGGAGGCGTTCGAGGTCGGGTCGAGTGATCCGGTATGAAATTGCGCCGGTCGTCGCCGCTTCAAGGTGATGCCCCTCGTCAACGATCAGGTAGGAGTAATCCGGCAGCACGCGTCCCTGGGCTGCCACATCGGAAAGCAGCAGTGCATGGTTGACCACCAACAAATGTGCCGACTGTGCCGCGTCCTTGGCTCGATGGAACGGACATTCGCCGCCCATTCGACTCAGGCATGTCTCCGTTGTGCAGCCCTCGTCCTCCGCGGAAAGTCGCCACCACACCTCCCGTTCGGCATTGCCATTGAGGTTGATAGTGCCGCGATCTCCGCTTAGGTCAGTCAGCCGCCATACTAGGATCTTGGCAAGCACGCGCAGATCCGTTTCGTTGCGGACGCCGAACCGTCGCATATTTGCCAAACGGCGTGGACACAGGTAATTTACCCGACCTTTCAGCACGGCTGCACGAACGTCAATCCCCAGGGCTGCCTTAAGATCCGGGAGATCCTTGGTGATCAGTTGATCCTGCAGGTTGATGGTGTTGGTGGAAATCAGGACACGAGTGTTGTTACGCATCGCAAAGAGCGCAGCCGGGACCAGGTAAGCAAAGGATTTGCCCACGCCGGTACCGGCCTCGATCATTAAGTGGTTGCCGCGCGAGAGAGCATGCGCAACGGCACGTGCCATCTCCACTTGCTCAGGACGATGCTCATAGGCAGGAAAATGCCGTGAGAATGCCCCACCGTACTCAAGAGCAGCGGCGACCTCATCGATGTCAATGGAGGCGGCGATGTCCGGATTCTCCAAGGCTGGATATCCCGACCGGATGCGCTCGCGAGGGGCGCTCGTCACAGGTCGCTCTTTCGTCAACGCCTGCGTACGGGCCCTGAGCAGGTCATCAAGAACCGGTGCCGCATCCCACTGAATCTGCTCGCCCAGGCGGGCAATCTCCTGCACGAGCGATACAGGCAGTTCGCGCGCGAGCTCCAGCAGTCGAAGGTAAATCGCATGTGTCACTCGGGCGTCGTCCAGGGCTCGATGGGTGGCAGGCAACATCACACCTAGCTCCTTACCGAGAGCCCCCAGGTTATACCGTGCGGCCCGCGGCAAGAGCACCGAGGCGAGCTGGTATGTGTCCGCAACCTCGTTGTCAACGAGGGCGACGCCCTTTTGGAGAAAGCCCAGATCAAATCGGATGTTATGGCCGAGGATGCGCGCATCACCAACAAATTCCTGAATGATGGGGGCGACCTCCCGAAAAGTGGGGGCCTGCCGCAGCATTGCGTCGTCAATCCCGGTCAACGACGTGATGAACTCCGGTACATGCCGCCTTGGATTAATGAGAGACGACCATTCGGACTCTACGCGCGTGCCCGAGAATCGTACGGCGCCCACCTCTATGATGGCATCACGTTCCGGGTCGAGCCCCGTGGTCTCAATATCTATGGCTACTACTGATTTCATATGCTACAAGTTGACCTGCTGCAGCAGCCCCGGGCGCCGGTCCGGACGCGTCTGAACTGGCATCGTTGCATGATGCCCATCATCTGCAGGTTGCTCCGCCGCAACGGGCTCAGCTTGACCAGCCCGGCTCTGGATTGGAGAGGGCCCGCGTCACTCCTTGCGGGACCATTGCAGCGACACTAGTTGGGGACGCATAGCCATCTTGGACCTTGACTTGGCTATTCCCTGGCGTTGCACGTTCCAGTTCGGGACTCTGAGCCTTGGAGCTGGCGTAGCCGTCCAGAACGATGAGAAGCGCCAACCACATCAGGAGGCGGAGGGATTCAACGGAGGGGTAGAGGTGTCGCCGGAAGGCGTTGGTGTCCCCAAAGAAGCTAACCAGCAGGACAACCACGCTCACCAGTAGAAACCACGTTACCAGCCACAACCAGGTGCGTTGCGTGATCGATGCCGGCGCGGCAGCCCGGACGCCGATTGCCGTCGTGCAGAGCAGGATCACCAAATAGACTACGTTGGACTCAGGGTGGAGCATCTCGCCCAAGCTAAGGAGCGTCGCCCGGCCCCATGTTTGCTCGCCTTTGTCGTACTGCTGCGTGTATTCAGCCCGGAAGTAAGCCAGGTTCTCCCAGAGCGACTGCAGCACAAAACCCGGATGGGACACGAGGAAGGCTGCATACGTGCTCGACGCATTCTTGTCCAACCATGGCAAATACGCCTGTGACGCTGGATCTGGCATGCCTTTCGCATCAAACCACTCCACGCGGCTTGGAAACGGAAGAATATAGTCCTCGAATGCATGCACGAGCGGGTAGCGTGTCGCCCGCAGGCTATCCCTGGCTGTGAAGTAGCCCAACGCGAAGATCGCGACGAGGACGCCAGCGCATACCGCGAGACCCGGCCTGAGTTCACGTCTGGAAATCAATAGCAGCAAGATTGCCATCGGAATGGTCACCAGTAAGGAATAGAGATTGACGTCGCGAACGAAGATCCATAGGGTGAAAGTCAGTAGCAGGCCGGTACCCATGAGGATCTGGGGCCGCGACCATCGTGCCCCCGTGCCCCTTGCGTGAAAAGACAGTTCCACAAGCAAGGCAAGGCTGAGCACAAACAGCGACATCGTGAGCGATTCTGGACTGAGGATGCTGTCCCACTCCGCGATCTGCGGTGTGTAGGCGAACGCCAGGATAATCGCGGCGGCTAGGATCCGGACGGGCCCGCTTCTAAACTCTCGGGCGATCATCCAGGCGAGCAGGCTCCAACTGAAGACGGCAAGCACGTGCTGAATCGTCGCGAGCCTGTCAAAACAAGCCTGCAATATGACTGGCACCTCTTTGCCCTCGGCTGGATTGCTCACGGCCGTCAGCGGGCACCGCTCCGGATCATTGGCCAGCTTGTAGATCAGGTTGGTGGTGAAGAGTCGCCTTCCGGCAAAGGACTGCCAGGAGAATGCCGGAGCCCTCGACGACTCGATGTAGCTCATCGTCTCCCCGTTGCCAACGGAGTACCGCACGTCCCCATATGCGGTGAGGCGGAATCCTGCGAGGACAACAATGATGGCAGCCGCGCTGAGGAGATCCCACCTCAACCTGGCTTGTCGGAAAACACGCGCCATCATGACTGCGGCAGGAATTGCTGCACGCCGCGGAGTTGCTCGGCTGCCAGTCTTGCATCGCGGGGCAACTGTCGCAGGAAGTCCTTCAGTTTCCTTACGTGTAGAGTGGGAAGCGGTGCCCCATCTGTGTCAATCTCGGCTTCATCGTTCGTGAACACCAGCGCAGCATTGATGGGAGGTACGGCTTGCTCGCCGAGGCTTTTCGCGAACTGTCGCTGGACCGATGCAACCTGGGCTGCAGCATCAGCATCAGGCCGACCGAGCCCCTCCTGGCCGAAGACTGCCATGTATGCCTGCATGAAACCACCTCTGCGCAGTCTCCAGCGATTCCTTTCATACGCGACGACGCCGCGCTGGTGGTACGGCAACAACACCCAGATACCCATCGGCCCCACCAGAAGGTGAGGTACCGATGTGACATAGTGATAGATCGTCGTATCACCTGGCAGCCCCTTCAGACCCGAATCCAGTTTCTCGTCGGGCCTCGGACTGCGCCCAAAGCGATTGGAGAAATACATGCCAACCTGGGTCATCGTAAAGCCCATGATCAGCGCTCCAATGGAGTAGGCGAATAGGTCCGGTCGCTTGAAGGTCAGGTACATCCCGATACCCAACACGCCCAATGCGCCCAGTGTCATGATCTGCCCGATGCGACCATTGCGTTTGATCAGGGTCTCGTCCTTGATGATCCGCATTAAGCTGAACTCCCTTGAAGACTTGCATCAGACGTGGGCGGCGCTGCCCGTACCTCGGCAACGAGCGGCGCCTTCATGCTGGCCTCGATGGCGGTCCGCAGACCGTCCAGCATCCCTGCCTCGACCGCGTTTTTGGCTAGTCGGACCGCATGCTTGATGGCTGTCGCGTCGGATCGACCATGGCCGATCAGAACAAGCCCGTTGATGCCGAGAAGGATCGCTGCACCGTACTCGCCAGGGTCCAGCAGCTTCTTCACAGCGGATAGTGAAGGTCTCAAGAGCAGCGCTCCTAGCATGGCGGTCGGGCCGCCGCTCTTCACAGACGACTTGATCTTGTCCATGATCAACTTGGCCACGGCTTCTGATGTCTTAAGCATCACGTTTCCAACGAAACCGTCTGTCACAGCAACGTCAACGCTCCCGCCAATGACCTCTTTGCCCTCAACATTGCCGAAGTAATTGAGCCCCGACGCCCTAAGAAGTGGCGCGGCTGCGCGGACCAGCTCATTGCCTTTCCCCTCTTCCTCGCCGTTGGAGACAAGGCCGATCTTGGGACTTGCCACGTCTCTAAGAAGCTTCGCATAGACACTTCCCATGATTGCAAATTGGAGCAGATTCTCCGGTTTGCAGTCTGGATTTGCTCCGATATCCAGGACCACGCAAGAGCCAGTGGCCGTCGGAAACACGGGCGCCAGGGCGGGGCGATCCACGCCCCGAATTCTTCCCAGCCTAAGCAGGGCAGTAACCATTGCTGCCCCCGTATTTCCCGCTGTCACAAATGCCTGAGCCTTGCCAGACTTGACCAGATCGATTCCGACAGCCATGGAATTCGTTGCCTGACCATGTCGGGCTTTCAGAGTCAGGGCTTGGCCCTTCTCCTCCATGGAAAGCACATCAGGCGCATGTTCAATTGTCACAGCCACTCCGCGGTGATCCTGCTTGTCCAGGGCGGGCTCAACGAGCGAGCGATTTCCCACCAGAGTGATCTCGACGCCGTACTCGCGAGCCGCCATCACGGCTCCCGCAACATCCGGCGACGGGTAGGTGTCGCTTCCCATCGCATCAACTGCAATGCACGTCATGATGGTTCACCTCAAGGAGCGTCGTTTCTTGACAAGCGATTGTGCGCGATTATAATACGCCTGCTCGCGCTGGTGCTGGAATTGGCAGACAGGCATGGTTGAGGGCCATGTGCCGCAAGGCGTGAGGGTTCAAGTCCCTCCCAGCGCACCAATGAAATGATCCCCTTGAGGGGATCATTTTCTTTGTCTGGTTCGTTGCCGTTGCGTTTCCGGCTTCTGATCTTGCACACCCGAGCGGTAACCCTCAATGAGCGCTTTCGTACGTGGTTCTCTGGGTGCCCTGAACAGCTCATCCGGAATGCCTTGTTCGATGATCTCGCCATCGGCCATCACGGCCACCCGATCGGCGACCTCGCGGGCGAACCCCATTTCATGGGTAACAATGAGCATGGTGGTCCCCTCAAGCGCAAGTTTCTTCATGACGTTGAGGACCTCTCCGATTAGTTCCGGATCCAGGGCCGAGGTCGGCTCATCAAAGAGCATGACCCGAGGCTCCATGGCGAGCGCCCGTGCAATGGCAACTCTCTGTTTCTGACCGCCCGACAGACGATTGGGGTATTCATCTTCCTTGAATAGCAAGCCGACTCTATCAAGGTTGGCCTCGGCAATTTCCCGCGCCGCTGTCTTGGTCATCCCCTTTACGATGACGGGGCCTTCCATCACATTCTCCAGCACCGTCATGTGAGGGAATAGGTTGAACTCTTGAAAAACCATGCCCGTCTTAAGCCGCAGCGCATGGACCAAGCCGCGCTCAAGCTTGCCCTTTCCGCCGGCCTCTATAACCAGGCCGTCAACCTCGATGATGCCAGCTGACGGCTCCTCGAGGAAATTCAGGGAGCGAAGGAGTGTGCTCTTACCTGAACCGCTGCGTCCAATAATGCACACGACCTCGCGTTGCATCACGTCCAGGCAGATATCGTTCAGGACATGCAGCATGCCAAACCATTTATGCAGGTGCTGAACCCGGATCAGCGGCTCAACGCTCATAGGCCCTACCCATACGCCTCTCGATGCGATCCTGGAAATACGACGAGATGATCGTCAGTATCCAGTAGGCCGCCGCGGCGACCAGGTACATTTCAATATACTTGCTGTCCCGCCGGGCGTAGCGACCGGCCAGAAACGTAATCTCCCACACGCCCATTATCGAGACCAGCGCGGAATCCTTCTGCATTGCGATGAATTGATTCCCGACGTCGGGAATGATGATTCGAATTGCCTGCGGCAGGATGATCCGTCGCATGACCTGCATCGGCGTCATGCCGAGGGCGATCGCTGCCTCACGCTGCCCGTAGCCGATGGATTGAAGCCCGGCACGGAATATCTCCGTCATATAGGCCCCATAATTGAGACTGAGGGCAAGTATTCCAGCGGGAATTGCATCAAGGATGAAAAGTCTCCCCAGCCACGGCAGGCCGATCTCGTTCAAGCGTTGACCGATCTGGGGAAGGCCCAGATAAATGAGGAAGATCTGGATCAGCAGCGGTGTGCCACGAATTACTGAGACATAGACCCCAGAAATCCCTTGCGCGAGTGAATTAGTCGAGAGGCGGGCAATTGCGCCAAAGAGCGCAAGGATAGTGGCAATGAGGATGGAGGCAAGTGAAACCCCCAGAGTCGCGCCCGCTCCCTGAAGGATGATGTTGTAGTGCGCGACCATGTAGGACGGATCTGTCTTGAGAAGGAGCAGCCCGCCGATGAGGAGCGCGACTATCCCCAACCAGACAACCGTTACTTTGATGCTGTGAATGCGGCGCTGCCGCTCATGCAGAGCGGCCAATGCCTCGCCCATGCCCCTGTGGGCATCGACTCTGGTGTCGCTTTGGTCTGGAACTGCCTTGATCGTCATGGCAATCCAAAGAAGAGAGGGCGGCGAATGCCGCCCTCTCTCAGGCTAGCGCCTATTTGGCAAATGCCGATGCGTCGAAAGTGCCTGCTGCGGATGTCAGGTCCGTACCGTACCAGGTTTCGGAAAAGCCCTTGAGCGTTCCGTCCTTGTGAAGGCCAGCAATGATCTCCGACACTTTAGCAATTAATGTGGCCGGATTGAGCGATGCCTCCCGATCGAATGCCGGTGCCAGGTACTCGAAGAACACGGGGTCACCAAGCTGCTTAAGCGGACGGCCGTCGGCAATGATTCCCAGGCCGGTCGGTTGCGCCGTCAAGACAGCGTCCAATCGCACGCCATCGCCCAGGGACAGGTCCTCCAAGGCGGTCGTGTCCGTATCGTAGGTCTTGATATCGGCGTCCTTGATGACGAAATTGATCTCCTCGCCCGGAATTACGAGGCTGCCGTTCAGGAAGCTCTCATAGGTGCAGCCGCCGCACACACCAATCTTCTTCCCGCTCAGGTCTGAGGCCTGAGTGTACGTGGCGTTGTCCTTATGCACAAACAGGGCGGCGGGGGTCGTGTAGTAAGGCTGTGCGAAATACAGAACCTTGGCTCGCTCCGGGGTGATCGTCATAGAACCGACACTTACGTCCCAACGGCCAGCCCAATTTCCAGCGGTTATGAGATCCCAGGCGGGGGTCACGAAGCAGACTTCCACGCCCAGTTTCTTTGCAATCGCGGCAGACGTATCGATGTCGAAGCCTTCCAACTCACCGACCGTTTGCTGATCTGACGTGCACTTGGTACCGGCCGTGCGTTCCGGCTTAGCCTTCAGTGCAGACTGTGGGGGATAGGCCGGATCGCTTGATACCACAAGGGTGCCCCTGGCCAGAACCGTCGACAGCAAGTCATTTGCGGCAGCTGGAGCGGCCCCGCCACAAGCACTGAGCAGGAACGCTCCCGCGATTACTACGACCAACAGGATCTGTAGTCTCTTCATCTGGTGCTCCTCCGGTGTGAATCTGAATGGGATTTCAAAGAATCCGTAGCGCAGATGGAATTCGGACGGCCGCAGACACCTCCTCTCCTTGCGCGGGTAGTCATGTTTTGGCAAGCATAGACCAACTTGGGGAAATGTGCAAGAGGTCACCCACAGCCTTGCCCGCGAGGCAACTGCCAAACGCAGATGGTAGAATTCGGCCGCGTTGGCTCTGACACGCTGTTTCTTGGAGAGGCGGCGATGGTACTCCTCGAAAGGTGGCTTTGCATATGATGAGTGTCCTCTTCCCGTCCCGGGAATGGTTGGGTGCGCTTCACGAGAAGCTCAACACCGACGGTCACTACAATTCGGTCGCCAGACATTGGGAAGGTGATCTCTTCTTCGATATTCGTCCAGAGGGTAACCTGGTCGAAGCCGTGAGCATGTACCTGGATTTGTGGCACGGTGTGAGCCGGCGGGTGGAGTATGGGGCAACTCTTGCCAGCTTGCCGCGGCCGAAGTTTATTTTGACCGCACAGTATGGCAACTTTGCGGCTGTCCTTTTGGGCAAGTTAGATGCCATGACTGCAATGATGACCAGCAAACTAAGGGTGGACGGAAGTCTGGGGTACATGATGAGGCACGTCCCTACGGTGCTGGATTTCGTCCGTTGTGCTCGTGAAGTAACGGCAAGAGTCCTGTAGCAATCATCCGGGTATCCCGTTGATCCACGCATGCAGCCGATCCTTGAAGTAGACCTTTCTGCGGGCGCATTCTCCGAGCTCGCGATTCCCGCCGCCTGGCGAAATCTATTCATCGGCGGCGCCTCGCTGGCCGCCAGATTTCTTTACGACGAGTTGTCGCCTCCGGGTGAGCTTCTTGGTCCGAACGCGCCCTTACTGTTCATGACGGGGCCGCTTACGGGTACCTTTGGTCCGGCTGTTGGACGGTTTGTCGTTTGCGGTAGGGGTCCCGCCACCGAGCGGTGGGCAGAATCGAATTGCGGGGGCTTCTGGGGCCCAGAATTGAGGGCGGCCGGCTTCGATGGACTCTTGATCAGGGGCAAGGCGGAGCATCCGGTGTTCATCTGGCTCAGCGAGCGCGGGCGGGAGATCCGCGACGCCAGGCACATTTGGGGTATGGACACCTACGAGGCACAAGATCAAGTGAAGGCCGACGTCGGATCTGCGGGTGTGCACGTGGCCTGTGTCGGACCTGCAGCCGAGAACGGCGTTGTATTCTCCGGGATCTATTGCGACCATGGACGTACGGCCGGGCGTACCGGACTTGGCGCCGTAATGGCCTCGAAGAATCTGAAGGCCATCGCGGTTCACGGTTCGAAGAAACCTCCGGTAGCCGAACCTGACCGATTTGGCGCCCTGCGTTCCGATGCGAATCGTGCGCTGAAGCAGGATAATGAGGCTCGTGTGCTGCACGAACTCGGCACGGCAGGCGCGGCAAACTACTCAGAGTATCTGGGTGCCATGCCGGCCCGGTACTTTCATCAGGGGAATTTCGACGCCGTGGATGACGTGTCGGGCGCGGCGATGACTGAAAGATTCCTGACTGGACAGAGCACTTGTCATGGATGCGTAATCGCGTGCGGGCGCGTGGTACAGCTCGGCGACGGCCGCAAACGCAAGGGACCTGAGTATGAGACGATCTGTTCTTTTGGCCCCAACTTGCTGATCTCAGATCTTCAAGCCATTACGCGCCTTGGAGAGACTTGTGATCGTAAAGGGATGGACACCATTAGCCTCGGCAATACCATTGGCCTTGCGTTCCGGCTTTTTGAGCTGGGGCGAATCACGAAAGCCGATACGGATGGGCTCGAGCTCAGATGGGGCGATGCGGAGACGGTCTTCCGCCTGATCGAGATGACTGCGGCGCGCCAAGGCATTGGTGCCCTGCTGGCGCAGGGTTCAAGATCGTTCGGCAGGCATTTTGGAGCCGAAGACGAAGCGGTTCAGGTAAATGGACTTGAGGTTGCCTATCATGATCCGCGCGGCGTCTCTGGCATGGCGCTGGCATACGCCACCTCACCGCGCGGCGCTTGCCACAATCAATCCGACTATTTCTTCGTCGATTGGGGGCACACGCAACCCGAGATTGGTATTGAGTATTATCCGCGTCATGCCCAGGCAGAAAAAGCCGCCAACGTCGCACGGCATCAGGACTGGCGGACGGTCTACAATTCCCTGGTCATGTGCATATTCGCCAATGTAGCTCCCGCGGTGCAGGCGGATCTATTGAGTGCTGCGTCCGGACACGAGTGGAACGTTGAAGAGATGCTCGCCGCGGGTGCCAGAGGATGGAATCTCAAACGGGCGATCAACCTTCGTCTGGGACTGACCGCAGAAAACGACCGCCTGCCCAGGGCGCTCCTTGAGCCGCTCCCTACCGGTGGAACCGAAGGCTTCACCCCCGATATCGAAGGTATGCTCATCGGCTATTATGAGGCTCGGGGCTGGGATTCGGCCTCCGGCAAGCCCACCCGCGAAACGCTTGAGAGATTGAGGATGCCCCATATCGCACGTGATTTGTGGCAGTGATCGACCCCCCGCGCAAGATGCGCGATAAAGCCTGAAAGCGAGCGCCTATATGAAACTCGTGACGGTCTCCGAGATGGTGGCAATTGAGCAAGAAGCAAATGCTGCCGGTATGACCTATGAGCACATGATGGAGAATGCGGGCCACGGCCTGGCTGAAAGCATCGAGGACTTGGAAATCCAATCCGAGGAACGATGCATACTTGGATTGGTTGGGCCGGGCAACAATGGGGGGGACACGCTGATCGGCCTTTCCTTACTCGCCGCGATGGGCTGGCATGCCGAAGCCTATTTGGTAAAGCGCTCTCGGGACCATCTGGTCGAGCGTCTCGAGAAGGCGGGAGGCCAAGCCATTGAGATGCAAACCGACGCCGGCTTCGGCCAACTCGCCAACGCGCTCGGATCCGTTCAGATCATTCTGGATGGCCTGCTGGGTACGGGCAGCAGACCTCCAATACGGGGAGACGTTGCGGGCGTCATGGCCGCGGTGAATGGCTTCCTGGATGAGATGGACACCATGCCGTACGTGATCGCAGTTGATTGCCCCTCCGGCGTCAATTGTGATTCGGGTGAGGCCGCCGATGAATGCATTCCTGCCGACTTGACCGTCACAATGGCGGCAGTCAAGCAGGGCTTGATGAGGCTACCGGCATACGAGCTCGCGGGCGATCTCCGTGTTGTCGATATCGGTCTTCCACCGGAATTGCCGTCGCTCCGATCCATCCTGACCGAGGTGGTGGAAGAGAACCTGGTGGCATCGATCCTTCCAAGTCGTTCACCTTCCTCGCACAAGGGGACGTTCGGAACGGCTTTGATAGCCGCCGGTTCGGTCAATTACACCGGCGCCGCATTTCTCGCCGGGAGCGCCGCGTACCGCATCGGGGCGGGCCTGGTGACTCTGGCAGTTCCGCAGACGCTCCATGCTGCTCTGGCAGGGCAGCTGCCAGAGGCCACCTGGTTGCTTTTGCCCCAGGAGCTCGGCGTCATTTCTCGCGAAGCCGCGGATGTCCTTCTCGATGGGATCGGATCCGCCACAGCTTTGCTCCTTGGTCCCGGACTCGGCACCGAAAAGAGTACGCAGGATTTCGTTACGAGCGTCGTGGGTCACGCCGGCGGCACTTCACGCCCATCGGCGCCCATGGGATTCGCTGCGGCGGCCGTGAACGCCAACTCGTCCTCAAGATCTGCTCTGCCTGGTCTTGTTCTGGACGCCGATGGCCTGAAATTGCTGGCGCGCATCAAGGATTGGCCAAGCAAGCTAGCTTCCCCCGCCGTTCTTACACCGCATCCCGGCGAGATGTCGATCCTCACGGGTATCCCCAAGGAGGAAATTCAGGCAGACCGCACCGGCATCGCCTCCAGGTTTGCGCGGGAGTGGGGTCATGTGGTTGTTCTTAAGGGGGCATTCACAATCATCGCCGCGCCCCAGGGTCAGGTCTGTACAGTGCCCGTAGCTTCGGCCGCATTGGCTCGCGCTGGCACAGGTGATGTACTTGCGGGCATCATCGTCGGCCTCCGGGCCCAGGGTGTTCAACCGTATGAAGCCGCTGTCGCCGGTGCCTGGATCCACGCACAAGCTGGCCTCTATGCCGCCAAGCGGCTGGGCACTACCGCCTCAGTTGTGGCTGGGGACGTGCTCGACTCAATAGCCGACGTCCTTTCTGATCTTCCAGGAGCCTGACCTGATTCTCTGGCTCAAGGACAGCCCGACAAGAAACCGCTCCCGGTACCGGGAGCGGTTTCTTCTAAATGCCCTTGTGTGCTTCAACTCGTCTCACGCACTCTTGAGGAAATCCTCGAGTGCGGACTTGCTGATTCGATATGAATTGCCCAGCTTGCGGGCTTTCAGGCTCTTGTCCGCGATGGCAGCTAGGACGTCTTCTTCCGAGACTTTGAGTATCGCCGCAGCCTCAGCAGGATTCATAACATCTGGAATTCCCGCGGCTTTCGCTCCGCTTCCCTGCTGAACCGCGCCTGATGTTGCCTGCTGCATCAGGTTGCCAATCCCCATGCCTGCACCGATCCCGGCGGTCAATCCGGCGCCGCCGCTTGGATTCGAGGCCGCGTCGCGCATCGCGTCTGCTGCCTGCAGCTGAGTGTACGTAGCCATATCCAGCATACCCATCTGCCGAAGTTCTTCGGCGGACTTGTCCGAAGGTTTTAGATTGCCAACGTAGAATGTCTTCAGCACCAGTCCTAGCGCTTCAAAGTCAGCTCCCGCCTTCGCGCGGACTCCCGCGCCGATTTCCTCTGTGAGTCCGATCATCTCCGGCACAGAATGCTTGGCGCCGGTTTCCCCCAGAATGTCCTGGAGCTTGGAGAGCAGCATTGTCCGGAGCCGCTCCTCGATTTCGGAGGTCTCATACGTGCCGCGAGTGCCCACGATCTGCGTCACGAATTGCTGGGGATCGCGGACCTGGAACGAGTAGGTGCCAAAACCCTGGAGCAGTGCCACTCCCAGACCCATGCCCGGATTGCGGACGATGATGGGTTGAGGAGTGCCCCACTTCCGGTTTGCAAATTCGCGCTTGGATACAAAATACACCTCTGCAGGGAACGGCGTTCGATCGTTGAAAGCCTTGCCGATGAAATCAATCAGCAGGGGAATATTGGCGGTCGCGATCGTGTGTCGACCCGGGCCAAAAACGTCCAGCGCGTTCCCGTCCCTGAAGAAGACCGCGGCCTGGCTTTCCCGGACGATCACTTGAGAGCCGATGCGGAAATCGCCGATGCCGGCTTCCGGAAAACGGTGAACGATCTCATCCTGCATCTCATTCGGGTACTCAATGACATCGAAGATTCTGGCCATGGCTGCGTTTCTCCTTTATAGTCAACCCCAAGTCATTATAGCTGATGCCCACGGGTACTTCAAGCATCTGCCGCATCTTGGTATACGTAATAGCTCTGCCCTCGTTGCAAAAAGCCTGCCTGGAGCAATCCTGCGCGCGCCCCAGCTATTCCACCTTGTCAGCTTTCGCAGCCGACATACTCCGGCCTGTGCCTTGATCGCGTTGCATTAGCACCTCCGCCATGATGCTGACGGCGATCTCCTCTGGTGTTTCAGCGTGCAACTCCAATCCCATCGGGGAGTGCACGCGCGCGAGTTCTGCTTTGGCAATGCCCTTGCCGACGAGTTCTTTGATTGTCGTAGTCCATCTGCGCCGGGACCCGATCACGCCTACATACGCAGCCGGGGATCGCAGTAGAGCCGGCAGACCGGAGACATCCACGGATGATCCCCGCGTGGTGAGCACAATATAGGTGCGAGCATCGATCTTCAGCTTCTGGGGAAGATCATTCATGGCGCAGACGTAGAACTCATCGCCATCAGGTATGGCTTCTTTGTTGCAGAAATCAGCCCGGTCGTCGGAAACCACGACGCGAAACCGCAGCCATTTCGCGAGGTGAGCCACGGCCTTGCCCACGTGGCCGCCGCCGATCACGACCAAGGTTGGCGCAGGCAGCAAAGGTTCCACAAAGACCTCCACTTGTCCGCCGCATACTCCGGGATCTCCCCGGCTGGGATCAGAAAGAGAATATCGCAGCAGCCTCGGCTGCCCATCTTTAAGGCACAATCTCGCCTCGTCAAGGACGCGGTGTTCAAGATCACCGCCGCCCACCGAACCGACGAAGCGACCGTTGCTGAGCACCAGCATTTTGCTTCCGACGTGACGCGGCGTCGAGCCCTCGCTTCTCGTCACAGTGCACAATGCTGCCAGTTCACGATTGCGAAGGGCATCCGCGGCCGCGTCGAATATGCTGTCCATGCTGGGCACTTGAGGAATTCTATCCGATTCCCATTCCCAGCATCATGGGCGGCATGGCGAAATCGTCACCTGATTTCAGCAGTTTCGGACAACACAGGCTGGCGCTCACGGGCCCCACTGCGGCTGCCAGTCTGGTTCCGGATCGTCCGTCAATTGCCTCGTGCTGTGTCCGTCAGCTTGCATAACGTAGAGATCCGCCTGCCCGCCGTTTCGAAGGCTGTTGAAAACGATGAATCGTCCATCTGGCGAGTAGGCCGGAGACGCGTTGTTGCCACCAAAGGTCAGCTGGCTAACCGCCCCCGTGGCAATATCCAGCCGATAGATTTCTCTTGCAGCAGCCGGCCCGGCAAATATCAGCAAGTCGTTCTGATCCGGCGACCACGAAAGGCTCCCTCCCATGTCGCTGATTTGGCTGGATACGCGCTTCGGCGTCGCGTCGGGGGCATCCAGATCTAGAAGGTAGACGTCGAAGGAGAACGAATTCTCGAGCGCCATGGTGAAAGCGACTTTGCGTCCATCGGGCGACCAGGCGGCTCCGACGATGCCACCCGGCGGTGTATACAGCACGTGTGGGTCGAGCCCATCGCTTTGCATCAGCCACAAAGCGGGCCGGCCCTCAGCCACGCGATTGACGAAGACAACCTGCCTTCCATCCGGTGAATAACTCGGCGAAAAAGCGTTCCCGATGTAGTCAGTCAGGCGTTTGACCCGTGACTCACTGCTCCTCGTTCCCTCGAGAATGTCGGGAGAGAGCCTGTAGAGATCGAATTCGTCATATTGATTCACGGCGTATACAATGTGCCGGCCGTCCGGCGCGATTGCGGGGTAGTAACTGTTCGCGGTTCCCGAGGTCAGCTGCTCATAACCGCTTCCATCGGCGCGAATTCGACAGATCTGATTGATCTCCTTGCGCGTGCATGTGAACACGATATGTCCACCATGGATGTCTGTAGGCCTAGGTAATGCCGTCGGGAAGGAGGTCGGCGGCGGGAGGCTTACGCTACCCGGATTGATCGTCATGGGCAAGTGCAATGGATTGATCAATCCGAAGACGACCAACAGGGCTGCGATGATCAGAATGCTCAGAGGCAGGCGCCGCGCCCTGGGCCGGTCGCGGGCAAACAGGTTCGACCTGGTCCTGTTCGAGTGATTTGGCATTCCGGACAATGGGGTTCGCAGGCGCGCTACCGATGGGGAACGGAGCGCGGCCTCCAGCTGTTACAACGGTTCACTGCCCGGTATTCACGGCACGCGGTGGTCCACCAGCTTCTTGAATGGGTGGCTGGAATTTTGCCGTGAGGTGAAACACGATGGCCATCAGGCTTTCGGCCGCCGTCAGGACAACAACGCTGAGCCACAACGGTAGGCCAAGCGCCGTGCCGAGTGTCCACGGTGAATGGCCGGAGCGCGCCAGGTCGCGGACCTGTTGTGTGCCGTAATCGTAGAGGAGCGAGAAGCCATGGAAGGGGCTGCCCGCCACGAAGAACCCACCGCGGTCCGGTCTGAACTCGAGCCTCGTGTATTGGATCTGACCCAACAGCGGAATGAGCATGTTGGCCGTCGAAATCGCGCCCAGGACTCCCAAGGGCCAAGCCCACATGCCAGGCAGCAACGCTAGCGGCACAATGAAGAATGGCAAGGCAGAGATCATCAACCGCGGGCCAAAGGTGCTGCCACCGTACCAAAGGAACGACGCCGCATTCATGGTAAACACAATGACAATGGAATAGATCGAGACAAGAGACTCGGTCCGAAGCTTCTTCGCCGTGAACGCTATCCAGTAGCCGATCGGCGCCAGCAGCAGAACAGGCGAAAGCCAGAACAGTCCGAATCTCGGATCAAAGGTGATGTGATAGCTTGCGCCAAGCGTTGGGAGTCGCATTCCCATCAGGCCAAGCCCCATGATCTCCTGAAACCGCTCCTCTGCCTCAAATGCGTAACCGAATGCGATGGGGCGTCCGTAGATCGCAAGATTGTACGCAAAGAAGATGCCCAGCGGCAGAAGCACGCCGGGAATAGCCGGCCAGGCGGCCCGCACTTTGCTGCGAATATCGAGCTTTCGCAGCACCAGGAGAGCATAGACGAATAGCCCGACGATTAGCGGTGCCGACGTGTAGTCGCTGAGGAATGCCATGCTCACGCACAAGCCGATCCAGAACCACACGGCCGGGCTGGCCTCACGATCCGGAGTGCGACTATGAAGGAGCGCAAACGTGGCGATGAGGAACGCCGCCGCGGGCACATGACCGTAGAAGACCGCGCTGTAAGGCAATAACATCGTCCCAAATGCAATCCCCAGTGTCGGCAGGAGGGCTCGGGTAGGGCTGCCGCTGATCTTCAAGGCGATGAAATACATGGAAAGCCCGGCCAGCGTGAAGGTTGCTCCCATGACCCCGGTCGTGAGAATGTGCTTGATTGCCTCGGTGCTCAATGGGACGCCCGCTGCAGAGGCGAACTGCAGCAAGAGGAAATGCAGCGGGACGGCCACCAGTGAGGCGCCGATCGCCTTATCTGAGTAGTAATGCCCGTTGACATAAGCCTTGTCGCCGGTGGACCAGCCCGGTGCCTCGTGGTAGGCGTCTATGCTTAATTTCCCTTGCTCGACAAAAGCGCGTGTGAGATCCAGGCGCGAGTTGCCGTTCCATTCTGGATCTTGATAGAAGTAGGCGCTGGCGGCTAAGAGCATTAACCCCACCAACCACGCCAGGCGCTGGTCGGTGCGGATCCGCGGTCGTGCCTTCATGAAGATGCGCCCGTCGGGCGAAGAGCCATCCACACCTTTTCCGGGGTGATCGGGATGGAGTCCAGGTTGACGCCAATGGCGTCGAGGACGGCATTGCCGACAGCCGGCGCGACTCCATCCATGGGGATCTCAGCCACAGCCTTGACCCCAAACGGGTGCGATGGCTCGAAAGTCTCCACGAAGATGGTGGTCAGGTCGGGCATTTCATTGGACCGCATGATGTGATAGCGGTCCAGGTCCTGCTCCAGGGCGCGGCCCGCTGAGTCATAACGCATGTCCTCGCATATGGCGTAGCCCAGGGCTTGCGTCATACCCCCTTCGATCTGACCGGATGCAGTGAGCGGATTCACGATCACTCCAGAGTCAACTGCCATTACGAGGCGGTTCACGCGCACCTGCCCAGTTTCCACGTCAACGGTCACCTCGGCGAACTGTGCGCCGAAGGGCGGTGGAGAGGAGGGCGACACGTACGAGCCGATGCCCATGATCTGTTCTTGATCCGCCCGATGCAAGGAATCAAGCGCCACCTCCGACAGTCCCACCATTCTCCCGTCGGGCGCAATGGCCTTCCGGTCCTGTAAACGAATCGCGGCCGGATCGGCCAGGCTGAGCATTTTGGCCGCCCTTATCCGAATGCGTTGTGCTGCCTGCTCTGCCGCCTTGACTGCAGCCGCGCCCGAGATGTATGTCGTGGAAGAAGCGTAGGCGCCCTTGTCGAAGGGCGTAAAGTCGGTATCTGAGGAATATGTAATGATGTCGTCCAGCGGGACCCCGAGGACCTCAGCCACCATTTGGGCGATGACGGTATCCGAACCCGTGCCCAGGTCGGTAGCGCCCAGCAGCAGGTTGAAGGATCCGTCATCGTTCATCTTTACAGAAGCGGCTCCCATGTCAAGATATGGGATGGCCGTACCTTGCATCACAAAAGCACAGCCGATCCCTTTTCTGACACCGCGCTCCGAGGCCGTTCCCGTTGCAGATTTGGGTGTGCCCTTCCCGAATTCTGAAAGGCCGCGTCGCCAGTCTTCGTTCCCATACTTGTTGTCCCAATCGATAGCGGCTTTGCCCTGTTGCACGCACTCCGGTAGGCCCACCGTATTAACAATCTCGGGGCGGGGCTCACGGCCCTCATTCCATGCCGTCGAGAAGGGGTGGTATTCACCCGGTCGAATGGCGTTCTTCAGGCGGAACTCAATTGGATCCAGGCTCAGCGCGCGGGCGATCTTTTCCATGTGGCGCTCGACAGGCCAATAGCCCTGCGGCACGCCGTACCCTCTAAACGCGCCGGACGGGGGAGTATTCGTATACACCACGTCGGCGTAGAAACGAATGTTGGGGGCTTTCCGATACGGGCCGTCGCCGACATAGAGCGCCATCGATTTGTGCCCGGTGTTGCCCGTCACGGTGAGCGCGTGGCATCCGTATGCTCCCGTGTCAGCAAGGGCATACATTTCATTGGCAGTGATCGTTCCGTCGCTTTTCACGCCGGTCTTCATGTGAATGCGCATGGGATGGCGCGACCGGGAGGCGATGAACTCCTGTTCCCGTGTGTATTCAAAGATTACCGGGCGGCGCGTGGCGATGGTGAGGTGAGCGGCCACATCCTCTATCATCACCTCCTGCTTGCCACCGAAACCGCCGCCAATTCTCGGCTTGATCACGCGAATTCGTTTGACCGGCAGGCCCAGAACCGGAGCCAGCATCCTGCGCACGTGAAAGGGCACTTGCGTTGAGGTCCGGATCACGAGCCGGTCGTCCTCGTCCCAGTACGTCACTACGACATGCGGTTCGATGGCAACCTGCTGGACCTTGGGAACCTCGTAGTCGCCCTCGAAGACGTGATCTGCCTCCTTAAAGCCTATGTTCACATCGCCGATGTCAATCCGTATCTTGGCTGCGAGGTTCTTCGATGGATCCGAGTCTGCGAAGTTGACGTACTCCTGTTCGTCGTGAATCCGTGGGCTGGCAGGATTCATCGCCTCTTTACTTGCCAGGACCGCAGGTAGGAGCTCGTATTCCACTCTGATCAAGCCCAGGGCCCGATCAGCGATCTCGGCGGTCTCTGCGGCCACAAATGCCACACGATCGCCCACGAACCTGACTTTGCGGTCGAGCGAGAATGTGTCCAGGGGGCCAGGGATTGGATCGGACTGCCCCGCCGTGGACCACACGACTCGAGGCACGTCCTTCCATGTCAGAATCGCGGCAACTCCCGGAAGAGCGGCCGCCTCAGAGACATCAATGCTCTTGATGAGCGCGTGCGCGTGGGGACTATGCAGGACTCGTGCCACCAGCATTCCTTGCATGTCGAAGTCAGCTGTGAAAGCCGGTTTTCCCTGCACAAGCTTGACGGCATCCACTTTAATTTCGGGTTTGCCAACGACTTGCCAGGCTTGAGTCTGCGGGGCGAGGACCACTTTCGGTCGAGTCAGTACGCTGGTGGTGCCGGCCGCGTCTTCTGTGCCCGTACCCGGGTCGGAGGGTAGGGGCACGCCCCAGCTGGCGGGATCCCAATGGACTCTTTCTTCCGTCGGGGGAGCTTCACCTCGAATTACCGCCGCCGCGCGCAGGATGGCCTGCACGGGCTTAAGGTAGCCTGTGCACCGACAGAGCACACCGGAAATTGCCTCTCGTACCTCGTCTTCGCTGGGGTTGGGCTGCCTATCGAGCAGGCTTTGTGCAGCGAGGATCTGTGCCGGCGTGCAGTATCCGCATTGAATCGCCCCACTTTCTACGAATGCCTGCTGAAGCGGATGCAATCCATTGGAGGTTCTCCACCCCTGCTGCGGATGTTCACCCAGGGCCTCGATTGTGGCAACATTATGACCTTCCGCCTGGCAGGCAAGCATCGAGTTGGAATTGACTGGCCTGCCGTCCAGCAGGACCGTATCTGAGCCAGTCAAGCCATGCTCGTCCCCGAATTTGACCCCGTGAAAACCATGCCGCCTTATAACCGCAAACAGCGTCGCGGAGGGATGGACGTCGCTGATATGTTCCGTTCCGTTGATGGAGAGGTTTAGTCTCATGGAGATCAATACAAATGCTCAGGTCAACTACCGTGGCGCACGAACGCGCACTTCAGCGCAATTGTATCAAATTGCACAGCAAGAGCGCGACAAACGTATCGGAATCCCGCGAAGCGTCCGCGAAGAATACTATAATGTTCGGGCGATGGCACCAAGACTATTCACGGTCGACGAGGCCAAAGAAGCGATCAAACTGATTCGCCCTCTTATCGGTGAGATTCTCCGGATCCGCGCCGATGTTCTCAGCCGACAGCCCGAGCTGTGGACAGCCATGCAGCGCGCCGCAGGAAATGGAGGCAGCGCTGATCTCAGTCGGCTGGCTAAGGATTTTGACCGATTGGACAAGCTCGTGCACCGCATCCTCGACAGCGGAGCTGAGATCAAGGATCTTGGGGAGGGGTTGGTCGACTTCCGGGCAAGTCGTCGGGATCAAACGGTCTACCTGTGCTGGAAGTATGGTGAAGAGGATCTGGCCTTCTGGCACGACATGGAGGCCGGGTTCAGCGGTCGAAAGCCGCTGGCGGAGTTCTAGGCATTGTCTCTTGCACGCCCGGCTGCGTCCTCCCAGGTCATTGAGCCCCAGATTCCGTCAAAAGCATCGGAACAAACCCGGCGCACGGGCATCTCATACGCAATTGCGGCCTACCTGATATGGGGGTTGTTTCCCCTGTACTGGAAGCAGCTTGAAGGTATCCCCGCCCTTCAGCTAATTGGGCATCGCATCGTCTGGTCGTTCGCACTATTGGCAAATGTCGTGGCTTTGACCGGTCAGCCGAGGCAACTTCTCCGCGCTCTGGATGCCCGCGCGATTCGTATATACATCGCCGCTGCCGTCCTGATCAGCATCAATTGGTTTGCCTATGTGTGGGCCGTGACAAATGGAATGATCGTCGAGGCCAGCCTGGGATACTACATCAATCCGCTCTTCAGCGTCCTGCTGGGCCTGATCTTCTTCCGCGAGCACCTTCGGCGTCGCCAATGGATTCCCATTGGTCTCGCGACTGCGGGGGTGCTGTACTTGACTGCGACCTTGGGGTCTTTTCCATGGCTGGCTATCCTGCTCGCATTGACTTTCGGCCTTTATGGCGCCGTCAAGAAGGCCGCGCCACTGGGCGCATTGTTCGGCCTTACTACCGAGACCGGGCTGTTGTTCGTGCCGGCGCTGGCCTACCTGGTGTTCTGTGATACGCACGGGACGGGGGCCTTCTTGCACGCCTCGCTGGCCCAAGACATATTGATGGCCGGCGCAGGGATTGTGACTGCAGTCCCGCTGCTTTTGTTCGCCGGTGCCGCTATGCGCGTCCCGCTGAACACCATTGGGATTCTGCAGTACATGACACCCACGGCCCAATTTCTACTGGGCGTCCTCCTTTATCGCGAGCCGTTTCCGATTTCAAGATTCATCGGCTTCGGCATCGTGTGGCTGGCACTGGTGCTCTTCTGGCTCGAAGGCGAATACGAGCGGCGCAGTCGAAGAAGCCAATTGGCTTCGCTTTCAGCCCATAGCGAGTCCTAAGCGACCCTGCAGCCAAGGCTTATAATCCGCTGCGAATAGCCGGAGTCATCATGAACCAGAAATCTTTGACCATTGCGATACTAACCGGCGGCGGCGATGTTCCCGGTCTGAACCCCGCGATTCGCGCAGTCACGTTGCGAGCATTGCATGAAGGGCATCGGGTAATTGGCGTTCGCCGGGGATGGGCCGGATTGGTCGATCTGATCCGTGACGAGCAGGCCGACAACAGCCAGAACTACCAGGTCCTCACAGAGGACATCGTAGACCGCTCCGGAAGGACCGGAGGAACATTCCTCCACACCTCGCGAACGAATCCGAGCCGGGTGAAGGCGTCCGACGTACCGACCCAGTATCGGGAGACCTACACAGACCCGTCCAACGACCTGACGCCCGAGGTCCTGAAGAACCTCGATTTTCTGGGGGTAGACTATCTCATCCCTATCGGCGGCGATGACACGCTAAGCTATGGTGTGCGCCTGCACCGCGAAGGATTCCGCGTCTTGGCCATTCCCAAGACCATGGATAACGACGTGCCTGGGACCGATTACTGCATCGGCTTCAGCACCTGCGTCACACGCACAATTGCGCTTGCCAATGATCTCCGCACGATTGCCGGCTCCCATGAGCGTTTCGTCGTACTGGAGGTCCTTGGGAGATACGCCGGCTTCACGGCGCTGCTTCCCACGATGGCAGGTGCGGCGCATCGCTGCGTGATCCCGGAGTTCAAGTTCAGCATTGATCGCCTGACGGAGCTGCTGAGCCTTGATCGCCGCCGCAACCCCAGTCGATACGCAATGGTTCTTGTTTCGGAGGGAGCGACGTACGAAGGCAGCGAAATGGTCTTTGAAGGCCATACGACCGATGCTTACGGACATGCGAAGCTGGGGGGCATCGGGCAAAGGGTGGCCTACGCGGTCAAGGAAGCCTCTCCTAAGTACAACGACGGCAAGGCGGTGGACGTCCTCGATCAACAGTTGGGGTACATGGTGCGCGGCGGCAACCCCGATGCGATGGACTCGATCGTGCCGATGGTATACGGCAACCTCGCGCTGGACCTGCTCCTGAAAGGCCGGCATGGTCGCCTTGTGGCCTTGCGGGACGGCCGCTACGCCGATGTGCCGCTGGATGTAGTCACGTCGACCAAGAAGGTAGTTGACATCAACGAGTTCTACGATACGGCACGCTACCGGCCAAAGTACGAGAATTTCGACAACAAGCCTCAATTCGTAATGACGAGCGAAGGCTAGGCGCCTCTCGTGCCCTGCTGCCGCAAGATCTGGCGTACGTTCAACGAGCCATGAAGAGGACCCCGCAGTACGCGGGGTCCTTCGTGAGTAAGCGGTGGCGCCAGGCGACCGGTGCCAAATAACCTATTCTGCCAGTAACCACGAGATGCTGCTCACGGCTAACGGCACCGCGGCAGCGACCGCAGGGCTCAACTCCTCGGAAAAATCGTAACACCTATGGGCTTCGATAGCTACGATATCCACGCGATGAGGGATTCTTTCTCCCATGGCCTCAGCCGTCTTGAGGGCAGAATCCAGGGAGACGTCGTGCGCCGAGGCCGAGTGGCCGAGGCCCGGCCGATCAAGCGCCGCGAGGGGGAACGTTCGCACATTACCCTCTGGGCAGGCTCCCGTCTCAATCGCGTCCACCAGGATGACGCGATCGTAGCCCAGCATCCTCTCCATCAGGCCCAAACCGCCAATGGACAGGCATTCCACGGCCACTCGACCGGAATGGCCCTCGATTGAGCTGAATTCCTGCGCGACCTTCCAGCCAACACCGTCATCGCCCAGAATCGGATTGCCCAGCCCGACCACAAGGACCGTCCGCGCTGGCGAACCCCCTTCATTTGGCGAGGCAGCTTGATACGAATTCAGAACGACGCCTCCCTCTGGCATGGTCAGCAGTACTGTTTCAGCACATCCACCGTGTTGCCATTCGCATCCCGTATCGTGATTTCCAGCGGCATCTTGCCCGGCAGTGAGTGCGTCGCGCACCCGAAGCACGGATCATATGCCCGGAATGCCATTTCCACCCGGTTCAGGACGCCTTCGCTGATGACTACGCCATGCTTGATGAAGCTGCTGGCTGCCTTGTTGATTGACATGCTGATCGGCGCGTAGTTGTTCGTCGTCCCCACGATCAGATTCACCTTGGTAAGCACACCGCGCTCATCGGTCGTGTAGTGATGGGTGAGCGTCCCGCGCGGGGCTTCCACCACACCAACGCCCTCGGTTGGCTTTTCTGTGGGGATGGCATGGAAGTTCGGCGAAGTGATCTCTGGGTCTGTCGCCAGTTCGACCCACCGCTCGGCCGCGTACAGCAGCTCGATGAGCCTCGCCCAGTGGATTGCAAGCCTCTGATGCACAGGCTTGCCGCCAAGCGTGGAGTAAAAGCGCTCGTACTCCTCTTGAGCCAGTGGCGTCGCCATTCCATCGGCGGCATTGAGCCTTGAGAGCGGTATGGCGCAGTACACCCCCGATTCTGGACCGTCCACAAAGCCCTTCCATCCAACGTTCTTCAGGTAAGGGAACTTGAGATATGTCCAGGGCTCCACATGCTCGGCAATGTGTTGCGCATACTCGCTTGGGTTGTACTTCACGTACTCCTTGCCGTTTGGATCTACGACGCGGACCTGGCCGTCATAGAAGTTGACCTGGTTGTTGGCATCCACCGTACCCATGTAATAAGTCTGGTGCGTGTACACATCGCCGAGGATTAGGTCGACATAGGCCTTGTTGCCGAGCACAATCTCGTTGAACAGCTTGAGGCTGAATTGGGCGAATTCCACGGCCCAGCGTCCCATCGTCTCGATTTCCTTGCGCTGTTCCTCGGTAATACCCTTGGTGAGTCCCCCGGGAATAGATGTGCAAGGGTGGACTTTGCGGCCCCCGATCATCTCAACTACGGTGTGACCGGCTTTCCGGGCCTGAATCACCTTTCCGCCAATCTCCAGGCCGACCTTATGAATGACCCCCAGAATGTTGCGCTCTGCGACTGGGGCATCGGGACCCATCACGAAATCCGGGCCGCCGAGAGCGTAGAAGTGCGTGGTGTGATCCGTAACGTAGAAGGCGCTGTAGAGCAGCTCCCGGAGCTTCTTGGCAGTGGGTGGCGGATCGACGTGATAAACCGCGTCCGCGGCCTTGGCGGCTGCCATATGGTGGGCCTCCGGGCACACGCCGCAGATGCGGTTCGTGAGCAGCGGCATTTCTTCCACCGGGCGCCCCACGCAGAATCGCTCGAATCCGCGCAATTCAGGGATCTGGAAATAGGTGTTCGCAACTTCCCCGCGGTCATCCAGGAAGATCTCGATCTTGCCGTGGCCCTCAAGGCGCGTGATGGGATCTATCGTGATGCGTTGGGTCATCTCAGACCTTTGCTTTCTTCCAGGCCGGGACTGCGGCTCTCAACAAGGAGCCCGCCAGATTGAAACGATAGAACTGACCGGTGGGGTCCACCAGCCCGTCTAGGATGCGGTCGATTTCGACCGGATCGTTGCTGTCGATCACCGATGCAAACGATGAAATTAATCGTGCTCCGTAATCCACCACGCCGTCCGCTGGCCCGTAACAGCCGATGCATTGGGCACCGGCGGCAGGACAGCGTGCGTCGCATCCACTTCGCGTCGCCGGACCGTTACAGGGTATGCCCTGTTCAAGCAGGCACACTGTTGGTTCTGCGGCGATGGCCCAAATTCGCTGGAATGCCTTGATGGATTTCACACTTCGGGTGCGCTTGCACTCGTCGCACACCGTGGAGCTACCTGCGCCGATCACTGAACCTTTTGGCGGCAGCTGAGCCTTGCCCTGGATTGCCTGGATCACAAGGTCGATCACGGCCGCAATCTGGTGACTCTCGGGCGGGCAGCCGGGCATGAAGTAGTCAACATCAACCACCTGCGCCAGCGTTTTCAACACGGGCAGAATGGTCGGAATGTGGATTTCGCCCTCCGGCACATCATAGGAGGTCATCGGATAGATCTCATGCGGATTGTCCGTGGTGATTGTGTTGAATGCCGTATGTACGAGCTCCCGCGAATCGCTGAGATTTGCCAGGCCCGGGATGCAGCCTTCGTTGGCGCACGACCCAAACGCAACCATCAGTTTTGACTTTCGCCTCAGAAGCTTGGCAATATGTTCATTCTCGTCACTCCGGATGCCGCCATTGAAGAGCGTCAGCAGAATCGACCCATCTTCCATGGCCTCTACATCTTTGTACTTGGCGTCCATGGCCACGGGCCAGAAGACTACCTCGAAGGTCGCATCCACATCCAGTATTTTCTCGTGCGTGTTCAGCACGGCGATCTCGCATCCGCCGCAGGCGGCCGCCCAATACATTGCGAATTTGGGTTTGGCGTTTTCGCTCATGCTGAAACCTCCTGCAGCCTGGGTCCCTCAGCCACCTCGGCCCCAACAGCCTCTGAGGCATCCGCCCGTCCCCAATGCAGCGGCCCCAGGGCGCGGATCTCCTCGACGAACGCCGCAACTTCGCTGGCGAAGCGGGCACCCTCCGCGGCAGAAGCCCAAAGCAGCTTGATTCTTCCGGACTCCAGACCGAGGCCCTTGAGCGTTCGCTGCATCAGCTGGAACCGTCTCAATGCCTTGTAGTTCTGTTCCAGGTAGTGGCATTCGCCGGGATGGCAGCCTGTGATCATCACCCCGTCGGCGCCGCTCGCCAGGGCCTTGAAAACGAAAGTGGGATCAAGCCGTCCGGAGCACATCAGACGGACAAGCCGCACATTCGCCGGGTACTTGATGCGCGCGGTGCCGGCCAGGTCCGCCGCCCTGTAAGAACACCAGTTGCATGTGAAGCCGATGATAGTGGGTTCGAATGCGTCGGTCATGGGTTGCCTCCTAGGCGATGACCTCGGCTGGCTCGATGTTCATGAGCATCAGGCCCTCGATCTGCGCCATGACCTGCTCGTTGCTAAAGCCTGTGCCCACGATCGCGCCGGCAGGACATGCCGCCACGCAGGTTCCGCACCCCTGGCACAAGGCCGGGTTGATCTCCGTGACCATTCGATCCTCGAGGAAACTGATGGCGTTGAATGGACAAAGCCCGTTGCAGATCCGGCACCCCGAGCACTGATCCTCGATCACGCTCGCGCGTACGGGCTCCAGGGCAACTTCCTTCTGCTCGATCTTGCCCAGCACCCTGGCGGCAGCCGCCGCGCCCTGTGCGACGCTGGCAGGGATATCCTTGGGGCCCTGCGCGCAGCCAGCGATGAAGATGCCCTCTGTCATCGTTGCCACAGGATCAAGCTTGGGGTGCTTCTCGATATACCATCCGTTTGCTGAGCATGAAATTCCGAAAACCTTCGCAGTGGCTTTTGAGTCGGCTCGTGGCTGCAGCCCCGACGATAGGATCACCATGTCGACTGGTATCCTGCGCTGTTTCCCGGCCAACGTGTCTTCCACCTGGATGATCAGCTTCCCTTCTTCAGAGGCCACCCGCGGAACGTCGGAAATCTCTGCCACCTTGCCGCGTATGAATTGGGTCCCTTCCTCAAGAATTCGTTGATAGAACTCGTCGTAGTCTTTGAATGCGGCGCGGATATCGATGTAGAAGTTGTATACCGTGGCACCGGTCCGTTCGTGCACCAGGTGTGCAAATTTGATGCTCTGCATGCAGCAGATCACCGAGCAATAGTTGTTGTAGTTGCGGTCCCGGGAGCCCACGCAGTGGACGATGCCTACGCTCTTTGGGATGGTCTTCCCGTCCCTCAGCACCACCTGCCCATTCGTGGGGCCCGCTGCGTTGGACAACCTTTCGAATTCCAGGGAACTGAAGACGTTTGGAAGCCGTCCGTAACCATAGTTACTGATGCGCCTGGCGTCGAAAAGGTCGTATCCCGTTGCCAGGATGATGTTGCCGACCTGGACATTCAGGATCTCATCCTGCTGGTCGAAGTCGATCGCGTCCGTGGGGCAGAACTTCTCGCAGGCTTTACAGGTGCCTTTTTCGTAGTATGTGCAGTTGGCGACATCCATTACCGGGAACTTGGGGACAGCCTGAGGGAAGGGTGTGTAAACGGCTTTGCGATACCCCAGGCCGGCCTCATACACATCATCGATTACTTTCTTGGGGCATTTCTCCTGGCAAATACCGCAGCCCGTGCAGAGATCCTCTTTGATCTTCCGCGCTTTCTTTCTTATCGTCACCGAGAAATTGCCGACGTAACCCTCAACCTTCTCTACCTGGCTCCAGGTCAACAGCTTGACGTTCGGATGCGTCCCAACAGAAACCATCTTGGGCGTGAGGATGCATGCTGAACAGTCAAGGGTTGGGAAGGTCTTGTCGAACTGCGCCATGTGTCCGCCGATGGAGGGCTCGCGTTCGACCACATAGACCTGGTGTCCTGCATCGGCGATCTCCAGCGCGCTCTGGATGCCCGCAATTCCACCGCCCACAACAAGGGTTGCGGGGTGAATAGGTACGGTCAGCGGCTCAAGCGGAACGTGGTGCCTCACTCGCTCCACGCCGCCGGAAACCATGGCCATCGCCTTGGAGGTCGCGGCAGACTTATCGGTGTGCACCCATGAGACCTGCTCGCGAATTGAAACCATCTCGCACATGAACGGATTCAATCCGGCATTTGCACATGCGGTCCGGAATGTCTTCTCGTGCAGGTGAGGGGAGCAGGCAGCCACAACGACGCGATTCAGGTCCAGCTCTTTGATGTCTTTCTCGATCAGTTCCTGGCCCAGGCTTGAGCACATGAACTTGTACTCGCGCGCGATTACGACTCCACGGTGTTGCAACTTCGCGGCTGCCCACTCAGCCACCTGGGCTACGTCCACAACGCCGGCGATATTCGTCCCGCAGTGGCAGACGTAGACGCCAATCCTCTCTTCCTGATTTCTCGTCATCACACCACCTCCCTGATCTTCTGTTCGGAGGGATTGCCCTTTGGCAGGGGACCCGGCATCGGCAGTCCTTCGGGCCTGCGCGCGCGTTTGGGCGGGGCTGGCGGTGTCTCAGGCGGGGCCTTCACACCCAGCGCGTCGAGCACGTTGCGCGCGCTTACAAGTTCCAGCCCAAAGCCGAGCTCCTTGGGCTCAATGCCGAAGGCCAGGCCCATAAGCTGCGTGAAGAACAGGATCGGCATGTGGAAATGTGTCTTGAAGAATTGATTGGTTTCGCCCTGGTAGGCATCCAGATTCAGCTGGCACATGGGACACATGGTCACCATGGCATCTGTCTCCAGGCGATCTGCCGATGCGATCAGGCGTCGGATCATCTCAAAACCCATCTCGGGGCCGATCTGCGGCATGTGTCCTCCGCAGCATTCGGTCTTCAGCGGATAATCGACCACATCGGCACCCAGTGCTTTGAGAAGCGAGTCCAGCTCGGTGGGGAATTCGTGGTCTGACCACCTATGACCGTAGTCCGGTCGGGGAACCATGCATCCCAGGTATGGCGCCAGTCGCAGTCCTGATAATGGCTGGACAACATGCTTCTCGACTTCCTCAAGCCCGACATCGTTCACGATCACATCTAATAAATGTCGGATGTTGAGCGAACCCGGCCGATAGGTCAGTTCTCCCACGGCCAGTGCTTCATTTACCTTGGCGCCTAGCTGCGGCTGCTCCTGCATGTAGTGATCAGCCTTGGCCAAATTGAGATAACAAGCTGAGCAGGGTGCCACGAGATCGTTTGTGCCATTGCTTGCCTGCCCGGCGATCGCCAGGTTGCGAGCGATCAAGGCATAGGCAGGCGTGCGGCTAATTCCAAGATACTCTGTTGCGCCACAACAGTTCCAGTCATCGAGTTCTTTCAGTCGCAGACCGAGTGGGCCGCTAATTGCATCCAGTGACAACGCATAAGCACGGGCGCTGTACTCCATGGAACAGCCTGGATAGAGCAGATAATCCTTCATTCCTCGGCCTCCAGTTCCTTGGCCCGGTTCAAGATGGCCCTCAGCTGACGCATGTTCTTGATCCGCTTCGGTGTCAGGCTCATGCGCCCGCGGGTCAGCATGCCGGTAGCCATGGGGACCATCCCGGGAAGCCTTAGAGCAAAGTGCTTTATGTAGTGAATACCGGCAAGCCCCATTTCGAAGCTCCGGCCGTAGTCCTCCACCATCCCGATGAATGTATGCGAGAAATCGGGTGCAGTTGAGTCCTGGTAGAGATTCGCCTCGATCGCCATGCTCTTGAGCGCGTACATTACGTCCGCGATGTGCACGCTCTGTGGGCAGCGCACAACACAGTGGTAGCAGGACACGCATACCCAGAAGGTGTTGCTTTTCAACGCCTCTTCACGCATGCCCGCCCTGAGCAGGGCAAATACCGCCCGTGGCGTGAGGTCCATGGCTGCCGCGGAGGGACAGGAACCCCCACACGTTCCGCACTGGATGCACATCTCCAATCGGGATATGCCCGCAGTGCGCGCGGCAACCTCTTTCAATAGTCCGAGATCCTCGTCTTTGGTCGAAGCCGCGATCGGTGGTGAGGTCATCAATTCCACATCGGCCATCGTGCCCTCTTTTCAAGATTGGTGGCCGCGCCAAAGTCCCATTCTGGCGGGCGATGGAAAGACTACATTGAGATTATGTGACAAATTTCACATGCATCATAGGTATTTCAGTCCTGCCTTGCAGCGATGAATGTCATCACAAAGAAGAAGAAACCTGATGCCTCACATGCGCGACGTATAATCGGCGGACATCGACGGTATGCGGGATAGGAGTAGTCATGAAAGTAGATTTCGCAATGTGGCGCAAAGCACTGAATGTGATTCCCGAGGTTTCGAAGGAAGAATGGGGCCTTCTTGATGTCGTTTCACGATGGTTGATTTCCAGCCGTGCAGCTGTCCTCATCATGACCTTCCTCTCCGCGGCTCTTGCGGGGATCTTCGCCCTCCGCGATCGAGCCTTTGAGTTTCTACCCTGGCTTGCTCTCGCAATAGGCCTCGTCATGGCGCACGCGACCAACAACATTTTCAATGACTACACCGATTATGTCAGGGGCGTGGATAAAGACAATTACTTCCGCACAATTTACGGAGCTCAGCCGGTCGCGAGCGGCCTGGTGACGCGCCGCGAGCACCTCACGTACTTCTTCATCACAGGTTTGTGCGCCTTGCTCCCGGCGACCTATCTGCTCATCCTCAACAACTGGGATCCTGGCATCCTGATCCTGATCGCTCTGGGCGCCTTCTTCGTCTTGTTCTATACATGGCCACTCAAGTATCTCGCGCTGGGCGAGGTCGCAGTGCTGCTGGTCTGGGGACCGTTGATGATCGGCGGCGGATACTACGTGTTGGCCCATCGGTGGGACTGGAACGTTGTCGTCGCCAGCCTGCCATACGTTCTTGGGGTTACCACCGTGATCTTCGGCAAGCATATCGACAAGCTGGAGATTGATCGGACCAAACGAATCTTCACGGTTCCGGTCCTGATCGGGGAGCGGTTGGCCCGCTACGCCATTCTGACAATGATGGTATTGCCCTACTTGGTCACGTTCTATCTCGTTGCCACGCGGTTCTTCACGCCCGCATTGGCGATCGTGCTATTTGCGTTGCCATCACTGCGGCAGGCGGTCCCGCCTCTACTGAAGCCGAAACCGGCTGTACGACCGCCCGATTTTCCAGACGGACAGGGGGGCTGGCCGCTTTACTTTGCCCCGATTGCATTCGTGTACAACCGGGCCTTTGGCATGCGCTTCTTGATTGGCGTGATGCTCGACGCTGGCCTTCGGCTTCTGCCCGCCACGGCTTCTTTCTGGCGCTGAGCGACAGCCCCCTTTGCACCGGCCCTCTTTGCTCCAGGTGCCGGTCTTCGCGTCTCCATCCTGCCTTGCGAGAAAGCTTATAATCGCCGCAAGCCGACCTTAGAGGAGGATCCCGTGAACGTCAACATCCAGATGTGGCGCAAAGCTATTTGGCAGCTGATCAAGATGGACGACAAGCGCCAATGGGACGCCTTGGACGTGATATCTAAGTGGCTCATTGCCACCCGCTCAGCGGTCACGCTTGTCACTGTCTATTCCTGCGTGATTGCCGGGCTCCTGGCCTGGCGAGATGGTCATTTCTCGTGGCTGCCGTGGATTATCGTGACGTTGGGCCTTTTTGTCGCTCATGGAACTAATAACCTGCTCAATGATTACACCGATTTCAATCGGGGAGTCGATAAGGACAACTACTTCCGTACGCAGTACGGAGTGCATCCGTTGGCGCAGGGTTTCTGGACCAATCGTCAGCAACTCACGTGGTTCTTCTTCAGCGGAGTCTTGGCGACCCTTGCCGGCTTCTATGCTCTCATTTACACGTCGTTCGACCCAATCACGATTGCCTTGTTCGCGTTCGGCGCGCTGACGCTGTTGGCCTACACGTACCCGTTCAAGTACTGGGGCCTCGGCGAACTCGCCATCTTCCTGATTTGGGGGCCGATAATGGTGGGCGGTGTCTACTTTGTCGTCACTGGCGCCTGGAATTGGAATGTTGTGCTCGCTGGTGTCCCGTATGGGCTGGGCGTCGCCAGCATCAATGTCGGCAAGCACATCGACAAGCGTGATGACGATTTGAGCAAGGGCATTGGAACTTTTCCGGTGCGCGTCGGCGAGAAAGCGGCCCGCATCACGGATCAGGCCGCCATCATCCTCATCTATGCGGTTATCACGTACCTGGTATTCGTGCCCCGATACTTCACCCCCGTCATGCTCATCGTCGGGTTCGCATTCAAGCACGCCCTGAGCGCGCTACGCCTGCTGGGCAAGCCGCGCCCGAATGCTGCTCCTCCCGGATATCCTGCATGGCCTACGTGGTTCTCCGCAGTCACCTTCTTCCATAACCGCCAGTTTGGGGGATTGCTAATTCTTGGATTGATCATCGATTCGATCCTCCATGCGATCCCGTTCACAGCTGACTTGATACTTCGATACTGGAAGCCGATCTAGGCGGGACGGCTGTTACTGCACCGCGTCTTGCGTCAAAGTCAGGTCCTGGACCTCAAGCCAGGATTCGTCCTTGCTGTGCTCGGTGCCCCAGGTGAGCTTGCCGGATGACGTAAAGGCCGCCCGCTGGTTGTCGATCCAAATGACGATACCCAGCGGCGGCCGTGGACTGACAGTCGAATCGAGCACCAGGTCGTCGTCCACAAAGAATCTGGCGGCGGCCGCGTGCCAGCGGATCTCGTATCGATGCCAGCTCAACGGATCATGCGGCACCGTGGCTGCATCCTCCAGGACATGGCGACTGAGAATCTGGCGGGATCTCCGCGGCGCGAGCGGCAAGAGCACGCCCGCGGCCGCTAGCCAGAGCCCAGGTGCCTGGCTCGAAAAGCACTGCGCGATGAACCCTTTGGCAGGTTTGTCGTCGCGCAGTGAGAGATGACTCCGCTCCGACGCCGAGAAGAACCATGCCGCCTGTGGAAAAGCCGGGGGGCGGGGGAAGATCGCCGTCGGCATACATCCCGCGCCGAACGGATCATTCCATAGACCGAAGCCCCACGTACCAGGAACACGGGCTGAGGACACCCGGGCCTGCAGCGCGAGAACAACCGGCGGGCGTTGGAGAAAACGGGTCCGGGCGAGGTGGGCATAGTCATCGATCTGGGCCAAACGGTAAGACCGGGCATCTCCAGCGGGAATGGCAAATCGCCATCCCCGAGGGGTGCTGATCACCGCACCACCTCCAGAAACGCGGGGTTCGAGAGTGCTCTGGTTCACGATTTCCTGTCGTCGTGCGGCGAAGGGATTCTCGCGGACTCGTCGGCTTGGCTCGCTCTAGTGTCATTCACGACATATATCCCCCCAATGATCATCGCGCCTCCGGTCAGCACTGCGGCCGTGATCGGCTCGCCCAGCACTGGAGCTGCCAGCAGCATCGTGACCAAAGGCTCGACGTACAAGAATGCCCCCAATTGAGATGCAGGCAACACCTTCAGCGCGTCATAGTACATGATATACGCGAGGCCCGATCCCAGTACGCCGAGCCCCGATATTGCGACCCACCCGCGTGGGCTGATGAGGCCAATTTCCCCAAGCCCGGGTCCAAAACCGATGATCCAGACGGTCACAAACAGCCAACCGAATACCATGACATAGAAGATCATGTTCGCTGCCGGCAGCCTGGAAAGCATACGTCTCGAGACAATCGTGTAGATTGCCCAATTGACCGCACTGAGCAAGATCAGCAGGTCTCCGAAGGTCGCGGCGGATCCAGCCAAAAGCGCCCGTGGATCTCCGCGGCTTACCACCACAATCACGCCGATCGCTGCAATTGCCATTCCACCGCCTTGGGCAAGCGACAGGCGTTCTTTTATGGAAAGCCAGCCCAGCAGTGCGATGAATATGGGCGTGGAGGCGACAATCCAAGCCGTCGTCGTGGCTTGAGCAGTCAGCAGCCCATTAGATTGAAGCCACTGGTGCAGCGCAACGCCGTTGAAACCCAGCAGTGCCAGATAGGCCCAATCCTCACGCCGAGGGACGGTCAGCTCGTGTCGAAGACCAGCCGCAAGGCCGAGGACGACGAGCCCCATGGCAAAGCGCACCCACACGATCGTTGCGGGCGACACCTCCTGCAGCGCGAACTTGGTTGCGACAAAAGTTGCGCCCCAGATCAACACAGTCGCAACGGCTTCAATATAGGCGCTGGATCGGCGTCCTGACATATTTTGCCTCGAGTGCCAAACGCTCTTCGCCTCAATTGCGTCGCGTGACCCGCAATTTGAGCGGGCCCCGCGCCCAACTTTCATGCGGGCAAGCGTGGCCAGGCATCGTCGCGAAAATGCCCGAATTCGTTAGATTATATGCGTAGTGTATAATGCCCTGCCGGAGGACATGGAATGGAAATTACCTGGTACGGCCACTCGTGCTTTCGCCTAACAGAGCGCGGCATGGCCACCGTGGTTGCCGATCCTTTCGACAACAAAGCCATTGGTTACTCGGCTCTCAAACTCAAGGCGGATATCGTTACCGTAAGCCACGATGCGCCCGGACACAACAATGTCGATGCCGTCAAGGCGACGGAGCACGTCATTAAGGGGCCGGGCGAGTTTGAGATTGGCGGCGTGTTCATCACCGGAGTGCAGACGGACGGTGCAGGGGCTGCCAAGAAGGGCCGTGACCAGATCGCAAACACTCTCTATGTTTTCGACTATGAGGGCATTACAGTTGCCCACTTGGGCGACCTTCGCCAGGTCCCGTCCCAGACTGAAGTGGAGGCTCTGGGCACGGTGAACGTGGCATTGGTGCCAGTTGGTGGGGGTGGGGGACTCAACGCATCCAAGGCCGCTGAGGTCGTGAGCCTGCTGGAACCCAACATTGTCATTCCTATGCACTACGCTACGCCTGAAGCGAAGGTTACCCTTGACGCTCTCGGAAAGTTCCTCAAGGAAATGGGGCTGGGGAAGCAGGAAAGCCAGCCCTCTTTGAAGGTGAGCCGCACGGCTCTGCCGGAGGAGACGCACGTCGTCGTGCTGGATTACCAACGAGAGTGATGGCCGCGGCGGTGAAGGTTATTATGACGTGGGATATTGCTGCCGATCACGAGCAGGAGTATTTCGAGTTTGTCATTGGCGAGTGGGTACCGGGCGTGCAGCGCCTTGGCTTTCAGCCGATCGATGCATGGGCGACGGTCTTCGGTGCCTATCCCCAAATCCAGGTCGGGCTGCTTGCCGATAACGCACCCAAAGCGCGCGAGCTGATGGGTTCCAGGGACTGGGATGCCCTCGAGGAACGACTCCTGGGATTTGTGAAGAACTATTCCTATAAGGTTGTTTCAGCCCGCAATGGTTTCCAATTCTAGCTCCCGCCTGCGGAAGGCGGCCGTGGGTCATTCGATTTCACCAGAACCTCGAACAGAGTAGGACGAGGACTCATTGGCCTCCGATGGTTTTCTAATGGATGCCAAACACACAAGACTTCTCTGGCGAGCATTCTTCCTCGTGGCGGCTCTTGAGGCAGGAGCCGCTTTTGTTGTTTGCCTCCTCATCGGCGGCGGCCATGCGTCTTCGTGGTCCCGACTCGCCGCATGCGGTCTCCTTGGGCTGTGCCTCGTCGGGGCGGCTTCGGCATTCGTCCGGCCACCGGGGCATGCGAGCCGCAATCCCACTGTCAAGCAGATCTTGGGTCTGGGTATCCTCTCTGTTGGGATAGCTACAACCCTTTTTCTGTTGCGCTATCTCGATCCGCCGCATCTTCTTCCCTTTTACGAACGCTTGGCCCCGCTGGGTTTGTATGGCGGGCTGATCGCCTCCGAGGCCCTGGTCGTTTTGATCGTTACGCGTTTCGGCATGCATCCAGATGCTGTCTCGCCCATGAAGCCATTGTTTCGAACCACCCTCCTCCTATTTGGTGCGTTGCTCGGGCTCTTTGCACTGATCGCCACCTCGGGCATCGGCGTCACACCGGACGCGGCGTATTGGGGCGAAACAGGAGTGCCGCTCCTCGGTTGGCAGTTTGCACTTGCGGTCGTTGCAGCCATTGCTGTGATGCTTCTGTTCGCTCGGTCCCGGCAAACCGCATCCACGGACTCGATTCTTGTATTGATCATCTGGATCCTTGCCGTAAGCATTTGGCTGAGCGTCCCGGTGGATGTGCTGCGGAACAGTTTCTATGCTCCCATACGACCACCCACGAATCAGCCCTTTCCAAATTCAGATGCCGCGTACTACGACACGATGGCGCAAAGCCTCCTGATCGGCCAGCCATATCTCGCAGAGATTCCGACAAGGCCTCTCTACGTTGTGCTGCTGGCGGCGCTTCACCTGATATTCGGCGAGAACTACTCACTCATTATTGTTGGCCAGACACTTGTCCTTGCGCTAATTCCTGTCCTTCTATTCCTGCTCGGCCGTGCGCTTTATAGTCGGCAGGCGGGAGTGATTGCCGCGCTGGCTGCGATCTTCCGGGAATGGACAAGCCTTATTGTTTCGTCGGACACGCGCGTCTCTAACACCAAAATGCTATTGGTGGATCTGCCGACTTTGCTCCTGCTGCTTGTTGCATGTTTTCTTGTGGTCCGCTGGCTCCAGAGGCGCGACATCGGAAGCGCCATCGTCGCCGGAGGCGCATTTGGACTTCTACTCCTCCTAAGGACTCAGGCCGTTGTGATTCTGCCCGTGGTGATTCTGCTAGGCGGGTTGGTCCTTGGTCTGCGTCAGCGTTCGACCTACCTGCAGCTGGGCACCTTCACCATTGCAGTTGCATTTGTCCTGGTTCCATGGATGCTCCACAATTTCATCGCGAGCGGCCAGCTTACGTTGGATGCACCGTTTCAATATCGCATAATCGTCAGTCAATACCAGTACACAGGGAATCTTAACATTCAGAATGTCGACCTCGAGGGGAAGAGCATCCCCGGCATCCTTCTGACATTCGCTGCTAGGGATCCGGCATTCGTCCTTGGCTTCATTGCCAATCACGCCGTCGCGACCCAGGTGGGGGCTTTCATGGCGCTGCCCTTCTTCTATCCCTACAACGGGCTGCGCGAGCCGATCAATCTCTATTGGACGACACGGAATGGCCAACTAAGTCCGCTGAATATTGGTCTTGCGATGGTGTACTTGGGGCTCATTGCCCTCGGCCTCGAAAGCGTTTGGCGGCGCTTTCGCTGGGCGGGCCTCGCACCGCTCGGCTTTTCGCTTGCCTACAGCCTCGCCAATGGCATCGCGAGATTCTCTGGCTGGCGCTACGACCTGCCCGCGGACTGGATTGCGTATTTCTATGCGGCTGTTGGTGTTGCCAGCTTGTTTGAGGTGCTGGGCGCATTGCTTGGGCAGATTTCCCCGGCGACGATTGGACGTGCGCTGGGAGTCGAGCCACAAGGACTGGCGCTTCAACGCGCCATACCAGCGCTCCTGCTTTTCATATTCATCGGCGCCTCACCATGGCTCGCGGCGCTGGGCGCGTCGCCCCGATATGCCGCGAATTCCAGATCCGGCCTGATGAGCCAACTGTTGTCGTCCGCGATTAGCGACTTTGGCCTAACTCCGGCACAGATAGAGAGCTTTGGCGCGGACCCCAAAGCGGAGATTCAGATCGGGCGCACGCTCTATCCGCGTTTCTTCACCCGGCACAACGGTCTCGCGTCCACCCATCCCTGGCCAGCGTTCGCACCCCGCGAATTTCCGCGTCTGGGTTTCATCCTCCTCAATGGAACCCGGCACGACGTTGTGCTGCCCGTCCATGATATCCCCAAAGGGATTAAGCATGGGATGGACGCGATTGTCCTTGGCTGCATCGAGGAAGACCACCTGGAGGCTCGCCTTGTGCTCGTCGTCAACTCGGGAGTTGTATACGAGGCCGAGTCGGGACTGGCGCCGTGCCCATAACACAGCACGTGGAGCTCGGCCAGGATATATGACGCCGTTTGCCGCGCGCCTTCTGAAATGGTACGAGCAAAATGCCAGGGATCTACCCTGGAGGCGGCGGGTGACCCCGTATCGCACCTGGGTTTCGGAGGTCATGCTGCAGCAGACGCGCGTGGAGACGGTCATGCCCTATTTTCGGCGATGGATGATTCGCTTCCCAACTCTGCGCCGCCTCTCCCAGGCATCTGAGCGGGAAGTGCTGCTTCTTTGGGAGGGGCTCGGGTACTACTCGCGGGCACGAAACCTCCGGAACGCAGCCAGACTCCTCGTTCGCCACTTCGATGGGAAGATTCCATCCAAAGTGTCACAACTTTCCAGGCTCCCTGGCGTTGGACCCTATACCGCCGGCGCCATCGCTTCCATCGCATTTGGAGTCAACGAGGCAGCCATGGATGGGAATATTCGCCGGGTCCTGGCCCGGGTTTTCTATGTTAAGGATGCGGCTAAGGATCCCAAAGTTGAAAAGCGGCTCTGGGAAATCGCACGCACTCACTTACCGAAAGGCAAGGCATCCGAATACAACCAATCCCTTATGGATCTTGGTGCCACCATTTGTCTTCCGAACCAACCGCAGTGCATTGTCTGCCCCGTCCGTGGCCTCTGTCTGGCCCGCAAGCGCGGTGAGCAGGGATCAATCCCGAGACGGCAACTTCATCGGTCTATTCCGCACCACGTCCTCGGTGCGGTGGTCGTTCGTCGCAATCGTAGCGTCCTGATCGCAAAGCGCGTCTCGAAGAATCTCTTGGGTGGCATGTGGGAATTCCCCAAGGCAGCGCTTGATATGGTAGACAATGGTCGCCTGGTCCCAGGCCGGCGGTTCAGCGCTTCTTTGAAGGAGGAACACGCCCTCAGAGTCTGGAATCTCTCCCCGCTACTGCAGGTCCAGCACGCGTACTCCCACTTTCGCGTTACGGTGCATGCATTTCGAGGTCGCGGAACCTTGGGGTCCTCCGGACGACGGTTCAAGTGGGTGCGGGTTGTTACCCTCTCGCACTATCCCATGGGGCGCGTTGATCGGATGATTGCGCGCCACCTGCAGAGCGATAAGAATCCGGAAGCAGCCGTAACGGAAAACGCCTGATGGCCGATCGACTCTGGAGTGAGCGACAACAGATGGTCGACCGCCAGATCCGGCGCCGCGGCGTGCAGGATCCCCGCGTCTTGCAGGCGATGGCCGATGTGCCGCGGCATCTATTTGTTCCTATCCCTGCCCGTGAAGCCGCTTACGACGATACTCCCCTGACGATTGGTCACGGACAGACCATATCGCAACCTTACATCGTCGCCCTAATGACAGCCGAGCTAAGGCTCCATGGCACGGAGAGAGTCCTTGAGATTGGGACTGGCTCCGGGTATCAAGCTGCAGTTCTATCGCGATTGGCACGCGAGGTCATTAGCGTGGAGCTCCTACCGGGGCTCGCGGCGCATGCAAGCCGTGTCCTTTATTGCCTTGGCTGCAAGAACGTGGCGGTCCACATTGGTGACGGATCTGTGGGTTGGCCAGAGGCAGCGCCTTATGACGGAATCATAGTGACGGCCGCTGCCCCGTCCATCCCTGCGGCCCTGCTCGAGCAGCTCGCAGATCCGGGGCGATTGGTAATACCACTTGAGAATGGCAACGGGTACCAGCTGCTCACATTGCTGACGCGCAACATGGGCATTGATAGCCAGAGTGTGTTGGGCACTGTTGCCTTCGTACCTCTCCGCGGCAAGTACGGCGTGAAGGGGCGATGAGGCTCTGATGCCAGTCGCCGGGCGACCCGGTCGCAGCTACGACTTGCTCAGCGTTACAAAGACCATCGGCCTGCGCTTCATGGCCTCATGCAGGTAACTCTTGACGGCGCTGACAATGTCTTTCTGATTTTCCAGTCCGCCGCCATTCACGACCTCCATAACACGCTTGCGCACTTCAGGTATGAGCGTTTCAGCATCCTGGGGGGATACGTAGCCTCGCGTGATGATCTCCGGTTCCCCGAGTAGTCGCCCGGTCATCTTGTCAATACTTATATCGATCAGCAGTATTCCGTTGCGTGCAAGCATCTCACGTTCTCGCATGACGCCGTAGTCGATATCCCCGATCGATTCGCCATCAACGAAGATGTACTCGCCGGGAATTCTCTCACCCAGTCTAACGTTACCGCCGCTGAGCTCGACGATCTGTCCATTTTCGACAACCAGGATGTTTTCCCGGGAGATCCCCACCTCTTCAGCCAGACCGGCGTGTCGTGTCAGCTGTCGAAGCTCGCCGTGAATTGGCACAAAATGCTTGGGCTTGACCAGGTTCATGAGCAGTTTTTGCTCCTCCTGGCTCGCGTGGCCCGATACATGAACGGGCAGTATTCCGTCATAGATCACCTGGGCGCCGCGCCGTATGAGCCGATTGATGGTCTTACTGATGGTTTCCTCATTGCCCGGGATGGGGTGAGATGAGAGCACCACGGTGTCGCCTGGCTTGAGATCGAATTGGCGGTTCGTGCCCGTCGAAAGCCGTCCCACAATTGAGGCTGGCTCGCCTTGTGATCCCGTGCACATGATCACCACTTTGTGATCCTGCATGTTGAGTGCCTGGTCGAGCGGCACGATGAGCTCCTCGGGGATGTCCAGATACCCGAGTTTGAGGGCCATCTTCACGTTGTCGAGCATGCTGGGCCCGGCAAGCGCCATCTTGCGGCCGTGCCGGGCGGCTGCATCCGCCACCTGTTGGATTCTTGAGATGAGCGAGGCGAACGTGGCAATGATGACCCGTCCCTTGGCCTCCGAAAAAACCTTGTCGAACGCCGGCCCAATCACCATTTCAGACGGCGTCCATCCGGGGCGTTCAGCATTGGTGGAGTCCGACAGCAGTAGGTCAACCCCACGTTTTGACAATTCCGCCAGCTTGGCATAATCGGTGGGCCAGCCATCTACCGGCGTCTGGTCGAATTTGAAATCGCTCATGTGCAGCACAAGACCCGCCGGCGTCGTGATGCCGAGGCTCACAGCATCCGGTATGGAGTGGGATACATGGAAGAACTCGATCTTGAATGGACCAAGCTCGATGCGCTGCCCTGCCTGGACAGTATTGAGCTGGGCCTTCGCCGAGTTGCCCGCCCGGGCCAGCTTGACCTCGATCAAACCACGCGTCAAGGCCGTTGCGTAGACCGGAGCGGAAATGTCGTTTACCACGTGGGTGATCGCGCCGATATGATCCTCATGGCCGTGGGTAATGATGATGCCGATGACCTGGTCCGCGCGCTCACGCACATAGGCGTAGTCGGGGATAATGTAGTCGATCCCCAACATATCGTTTTCGGGGAACATGATGCCTGCGTCGACGATCAGGATCTTGTGATCGAACTCGTACGCAGTCATGTTCTTTCCCACTTCCCCTAATCCACCCAGGGGGATGATTCTCAGTTTTCCTTGCTTTGCCATACTATTCCTTTTCTGTTTCAATTCTACATACGCACTATTCTCCGCACATGGCGGCCGATTTCACCTGGGAAGCATACAAAATGACCCCGCCGATTGAAGACTTCCGGGGGGCCGTACGCAACAACCAAATTGGGCGTGCTAATCTGCCAATTGGCAGTGAAAGTCGTGTCTAAGCCACCGTAGTATAGCAGGAAGCCGGGTGAATGTCAAAGGCTGGCTTCTCCCCTCATGTTAAGTGGTGACCGCGGCGCGAACGGCCTTGGTCGTTCAGCAGGTCAAGCCGCAGCCGCAATGCCCTTATCTTCCGTGCGCAGTTGGTGCGCTCGGCCTGAGTCGCGGCGGCCCCGATTGCATCCTCAAGCTCATGGATCTGCCGCAGTAGTTCGATCTCCGGCGATGGCACGCCAGCATTCCTCAGAACAGACAGCGCAACTCGGACCTCGGGAGGCGTCTCAAAATACGCATCTAGTTTCAATGGTTTTCCGGCTCCCGGCAGGTCGTCCAATTCGCCCCGGTCGATGGCATCCTGGATCATCTGCTCCACAAGCTTACCTAACATGGGCAAGATTGTAATCTTTCCCGACCGGCGCCCCCTATCGCGTCGCCTAGGGCCGTGGCCGGTGCACGTTTCCCCTACGCTTTCCTTAAAGCGTCGTTTTTTAAGCTTGCCAGTATTCTGGGTGCTTGAAGTGCCCCCGCGCGTGTGCTAGAATGCACACACCTTGCCATATGTATGGGTAGGCGGCAATTCGTGCCGTACATATGGCTATTACATCTGTTCTGTAAACACTCAAATCGATGCGCTGCCCCTACTGCCATTACCACGATTCGAAGGTGCTGGACACTTCACATGACAGCCACGGCGGGATTCGGCGTCGGCGTGAGTGCTTTCGCTGCAAGCAGCGCTTCAGCACCTACGAGCGCCCGGTCCTATCCGCACCACTGATCATCAAGCAAGATGGAACGCGCGAAGAATTCGATCGGGAAAAACTGGAGAGAGGCATTCGGATTGCGTGCGCCAAGCGGCCCGTTTCTGCCGCCGATATTGAAAGGCTTGTCGGCCAGATCGAATCTGAATTGCAGCGCATTGGCAAGTCCGAAGTTTCGTCACGCGTGATTGGCGATATGGTCATTAATGGTCTGAAGGAGATGGACCAGATCGCGTACGTTCGCTACGCCATCGTGTATCTGCGCCTGGATGATCTAGGCGCGCTTCGCAAGGAAATCGATAGTCTCTTGAAGGGCTGATCCGGGGCGGCAGACGCTCCCGGCGGGCTTGTCGCCGGGCTCTGCTGCCCCTTTTTGTCTTTGAGCGTTTTGCATCTTACCCTAGGAGTTGCTGATGAGCACCAAGGCTGCCGCAAACATGAAGAACGGACTGCTTCCGACGCCCCCGATGCCGAAAGGTTTGCCGAAGGTCCGGCTTACCGAAAATGCACGCCAGGTGTTGGAGCGTCGTTATTTGCGACGCGGTCAGGACGATAAGCCAGCAGAAACCATTGATGAGATGTTCTGGCGCGTGGCGCATCATGTGGCGCGGGTCGAAGCATCATGGGATGGCGACATCACCGAAAGGGCGAAGGATTTCTACGTCCTCTTAACCAGCCGCAAGTTCTTCCCGAATTCCCCGACGTTCACAGGAGCCGGCACTCCGCTGGGTCAACTGGCCGCCTGCTTTGTCCTCCCGATTGGGGATGATATGGGCCGTGACAGCGCCGGCATCTTTCAAACGCTCCGCGACGCCGCCTTGATCCAGCAGACCGGCGGCGGCAATGGGTTCTCCTTCTCACGCCTTCGCCCGCAGGGCGCCATGGTGAAGACCTCTGCGGGCCGCGCCACTGGCCCAGTCGGATTCCTGCGTGTCTACGATCACGCCTTTGGCGAGATCGCACAGGGTGGAACCCGACGGGGCGCGAATATGGGGGTTCTACGGGTGGACCACCCGGACATCGAAGAATTCATCGCCTGCAAGACGAACGAAAATCAGATTACCAACTTCAACATCTCCGTCGGTATTACCGACGCCTTCATGCGCGCTGTGCGCGACGACGGTGATTGGGAACTCCGTTTCCCAGACGTCCGTGACCCCCGCTACCGGGACGTCCGCGGCACGCTGGAACAAATGGAGGCAGCTGGCGTACCCATCGTTTCACACACGAAGGTGCGCGCTCGCGGGCTATTCCAGAAGATCGTCAAGCAGGCCCATCACAACGGCGAGCCCGGTGTGCTCTTCCTGGACGCAGCCAATCGCAGCAACCCTGTTCCTCACCTGTACCCACTTGAGGCGACAAACCCTTGTGGGGAGCAGTGGTTGGGGCCCTACGAAAACTGCTGCCTTGGGTCTGTGAACCTCAACGAGCACTGTGGCCCAGACGGGACAGTTGACTGGGAGACGCTTCGCCGCAGCGTCGAGACCTCGACTCGATTCCTGGATGACGTGGTCGAGGCCAATGCCTACGTCCCGGCTGTGCCTCAGCTCAAAGAGGCCGCCTTCAAGGCCCGCCGTATTGGCCTGGGCATAATGGGGCTCGCTGATCTCATGTATCACGTCGGTGTTCGGTATGGATCTAGCGAGGGCCAGGAATTCGGGGCGCAGGTGATGGAATTCGTGCGTTACCACGCCATGCTGACGAGCATCGCCATGGCGGAAGAACGCGGCGCCTTTCCTGCCATCCAGGGATCGATCTACGACATGCATGACCTGCGCTGGACTCCTCCGTCGCCGATTGCACCCTATGCACATGATTGGGGCAGGCCGGCTTTGGATTGGGACACTGTCGTGGACGGAATTCGTCGCCACGGCATCCGCAATGCTGCCCAGACCACGGTCGCACCTACGGGAACCATCGCCACGGTGGCTGGGTGCGAAGGTTATGGCTGTGAGCCGGTGTTTGCCCTGGCCTACACGCGGCACGTCAACGATCATGGCAAGGACCTGCAACTTCCGTATGCCAGCCCGCGCTTCGACGAAGCGCTGCGCAAGCTCGGACTGGGGGAGGAGAAGCGCCAGGAGATCGTGGAGCGCGTCATGGCGCTTGGCACCTGCCAGGGTATCGAGGAGCTTCCGAAGGAAGTCCGCAACGTATTTGTCGTATCCGCGGATGTCACAGCCGAGGAGCACGTGCGGATGCAGGCCTCCCTTCAGACCTTTGTCGACAACTCGCTGTCCAAGACCGTGAATTTCTCGGAGGAAGCGACGGAGGACGACGTGGCGCGCGCTTACATGCTCGCTTGGGAACTCGGCTGTAAAGGCATCACGGTATATGTGACGGGCACGCGTGAGAAGGTGGTGCTCGAGACTAGAGCCACGGCCGAGAAGAAGCAACCGGCGCAGCCGAAGATCGAAGTTGGCTCTTTCGCGCCCATCGCCTCATGGGCAGATGGAAAGAAGCCGCGCCCCGCGGCGCTCACCGGCGAGACGTACAATATTGAGACGCCCGTCGGGAAAGCCTTCATAACAATCAACGAGAACGGCGGCCGTCAACCCTTTGAGGCCTTCATCAATACTGCCAAGGCTGGGTCAGAAACCGCGGCGGTCTCCGAGGCCATTGGCAGACTGATCTCCTATATCTTGAGAATGTCGTCGCCCATCCTCCCGACCGAGCGCCTCAGGGAGGTGATGCGGCAGCTTCACGGCATCGGCGGTGGGAGATCCCTCGGCTTTGGCCCAAATCGCGTCAGGTCCCTTCCGGACGGTATAGGACAGGTGCTGGATCAATACCTTCGCCGCAAAGAGGGTCGAGTCAATGACGCCGTCGCCACCCGACCCGCTGAACCTGCCCCTCACACCATTGAGGCGGAGGCAGCACTGGTCAGCCAGCCGCTAAGGATTGGCGATTTGTGCCCTGATTGCGGTGAGGCGGCCGTTGTTAATGAGGAGGGCTGCCGCAAATGCTACGCCTGCGGCTACTCGGAGTGTTAGGCCGGATCCGGCAACTGCTGCGGATCGCATGACTGCATCACTTGTGACGACGAGCCCTCCGCCGAAACCGGCGGAGGGCTCCTCTTGTCTGCCAGAGCCAATGACCGTGCCTGTGTCTAGTGACGAGCCTGCTCGTATACCTCAATGTACTTGTCGACTGACACGGCGGAAATGGCCTTTCCAACGACGTCCTCGGGAATATCGGTGATTGCTTTGAAGTGCACACAGGACTTACCCGTGTTCAGCTTCTTTCCGGTCGCCGCATAGGCCCGCGTAAACCATTTCTCCATTGCCCTGTCGCCGTTCACGGCCATCAGGTACAGTGTGACGAAGGACTTCTGAGCGGCTAGTGCCGCCATCAGCAGCGGGCGTCTATAGTATGTCCTGGGGTATCTTGCAAGCGGTATCTCGTAGTTGAACATGAGTCCATCGAAACGCGCGACGTAGCCCTCCCCAAGATGATCAAGCACGATCCTCCTCAACTTGGCCAAGACTGCAGAACGCTCAACAGGAAGCGTCCTAAGATAACCGCCAACGTCCGCCGGCCTGTCAATCTTGGCACGCATTTACTGACTCACTCAACCGAGATCGTAACACTTTCGATCGCGTCACCTTGGAAGTCGGGGTTTTGGTCCGGATCACGTCGACGCAATCCGTTCACAACATCCATTCCGCTCACGACCTGGCCGAATATCGTGTAGCCTCCGTTCAGCTGGGGTCGAGGAGCGAAAGTAATGAAGAATTGACTCCCGTTGGTATCGCGGCCGGCGTTTGCCATAGCCACGACTCCGGCTTTGTCGAACGTTAGATCGCTGTCCTCATTCGCGAATTCATACCCGGGGCCACCGCTGCCTGTTCCCGTCGGATCGCCACCTTGGGCCATGAAGCCGTCCAACACACGGTGAAATGTCACTCCATCGTAGAAGCCTTGATTTGCCAGGAACACGAAGTTGTTAACGGTCATTGGCGCCTTGTCGGGCCGGAGCTGGATTACGAACTCCCCGCCGCCGGCCATCCGGACTGTAGCGGAGTACTTGCGCGTAGGGTCAATGGTCATTGGGGGCGGTGAGCTCCAGTGCATCGATGCGGGGGCGGCCTTCCTGTTCCCGAACAGCATCCATGCGAGGGCTGCGAGTATCAGCGCGATCACGATGATGCCGGCGATTTGGATTGTGTCCAGGCCGGACCGGGCGCCGCGGCTTTCGCGCCTTTGTGAGGGTCGATTTCTGGTCATGACGTGTTGCCTCCGTGGGTGGGGATGATACTACGGTCCGAGCTGACCCTGCTGCGCTGCAGCACGTTGTTCACGCGGGTATACTCGCGAAACTGTGCCGGCAGCGCTTTTGTGAGCACACGCGTATTGACAGAGCAAGGAGTAGCGATGTCTGGGATCACCCTAATGGGCCTGGGGCCCGGTTCGCCAGATCAGGTCACTCGTGAGGCCTGGGGCGTGCTGGCCTCCGCTGAGGAGGTCTGGTTACGGACCGCCCAGCATCCGGCCGTCTCGGGGCTGCTGGGTAGGACGGTTCTACATTCCTTCGATGACCTCTACGAAAATGGGCAATCGTACGACGAAGTCTACGGCAACATCGTGCAGCGAGTAATGGAACTTGGGCGGCGCGACAAGGGCGTGCTCTATGCAATGCCGGGCCATCCATTCATTGCGGAAGCCACCGGACCTCGTATTCTGCAAACGGCCCGCGATGAGGGCATCCCCGTGCGGATCATCGCAGGTCTTTCTTTCATCGAGCCCGTATTCGCCGCGCTGGGCCTTGATCCGTTTCCGAGATTGACGCTGTGTGATGCGCTGACTCTGGGCACACACCACGTCCCGCTTTTTCCGCCCGATGCGCCTGCCTTGGTAGCGCAGGTGTATTCAAGACTCGTGGCCGCCGAGGTCAAGTCGGTGCTCAATGCCATCTACCCCGATCAACATCGTGTTGCCCTTGTGCATGCCGCAGGCACGCCGCAACAAGTGGTCGAAGACCTGGCGCTTTTTGAGATCGATCGAAGCGAAAAGATAGGCGCGCTTACTTGTCTCTTCGTGCCCCCGATTGGCGATGGATCCTCACTGGAGGCGCTGCAGGAGGTCGTAGCGCATCTGCGTGCGCCTGAAGGCTGTCCCTGGGATCGGGAGCAAACGCACGCCTCCCTCCGTAGACACCTGCTTGAGGAGGCCTACGAGGCGATCGAGGCGATGGATTCTGAATCACCTGAGGCCATGCGGGAGGAATTTGGCGACCTTCTTCTGCAGATCATGCTCAATTCGCAGATCGCAGCCGAGATGGGCGAATTCACCGTGAACGACGTCTCGCAAGGAATTCGCGAAAAGATCATCCGCAGGCACCCGCATGTCTTCGGCGACGTTCAGGTGGACGGAGTGGAAGGCGTCCTGGCGAACTGGGAAAGGCTCAAAGAGGTCGAGAGGGGCGCCAAGGCGGGCGCCGGAGGGCTGCTCGATGGCGTTCCACGTTCGCTGCCCGCGCTTGGTCAAGCACAGGAGTATCAGGAGCGGGCCGCCCGCGTTGGTTTTGATTGGCCCGAGGTGCAGGGCGTGCTAGACAAGATAGCAGAGGAGATAGGTGAAGTGCGGACCGCCACCACTCCGGGTGCGCTCGCGGACGAACTCGGTGATCTCTTCTTTGCTCTTGTGAATCTCTCGCGCTGGAAGGAAGTCGATGCCGAATCGGCTCTAAGGGGTGCAAACACGCGCTTCAAGAAACGCTTTGGTTTCATCGAGAACTCCGCCCGGCAACAGGCCCGCAACCTCTCGGACCTTTCCCTGGAAGAGATGGAGGTCCTATGGCAGCAGGCCAAGGCTGCGGATGGCTGAAGTGCGTGCTGCGCGGTCTCTAGGTGATGCACTGTCTGCGCTGGCGTTTGCAGACATCCCCATGGAAAATCAGGTCCCGGCAAGTTACGCCGCCCGTTTAGCGGCAGGTCCGCAGAATCTCAGGCGCCAATAGTTCGGCAAGCTTTCGGTGCGCTTCAGGTTTTAGGTGAAGGGGGGTGTCCGCGAATGCTTCGGCGGGGAAGGCGTTCCACAGGTCCTGATAGTCCCAACCATTCTGAATGGCTGCATCAGCCAGATATGCGCGGTACTGGTCATACGCCCATTTTGGATAATAGCTGTTGTAACGTCGATCACTGTTTGGAATGCCCTGCATGATCAGAATGGGTTCGTTGACAAGCAAGACGGGCACGTCGTCCGCGAGCTCGAAGAAAGCCTTCAACTGGTCCAGGGAAACCTGTTGCTTGCGCAAAGTCGGCGGCTTCAAGCCCTCGAAGGTCTCATCTGTGCTGAGTTCGGTGGCGAGAACCTGCGGCGGTCCCGGTATCTGATCCTGGCCCGTTGCCAGACTTACCAGGGCATAGAGCTGATATCGAAGCGCTCGAAAAAGGCTTCGGTTCCGGTTGTAGGTCTGGTCCATCAAGTTGGGAGCTCGGTAGTCTTTCGGTATGAAACTGAATCGGTCGCCCAGTCGTCGGAAGACCTCTGGGTTCTGAACGATGAGCCAGTGATCCGTCCGGGTCTTTGGCATCAAGGTGTACCAGGTGACCAGCCAGATGATCGCGTCTGGGCGGTATGCCATTGCCTGATCGAGGATCATCAAATCCTTCGTAGCCGAAGACCTTGGGAAGCTGAGGTTGTAGAAACGAAGCTGCTTGTCGCCGCATGCCAGGCCGAGCTGGCCCAGCTGCCCCGGCAAGACCTCCGCAGCTGTCAATTGCAGCCCCCAGATCGTTGAGTCGCCCAGCACCAAAACGCGAAACTCATCGGCCCGCTTTGGTTCGGAGATGACATGCGAGGAAAACATGGCGTCTAGATTGCCAACATCCAGGGCATTGTCGGCCGGTGGGATCGTGCTTAGCGGGAAGCGCTCGCGCTTGGACCTAAACAGGCCAAACGCATTCACTGTCCATTTCGGAAAAGGCAGCGCCACGAGAAGGGATTCAAGGATGAGAAGCAAGACCGCGGTCTTAAGGATTACGCGTCCTGCGCTGAAACGAGTCGGCATGGCGGGATTATAACTGTCGACCTCATCTGGACGTGCGCTGCCGCCATCGCTCATTCACCGTCGAGGAATATGCAAAAGGAGTCCTGCGGCCAGTCTCCCGCAGGACTCCTTTATGGCTTCGAGAAGTTCTAGTGACCGCTGCCGGGCATGGGTGTGCCGTTAAAGACCTCCGGCGCATCCGGTCCTTCGACTTGAAGGTAGCCGGCCAGGCCGCGCTGCAATCGCGATAGCGCATGGTCCACCAGGATGTAACGCCCCGGCACTTGTACTGCAAATTCGACCATCGCTGCTCCGCCCGGGGGGACAATCACTGTTTGAACGTCGGTCAGCGGGGGCGACGTGAGCGATGCCAGGTTGTACACCCTGTCGAAGATCTCGCCAATCACGTGGAAGGAGGATATCTTGTTGGGCCCGCCTACACCAAAGAAGATGCGGATCGTGTCGCCAACCTGTGCCTCCAGAGGGTGCTCTGTCGTAAGTGATCCAACGGCGCCGTTGACCACATAGTACTCCGGGCGCTCATCCAGCAGCTTCTGTATGTCTGCCGTCTGGGCACCCTTGTCACCAAAATTGCCCGATGTGTAGATCTCACCCTGCATCACGTAGAACTCACGATCTACGGCGGGCAGTCCTCCTTCCGGCTCCACCAGGATAAGGCCATACATGCCGTTCGCGATATGCAGGGCAACCATTGGAGTGGCACAGTGATACACGTAAAGTCCCGGGTTCAGAGCTTTGAACGTGAAGGATGTCTCCTGGCCGGGACCCGAGCTCGTAAACACCGCTCCTCCACCGGGGCCGGTCACGGCGTGGAAATCTACGGAATGTGGCATGGTGCTCGCCGGATCGTTCTTGAGATGCACCTCCACCGTGTCGCCCACTCGGACACGGAAGAATGGGCCCGGTACCTGGCCGTTGAATGTCCAATATGTGAAGGTGGTTCCCTCTGCAAGTTGCCCGACGACTTCCTTAGCCTCAAGTTCGATGCGCACGGTCGTGGGTGCACGCGCAGGTAGGGGAGCGGGCAGGTCCGTTGGGTCGCGGACGATGTCGGCGCCATTGGCTGCTGCACCCGGGGCAGCGGAACTCGCAGTTGGAGTTGATTCGCCCATGCTTGCCATGTCGGATGTTTGAGTGGCTGCGCCGGTGGGATTTGATTCGGACGCACCGGCGCCAGCCGCGGGCCCTGTCACCTCCAATTGGCCCTCCATGCCGGCCTGGCGATGTCCGGGGAGATCACAGTAGTAATTAAAGGTCCCGGCGTGGTCAGCACCAAAGGTGACCGTCACCGTTCTGCCCTGTCCGACAACGTGCCCCGAATCAACGCTGAGGTCCGGGATGACGAGGTTGTGTTCGGCCCCGTCGCCGCTCATCACGTTCAGGGTGATGATGTCTCCCACATTTGCCTGAAGGTGGGGGTTGATCACGCCTTCGATGTTGCCGCCCATGCCGATGTAGACCATTCTCCCGCCATCCATGCCGGTCTTGAGTGAGTAGGTAACCCGATTGGATGGAGCCGCCTGACCGCAGGCTGCGATCAGTACTGCCACTAACAAGATCAATGCCACAAGCCGCACATGTCTACGCATTACCGTCTCCGTCATTGCGTTTTGGATTAGAGGCTGCCGTTTTGATCTCGCTCATGAATCCGTCCCAGGCGAGCCCGTAGGCTGAAGCAGAATCCCGCAGCGTGCAGAAGCGAGCCATGTAGCAGCCGACACAGGCGGTGCGCCGGGAGATCAGGACTCGACCTATCTCAGGAGCAGCCTCGAGTGCCTGAGCCACGGTTGAATCCCCGGACAGAACTTGCGCGTTCATCAGTTGTGATGATACGCGCGAACTCCGTACGTGTCTTTGCGCCAGCGCAAACAGGGTGGGGGTGGCTTAAGGGAGGCCTTCGGCGATGCGCACCAGCTCGTGTGGGCGGAGCACCTTGACACGCTCGCGGCCGGTTTCCACGAGCCCCCTGCGTTGCCAATCCGCCAAAACTCGGCTCACTGTGTACAGTGTGGTGCCGGAGATTTCGGCGAGATCCTCTCGAGATAGCATCAGTTCGATGCCGTCGTCCACTTTCTCGGCCGACTGCGCTGCAAGGCGAAGCACGGCCCGGCAGATGCGCTGTTCGACGCGCTCGGTCGCCAATTCCATGTAGCGAGATTGCATCTCCTGGATATAGCCGGTCATCAGTTGCATCAGGTCCATGGACAACTGCGGCCGGTTAACTAGCATTTCTCGGAGGAAGTCGCTGGGGATGGCAAGTGCACTGCTGTCGACCAGGGCCTGCGCGCTGGCGGGGTACGTTCCTTGAGATCGAACGGCCCCCAGTGCCCCAAAAAGCTGCCACGGGTGCAAGGTTCTCAAATTCACGACCTGGCCCTGCGGATTGGATTGGACGAGCTTCGCCTGGCCCTCGGTCAACACGTAGGCGTGTTCGGCCCGGTCGCCCTGCAGGAAGAAGTACTCTTCCTCCTCGACCTGGCGAAGTGCGCTGGCCCGCAAGATCTGGTTGAGGTCTTCATCTGTGGCGTTTTGGAAGACCACGACCTTCCGAAGGTTGGCAAGCGGAATTTGCACGGGGGTATTTTACCCGCAGTAATGGCGTCACCCGATTGACGCAAGGCCATATTGCGCTTTGATTGAGCTACCCCTACCCCTATGGGGGGGGGTAAGAGCAGCGCCCGACGGACCGTCGGATATTAGGAGGCTTGCATGGACGGCAACGACAATTCTCTGCGTCGATTGAGGACCATAGAAGGACATCTCGGTGGCATTATCCGCATGGTGGAGCAGGATGAATACTGCATTGACGTCATTCGCCAGATCCAGGCTGTCGAAGCGGCGCTGAACAAGGTGAGTTCGCAGATCATGGAGAATCACCTGAACTCCTGCGTCACCGCCGTCATCAAGGGCAACAATCCCAAGGAGCGGGAGCGTGTTCTTCGCGAGATCACGGAAGTCTTTGAAATGTCCACCAAGGTCTAGTGAACGATTTCTGACCATTTCTTCGCGCTTGGAGCAGCCTGGTGCCGCCGGGCGCAAACATCATAGGAGATAAGCATGACAACTGTTACCTACAGCATCCCCGCAATTCACTGCGGCCACTGCACCCACACGATCGAAATGGAGATCGGTGAGCTCGAGGGTGTCCAGTCGGTGCGATCCGACCTTGCGACCAAGCAGGTCACGGTCACTTTCGACGCGCCTGCCGACGACGAGAAGATTCGTACCTTGTTGGCAGAGATAGAGTACCCGGCCGCGTGATCATGCCGGCTGGCTCGGTCATCGGCAGACCTGCCCCGCGTTCCAGAATCTAAGCTAGGAAGAAGCATGCCTGAGACAAAGCAATTGACACTCCCCATAACGGGGATGTACTGCGCGAACTGCGTTTCCACGATTGAGCGGAATCTCAAGAAGGTGGATGGCGTCGAGTCGGCGGTCGTGAACCTGGCCTCGGAGCGGGCAGTGGTGGCATTTGATCCTGAGCACGCCGACCTTTCCAAGATGGTTGCCCGGATCGAGCGCGCCGGGTACGGCGTCGCATCCGGCACCGCTGAGTTCTCTCTGAAGCGTCTCGCGGACGACAATGATGCGCGTCGCCTTGAGAAGTCCCTCCGGGCTTTGGAGGGCGCGCTGGATGTCCAGGTCAGCGTGACCACAGAAAAGGTGCGGGTCAAGTACGTTCCTACGGTGCTCGGCCAGGCCGACATTCGACGCGCGATTGCACGTGCTGGATTTGAAACGCTTGAGACTGTGGGCCAGTCCGTTGACGTGGAGGCTGAGGCTCGCGAGCGTGAGATCTCCGCTCAGAGGCGGCTCCTGCTGCTGGGAATCTTGTTCACGGTACCTCTATTCCTACTTTCGATGTCAACCGATCTTCAACTGCTGCCCCCGTGGTTCTATGCGATGAAACCGATGCCTGGCATGGCAACCGCGCCGGCGGCCTGGCTTCTGCTCGTCATGTGGCTGCTTGCATCGCCAGTGCAGTTCATAGTTGGTTGGCAGTACTACGTCGGAGCATTCAAGGCGCTTCGGAGCGGTTCCGCGAACATGGATGTCCTGATTGCCATGGGCTCCTCTGTGGCATATTTCTATTCCGTTGTGGTATTGCTCGGGCTGATTGTCGGCCATGTCTACTTTGAGACGGCGGCCGTCATCATCACGCTCATTCGCCTGGGCAAGTACCTTGAGGCTCGCGCAAAAGGTAGGACCTCCGAGGCCATCAAGAAGCTCATGAGCCTTCGGGCTCACACGGCACGCGTCGAGCGCGGTGGCGATGAGCAGGAGATTCCTGTCGATGATGTGCGCATCGGCGATCTGGTGATCGTGCGGCCCGGAGAATCCATTGCGACGGATGGAGTGGTGGTTGAAGGTCGCTCCTCAGTAGATGAATCGATGCTGACAGGCGAATCCATGCCTGTCTCGAAGGGCCCGGGGGACAAGGTGATTGGGGCCACCGTAAACAAGCTTGGGCTTCTGAAGTTCGAAGCCAACAGGATCGGGGCAGATACAGCCCTGTCCCAGATCATCAAGCTGGTCGAAGATGCCCAGGGGAGCAAGGCGCCCATCCAGCGCCTTGCGGATCAAGTCTCCGCGTATTTCGTGCCGATCGTCATTGGGATTGCCCTGCTCACATTTGCGGCGTGGTTCTTGTTCGTACCGGCCAATCTCGGTGGGGGCGACCTGACGCGGGCGCTCATCAATATGGTGGCGGTCCTCGTGATCGCCTGTCCTTGCGCCATGGGCCTGGCGACGCCCACAGCCGTAATGGTGGGAACCGGCCGCGCAGCGCAATTGGGGGTCCTCTTTCGAAGTAGTGAAGCCTTGGAGCAGGCCGGACGAGTACGGACCGTTGTGCTTGACAAGACAGGAACTATTACTGCGGGCCGACCTGCAGTGACAGACATCGTCCTCGCAAAGGATGGCCACGCAAACGGAAGCGCGAACTTGGATGGCGGGCCGCTCGAATCTGAATCTCAAGATCGATTGCTCAGGCTGGCCGCCAGCGTGGAGCACGGGTCCGAACACCCACTCGGCGAAGCCATTTGGGCCGAGGCCACCGCCCGCGGCCTCGATCTGTTGCCCATATCCGGATTTGCCGCAGATGCCGGCAACGGTGTAGCTGCGCGGGTCGAAGACCACCAGGTTGTGGTTGGCAATGCCCGCATGCTGGAATCGCGCGGCATCGACACACGCGACCTCGTTGGAGATGTAACCAGGCTGCAAGGCGAAGCCAAGACCGCCATGTTTGTCGGCATCGACGATAGAGCTGCCGGAGTGATCGCGGTCGCGGATACGGTCAAGGAAGGCTCGCAGCAAGCCATCAAGGCGCTCCAGGAAATGGGCATTGAAGTTGCCCTGATTACAGGTGACAACCGGCAAACTGCCGCGGCCGTCGGGGCAGAAGTGGGCATCAGCAATGTCGTCGCCGAGGTCCTGCCAGAGGGCAAATCCACGGAGATCCAGCGAATGCAGGCAGCCGCGAAATCCGCCCAAAAGCCGGGGCTCGTCGCAATGGTGGGTGACGGTATCAACGATGCCCCCGCGCTGGCCCGTGCCGACGTAGGCATAGCTTTGGGAACCGGTACCGACGTGGCGATTTCCGCCGCTCCGATCACGCTGATCAGCGGCGATTTGCGCGGAGTGGTGCGGGCGATCAAGCTTTCACGGCTCACGCTTCGCACCATCAGGCAAAACCTGTTCTGGGCTTTCTTCTACAACGTGATCCTTATCCCGGCGGCAGCCCTGGGGCTGCTCAACCCCATGCTGGCAGCCGGCGCCATGGCTTTCAGCAGTGTCTTCGTCGTGACAAATAGTCTGCGGCTGCGCCGGGCAGCCGTGGCCATCTAACTCGGGCTTCCGCGGCCCCGATTTGGGTGCCTGCGCCGGCTGACGCCATAATTTAGTAGAAGAATCTCATAAATATTGACTTTTCCACCCTAACCTGCTATAATCTAGGGCTGGGTGGCGGTAGGCTCGCTTTACGTGTATCGTGTAGCCAAATATACACTCCACCCGGATCCAAAGCAGCAAGGGAGCAACTGTCAATGTCGCAGCTCGAGATCAGAGACTTGCATGTCTCAATCGACGGCAAGGAAATACTGAAGGGGGTCGATCTGGTGACGCGCCAGGGCGAGATCCACGCGATTATGGGCCCTAACGGCACCGGAAAATCCACCCTTGCCTACACCCTCATGGGACACCCATCCTACAAGGTTACCAAGGGGGAGGTGGTTTTCAAGGATCGGAACGTTTTGGAGCTTGAACCCGACGAGCGCTCCCGTCTTGGGATTTTCTTGGCGTTTCAGTATCCGGTCGCCATTCCAGGTGTCACGGTGGCCAATTTCCTGCGGACCGCCATGAACGCAAGGCGCCGGGCGGTGAACAAGGATGACAAGGGGATTCCCCTGCCGGAGTTTCGCAAAATGCTCACGGCGAAAATGCAGATGCTCAAGATGGATCCGGCCTTTGCTGGGCGATACCTGAACGACGGATTCTCTGGCGGCGAGAAGAAGCGCGCCGAGATTCTGCAGATGGCGACCCTGCAGCCCGAAATGGCGATCTTGGATGAGACCGACTCTGGACTGGATATCGACGCCTTGCGTGTCGTCTCGGAAGGCGTGAACGCCCTTACTGGCCCGGATCTGGGTGTCATCGTAATCACGCACTACCAAAGACTGTTGAACTACATCAAGCCTCACTTCGTCCACGTGATGATGGGCGGACGCATCGTTGAATCCGGAGGTCCGGATCTCGCTTTGAGCCTGGAGGAACACGGGTACGACTGGATTCGCGAGAAGTCAGAGGCATGATCCATTTACAGGGATCGGAGTTGGTTTATGAGTGAAGCAGCTCGAAAAGATGATCAGATCCTCGAGGGGATCGGCGAATACAAGTACGGGTTTCACGATCCCGAGGATAAGTACGTCTTCAAGTCACAACGAGGACTGAGCCGCGGGGTCGTTGAGCAGATATCGCACATGAAGGGCGAACCGCAGTGGATGCTGGACTTTCGCCTGCGGGCACTTGACCATTTTATGAAGCGGCCAATGCCCACATGGGGTCCGTCGCTCAGCGAGCTCAACTTCGACCAGATCTTCTTCTACGTCAAGCCATCCCAGAAGCAGGAAGCCTCGTGGGACGATGTGCCTGATGACATCAAGCGCACCTTCGACAAGCTCGGCGTCCCGGAGGCGGAACGCAAGTTTCTGGCTGGCCTGGGCGCCCAATACGAATCCGAGATGGTCTACCACTCCATTCAGGAACATCTCGAGAAGCAGGGCGTCATCTTCGTCTCGATCGAGGATGGGCTCCGGAAGCATCCCGACCTGTTCCGTGAGTACTTCGGAACGGTCATTCCAATCGAAGACAACAAGTTCGCGGCCCTCAATTCTGCCGTGTGGTCCGGCGGCTCATTCGTCTACGTTCCTAAGGGTGTGAAGGTTGATCTTCCATTGCAGGCCTACTTCCGACTCAATACGGCCAACGTGGGCCAGTTCGAGCGCACCCTCATCATTGTCGACGAAGGCGCCTCGGTGCATTATGTTGAAGGTTGCACCGCGCCGCAGTACACGACCGAATCCTTCCACTCCGGTGTGATCGAGATCATCGTGAAGAAGGGCGCGCGCTCCCGGTACTCCACTATCCAGAACTGGTCGACAAACGTGTACAACCTGGTAACGCAGCGCGCCAAGGTCTATGCCGATGCGAGCCACGAGTGGGTGGACGCCAACCTCGGCTCGAAGATCACCATGAAGTATCCGTCCTGTTACCTGATGGAACCTGGCGCTCGGGGCGAGATGCTTTCCATGGCCTTTGCAGGCGCGGGCCAGACGCAGGATGCGGGCGGCAAGATGTACCACTTCGCACCCAACACCACCAGCAAGGTTACGTCCAAGTCCATCAGCAAGGCCGGCGGCCGGGCGTCGTTCCGCGGACTCCTCAAGGTCTACAAGGGTGCAAAGGGCGTGAAATCCAATACCGTCTGCGATGCACTCCTTCTGGATCCCCAATCGCGCTCGGATACGTACCCATACATCGAGATTGACGAGGATGACGTCTCCATCGGTCACGAAGCATCCGTAAGCAAGGTGGGTGAGGAACAACTCTTCTACCTGATGTCTCGCGGCCTGAGTGAAGAGGAGGCCACGACGATGGTCGTCTCCGGTTTCATCGAGCCTCTTGTCAAAGAGCTCCCGATGGAATACGCAGTCGAGATGAACCGACTTATTCAATTGCAGATGGAAGGATCCATCGGCTAGTCGTCCCGCCGACGATCTTCTTGTCGCGGTGTGGAGCCAGGCACAGGGCAATCAATGCAGGAAAAACCGAGGATCGTAGTCTCGCGAACGCCGCGGGCCCATGAGGTCCGCCAGGACTTTGCATTTCAGCTGGCCGATATACCGGCTTCGAAGGGGTTTATTGCGGACTATCGCTCGCGCGCCTGGGAAGCCTTCGCTCGACAGGCCATTCCCGATCTCAGCCAGGAGGCATGGCGGCGGACCGACCTTCGCGCATTGCCCGCGGCCGACTTCAAGATCGATGGGCGTGCTGGCTCCCCAGCGGTCCCGCAGGAATTGCTGCAGCCGCTTGCAGCTGACCAGCATGGTGCCCAGATCGTCATTGGGGCGCAGCGGCCGACCATAGAACTTGATCCTCAACTGGTCAGCCAGGGTGTCATCTTCGAGGAACTGGCCACGGCCGAAAAATCCCATCCGGATCTGCTGCGCCGGATTTTGGGTCAGACCGTAAACGCGGAAGAGGGCAAATTCGCCGCATTGGCGGCGGCGCTTGCTCGCGATGGAATTCTGCTGTACGTACCCAAAGGCGTCACTCTCGAGGCTCCATTGCACAGCGTGCATTGGGCTGGCGGAAGCGGCAGAGCGCATTTCTCGCACCTCTTAGTGTTCCTCGATGAGGGCGCCTCCGCCACGTACGTGCATGAATCGGCGTCTCCTACGGATTCCGGCGATTCTCTTCATGCCGGCATCGTGGAGATAATTGTCTCCGCCGGAGCAAGCCTGAAGTTTGTTGAGCTGCAGTCCTGGGGAAAAAACATCTGGAACTTCACGCATGAACGGATTCATCTGGATCGGGATGCCCACCTGGACTGGATCTTCGGCGCTGTGGGCTCGAAGCTCACCAAGAATTTCTCAGAGCTCGACCTCTCGGGCGAGGGCGCGAGCGGCCGCATGTCGGGTTTCTACTTCACGGACGGAACGCAGCACCTCGATCACGACACGCAGCAGAATCACCTTGCTCCGCACACGACCAGCGATTTGCTCTTCAAGGGGGCACTTCGAGGACACAGCCGCTCTGTCTGGCAAGGCATGATCTATGTGGCGCGGGGCGCCGCCAAAACTGATGGCTACCAGGCCAACCGAAATCTTGTTCTCGACGAGTCGGCCCGCGCCGACTCGATACCGGGCCTGGAAATTCTTGCCGACGACGTCCGCTGCACTCACGGTGCGACCGTTGGCAAACTTGAGCAGGAACCACTCTTCTACCTCCGCTCGCGCGGCATCCCTCCATCCGATGCCGCCAGGCTGGTTGTAGAAGGTTTCTTCGATCCGATCATGCAGCGAATCCCGTTTGAGGGCGTCCGCGCCCGTTTCCAGCAGGCCATCCTCGACAAGATGGGCACCGCCGCTAGCTGACCCAGTCAGCACAGGAGCAGATACGAGAATGAAGAAGGCAAAGAAGGCCGGCACCAAGACATCGAAATCCCGCAAGGCGCGTGCCCACAAGACCGCTACGATCAAGGCGCGCGGCGCACGCAAGTCTCTTCGGGTTCAGCGGAAAGCGGCTCCCCGCAGATCAGCCCGGGCCGCAAAGACCGGTGCGGCCGCACCGGCGGGCTCGGCAGCCACGCTCGCTGCCGGTGTCCTTTCTCGGCGTGCAGCCAAGGTCGAAAAGCTGGCTAGGAGTGCGGCCGCAGCGCCGCCGGTGGCAAAGAAGATCCCACCGCCAGCTCTAAGTCGTTCAGCGGGGAAGGCGGCGCGGGCTGCCCATGCCCGCCAAGCGCGTCCGCACGGTGCGGCTGGCCTGCCGGGAAATCGTCCCCTGGTGAAGGTCTCGCGCGTCCCTCAATACAACTACATGCGGGCGCCGGGTGCTGATAGCGGCTTCGATGTTGGCGATACGGTCGAGGTCTTTTGCGATCACGACGAGGAAGGTGAGCGCGTTCGCGGTTGGATCAAGGGCGTTGTCGTCCAGGTCGACAATAAGCTTGTTGCCGTCCAGTTCCGTTCGAACGTCTTCTTGACTGATGGCTGGATGGTTCCCGATCGCATCCTTTGGTATTCGCTTGGGTCAGATCAGATCCGGGGAACTGGCATGAGCAAGAAAAATGCCCGCGCCGCCATACCCGAGTATTAGGAATCCATTCAGGCGGCGAGCAGAAAGCCTCAATAGCCGATGATGCAGGCCAGGACCATGGACTACGACGTCGAACTTATCCGTAAGGACTTCCCGATCCTCGAGCGCGAGGTTCGCCCGGGTATCAAGCTTGTCTACCTCGATAGCACGGCGACGTCGCAGAAGCCAGAATCCGTGATCGAGGCTATGGATTTGTTCTACCGGCACTCCAATTCCAATATCCACCGCGGTGTGCACACCCTGGCAGAGGAGGCAACGGCTCTGTATGAGGAGGCGCGCGCAGCGGTGGCTCACTTCATCAACGCGAAGTCTCCCCAGGAGGTGGTGTTCACTCGCAACACCACGGAATCCATCAATCTCGTCGCCCATACCTGGGCGCGGGCGAACATCAAGCCCGGCGAGATGATTGTCCTGACGGAGATGGAGCATCACAGCAATCTGGTGCCCTGGCAGATTCTGGCGGCCGAACGAAATATCCGCCTGGAATTCGTGCCTGTCACCGAGGCCGGCCTCCTGGACTTGGACGCCTATCGCGGTCTGCTGGCGCAATCGCCGCGGTTGGTCTCTTTTACCCACATGTCGAATGTGCTCGGAACGATTACTCCGGCCCAGGAAATGATTCAACTGGCGCATCAGGCCGGGGCGATCACGCTGCTGGATGCTGCACAGTCGGTTCCCCATCTGGGCACGGACGTTCGCGCATTGGACGTCGACTTCATGGCCTTCTCGGCGCACAAAATGTGCGGCCCCACCGGCATCGGCGTCCTGTATGGAAAGCGGGCGTTGTTGGAGGCCATGCCTCCATTCCTGGGCGGCGGTGAGATGATCAAGGAGGTCAAACTCCGCACCTTCCGGCCTAACGATGTACCGCACAAGTTCGAGGCTGGGACGCCCGCGATTGCCGAGGCAGTCGGATTCAAGACCGCAATCGACTATCTTGTGCGCCTGGGCATGGAAAGCATCGCTGCGCACGAGCACTCCATCATCGAGTATGCGCTCGAAAGGCTCGAGGAAATCCCCGGCCTGCGCGTGCTTGGCCCCGCCGCGGACAAACGCGGTGGAGTCGCCGCCTTTACATTTGACGGCGTGCATCCACACGACGTGGCACAGATATTGGACCGGCACGGCATCGCCGTTCGGGCCGGGCATCACTGCGCCCAGCCCCTTCACGAACGCTTTCACATTCCGGCCAGTACGCGCGCCAGTTTCTACCTCTACTCCACGAAGCATGAAGTGGACGCCCTCGTGGAAGGCATCTACGAGGTCAAGAAGGTATTTGGATAGCCCTTCGAGCAACCATGGACGATCTTTACCGCGAAGTCATTATCGAGCACTATAAGAATCCATCCTATCGGGGTCACTTGGATCCTCATGATATTTCGTTCGCCGACGATAACCCCCTTTGCGGGGATCACATCCAGATCGATCTACGCGTGGACGACCGCGGCATCATCTCGGATGCACGATTCGATGGGCATGGATGCGCGATTTCACAAGCTTCGGCGGACCTGCTGGTTGAATCGATCATCGGTCGGCCGCTCGAAGAGGTCAAGGGCATGACCAAGCAGACGATACTGGACATGCTCGGGATTGATCTTGGTCCCGTCCGCCTCAAATGCGCCTTGCTTTCCCTGAAGGTGTTGAAAGCTGGCGTCTACGGCCTGGGAGAGGCTGACGACCAACTCATAGAGTAAGCTGACTGCAGATCTCGCTGTCGGGGGTTTGGGTTCATTTCAAGGCTGGGGAAATCGATGTACAACTACACCACGCTGGACGAATCAAAGGTCGAGTACTTGGACATTGCCCCGGTCGATGCACTTCCGGTGGGCGAACGCATCTTTGTGGAGATCGAGGGCAAACCCATTGTCATATTCAATATCGCAGGGTCGCTGTATTCCATCGCCGACGTTTGCTCCCACGACGACGGCCCGGTCGGCGAGGGCAACTTGGACGAGTTTCGAATTACATGTCCCCGCCATGGAGCGCAATTCGATGTTCGAAGTGGGAAGGTGCTCCAGATGCCGGCAGTCATCGACATCCCGGCATATCCTGTGCGGGTCTCTAATGGCATGATTCAACTCGGCTTTCCCCGGGACTGATAATCGCCACCTTGCTCATCAAGAAAGCGCCCGAGGTTCTGCCTCGGGCGCTTTCTTGAGGTCTGCACTCGCCGAGAGCCGGGGTTGGTTACCAGTCCCCTGCGTACGCGATGCTGAATGGCCTGCAGATCCGCTCCAGCCGATGCCTGCGTAACTCCACCAATTGCCGGACCGTCAGGTTATCGTGCGCGACCCAAGATGCGAGCAGGTCGCCCGCGCTCATGCTGCCGGACTGGGATGTGTGCGTCTGCCGCCAATCGCGGTTTTCGAGGCCTTTCAGCCAATCCAGCGACTTGCTTCGCTCGGCCAGAAAGCGGCGTTTGATGTCGTTGATATCCTGCTCGTTGTACTTCCTCGCGGTCACCCAGCCCTGCGGATCGATTGGCTCCCATGCCTGTTCGGGCCGATTCAGCGTTGCCTCGAGGCGCGCGCGGAAATCCAGCCGCTCCTCGTCGAATAGGTGACAGAGTGTCTCTATGATCGACCAGGAATCTGCTGCCGGCTTGATTCGAGCCTCCTCGGGCGTGATTCCTGCCACGAGCGCCCGGATCATCTCTGTGCTATCGATCAGTTCGAGATACAGGGCGGGAAAATCCAGCTGGACTGCGCTCACTCGCAGAGCTCGAAGCGGCCGACGATCCGCATGATGTCGAAGCCCTCGGCGTACTTGCACTCGGCCAGTGCACCGTGCCGAACCATGATGGATCGGGTCAGCTCGCTGTTGAAGTAGTACTTATCACGGTACGTCTCGTATTGCCGCAGGGCGTCGATCTTGGCCTGTACGTCGTCCTCATCGACCTCCACCAGGAAATGCGGGAAGAAGCCGTAGGATGACCGCACCACGTCAAAGCCCAGGACCGTTATCCCGCGATATGCCCGCAATGCTTCTTCGGCGACCGTCAGGTGGTCCTGATGCACATCCTGATTGGAGTGCACGAATATGATCTCCGGACGGAGCTCTGCGCGCAGACGTAGCAAGTATTCCAGGATCTCCTGCCGTGCGCCCGGAAATACGCGCGTCTCAAAAGGACCATATCGAACACGGTCCTTCGGCACGCCCAGTATGGCCATTCCCTTGAGCTGCTCACGCACCACGTTCTTGAGCTCCGGATTCTTCTGATTATCCGATAGCGTCACGCACGTGACATCACTGATCTTGGCGATGTGGTGAAGCAGCGCGCCGCAGCCAAGTTCAATGTCGTCGGGGTGGGCACCGAGCAGGAGGATTCGTTTTCCGTAGAATTGCATTGTTTGGCCCGTTGCGCCGTCGGCGCCATGCTTACTTGGTTGCCAGGATCCCGCCCACGACCTTTGTCATTACCAACTTGCCGTCTCGGGCAAACCACCGCTCAGCGACCCCACGGATCGCCTCGATAAGCGCCCCGTACCCCTTCGCATCCTGGAACATCGATGTCCAGAGCTTACGATCTTCCGAGAGGGACGCCTGGACGTAGTCCATGAATGGTTGGACAGCGGGGAAGGTTATTGGATTCTCGAATATCAGCAGCTCGGTTCTTGAGAACTTCGCCTCGATGGTCTTGTAGATATCCGTCCGGAAACGCGACGACCCCGGCATTGGTGGCATCGGCTTGTTCGTAGCCTCATGAATGATGTCGTAGAACATTCGCTTGTTTTCCGGAAGCGGACCTGTCACAAAAAGCCGTCCGCCGGGCTTCAAGACACGCTGCGCCTCTCCAAATGTGAAATTCAGATCTGCCGCGTAGTAGATCGCAAATGCACTGGAAACCAGGTCAAACGTGTTGTCGGGGAAAGCGAATCGCTTGTTGAAGTCTAGGAATTGGAACTGGACTTGGTCTCCCCGCTCGGTGTTCTTGGCCCGTGCCCGGTCCAGCAGCTCGGCGGAGACGTCGCCGCCAACGACTTCCGCCTTGCGATTGGTTACATCCCGGTAGAGAAAGCATTGTTTTCCAGCACCGCAGCCCACGTCGAGGATCTTCATGCCAGGCGTCGGACGCAGGACTTCGACCGTCCATTCGTCTATGTTGCGGCTTCCATACTTCTCGTGGATGTCGATCCGGATCAACAGGTCCTTTGCGGTTTCTTGGTATTTGATTTCCATGCGCTCCTCGCCTGATGCCCCCGAAATATACCATACAGAAAACAAGAGGCCGCCGCGAGCATCTGCGCTCGCGGCGGCCTCTTTCCTGCCCTCATGACCTGATTAGCAGCCCCTGAACTTCCCGCTCGATCGCCTCGCACGCGGCTGCGAGCGCTTCCTTAACGTGGGTGCTCAGTCCTGCACCCAGATCTACCTGTTCGGCCTCGATGCCGAGGAGCTTGACGCGGCATCCCCCCGGTATCATGGACAGTGCAGTGCCTAGTCTCAGAACATCCGCCACGCCCAGGCTGTGCGCTGATCTGGAGCTCCTCTCTAATTCCGAGAGCCTTGCGTCGTCGACGTTGTGCAGCGTACCTGGCGGTGCACCGCTGCGGACTGCGTCCACAATAAGCGCCGCATCGGAATGCTCCAGTACATCCAGCAGCTCGACGCCGGGCTCCTGGATTGTCTCGACGCGTATCCCGTCGCCCGCCGCGGTCTTGGCATGCCGTTCTTGCCAGAGCCGGACCGCTTCAAGCCCCACGGCATCGTCCCCTCGCATGCTCTGGCCGATGCCCACAACCGCAATGGTCACGCCTGGCGCTCCTCCACCTTCAATTTGAGGAAATGCGTCGCGCAAGAGATGCACGGATCGTAGGCGCGGACGAGGTCCTCGGCATTCCGGGTTGCGGCCTCTGACTCCATCTTGACAAGCTTCGGTGCAAGGGCCAGCAGGTCCGCTTCAATGCGCGGAAGGTTCTGCGCTGTCGGCGGCACGATCTTCGCAAACTCGATCAAGCCCTGATCGTCGAGCCGATAGCGATGGTACAGGGTGCCGCGCGGCGCCTCCGAGGCGCTGGCGCCCTCGCCGGCCTTCAGTGTCAAATCCAGGTGGGCCGGCCCGGTTGGCGCATAGCCGTGGATGATCTCGATGGCTTCTTCCAGGAACTGGACCAGCTCAAGCGCTCGCGCGATGAAGGCCTTGTAAGGATTCTTGAGCGGCAGCGTTATCTTCGCCTCGTTTATGGCTCGTTGGGCGGCCGGTCCGAACTGGGCATGGTTCAGGTTCACCCTGGCGAGCGGACCCACGATATATGTGCTCCCGTCGACTGTGTGGCCATGCAAGGCGTTGGACCACTTTACATGCTCCTCGATATAGGCCTTTTCGTAGTCGGTGACGGACAGCTTCCGGCCTCGCGATGACCATACCTGTCCACCCATCAGGCCATACTCGTGGTCGTCGTGCAATGCCACAAATTCGTAGTCCACTTCCAGTTCAGGGTACGTCAGGGTGTTCGACCACAGCACGGCGTCTCTAGCCACATCCAAACCCCACTCGAGCTCGGGCAGCAATGCTTTCAGCGGGGTAGGGTCCGGCCAACTGTAGAAACCGCCGACGCGCACGTTGACCGGATGGACCGAACGCCCGCCAATGGCCTTCAGCAGTTGATTGCCAGCCTTCTTGAGCCGCAAAGCCCGCTTGATCGTCTCGGGCTCGGCTTCAGCCAGTTCAAATGCCGACTCCTTGCCATAAAGGTCCGGTGCCTGCAGCATGAACATGTGCAAGGCATGGCTTTCGATGTACTCACCACAATACATGAGTCGCCGCAGGGCGCGAATCTCCTTGCTGACGATGACACCCAGCGCATTCTCCAGCGCCAGCGCCGAGCTCATCTGGTAGGCCACGGGGCAAATGCCGCAGATTCGTGCCGTGATGTCAGGCACTTCCTGGAGGTATCGACCACGCAGGAAGCCTTCAAAGAACCGTGGCGGTTCATAGATATCAAGTCGTACTTCCACGGCCTTGCCGTTTTCAAGGGCGATAAACAGGCCGCCCTCTCCTTCTACGCGCGCCATGGCTGGAACTTCGATCGTCTTCATTTGACTCCCTCAGCCGCCTCAAGGACATGATCTGCTGCAGTGCGAAAGGCAGGCGCGTAGCCACTGATGCCCCGCAGCAACCGGGCGGCTTCGCCCTGGTAGTGCTCCAAGCCGCGCAGCGTCCCCGAGAGCGATTCGGTGTTCGCCTGTCCTGCTGGGCCGAAGCAGCCGTAACAGCCGCGCCGCATGGCCGGGCAGATCGCGCCGCAGCCCGCCTGTGTTGCCGGCCCCAAGCACAGCGTCCCCGAGTCCACTAGAACGCAGCTTGTGCCCATCCGCTTGCAATCCATGCACACGCTGTGGGCTGGAAGGTTCGGCTTTCGGCCAGCTAGGAGCGCCGCGATTACCTCAAGCACCTGCGCCTTGTTGACCGGGCAGCCCCACAATTCGAGGTCGGGCTTCACATACTCGGAGATGGGTTTCGATGTCTTCAGGAACTTCAAGTATTCAGGGTGCGCATACACGGCTGTGGCCAGCTGCGCTGAGTCGGCAAAGTTACGCAAGGCTTGGATGCCGCCGGCCGTGGCACAGGTGCCTAACGCGATCAAGGTCTTGCACTGATGCCGGAGGTCCTGGATTCGCGCGACCTCGTGTTCCGTTGTAACCGATCCTTCCACGATCGCGATCTCGTAAGGGCCCGGCCGGGCGGATCTTGTCGCTTCAAGGAAGAATGCGATATCTAGGGCGCCCGCCAGGTCAAGTAGTTCATCTTCCATGTTGAGTATCGAAAGTTGGCAGCCGTCGCACGAGGAGAATTTGTATACGGCCACGGTCGGCTTGGAAGTCGCCATCAGAATTCCTCCACATTGAAGAACGGCTGCAGGACGCTGAACGGGAATACCGGCCCATCCTTGCAGATGAAGTATGGACCGATCTGGCAATGGCCGCATGCCCCCTGGCCGCATTTCATGTTCCGTTCCAATGAAACATAGATGTTCTCGGGAGCAATGCGCCGCGCCAGCGCCTCAAAGATGACGAACCGGATCATGATCTCGGGGCCGCACGTGAGAACCGCCGTCTTTCGGGGATCAATGCGGAACTGGTAGAACCACATGGGCACCACGCCGACACGGCCAGTCCAATCCGCCTCTGCACGATCGACCGTGATTTCAAGATCGATTCCCGCCTGCCTCCATGCGTCATATTCGCGCGTGTACATAAGCTCCGACGGCGTCCGAGCTCCGTACAACACCGTGACTTTTCCGTACTTGGCCCGGTTCCGGATGACATGGTACAGCGTCGGTCGGAGGGGCGGTAGTCCGATTCCGCCGCAGGCAATGAACAGATCCTTGCCCTGCAGCTCTGCGGTCGGCCAGGCGCTCCCAAATGGCCCGCGCAGCCCGACGATGTCGCCTGGTCTCAGCCGGCTCGCCGCCCTGGTTACATTGCCCACAAATCGAACGGTATGTGCGATCGATGAGCGGTCCGTCATGTCGGAACTGATAGAAATGGCGACCTCGCCATATCCGGGCAGGTAGAGCATGTTGAACTGGCCCGGCGCAAAGCGGTATGCCTTCTGGATTTCAGGATCCTGGAATCGCAGGACAAGCGTTGCGACGTCGTTGATCTCTTTTTGAATACTTATGACTTCTGCCCAGTCAGGTTGAAGCAGCTTCTGATGGGCCTCTGCCGTGCGTGGCAGCGTCTGTTCGAGTGTCATCACGCGGCCTCCTTTTGCAGTGTCGCCACTTCCACCCGCGTGTCGATTCCAGCCGGGCACCAGGTGATGCATCGTCCGCAGCCCACGCATCCCAGCGTTCCGAACTGCTCCTTCCAGCTGCCAAACTTGTGAGATAGCCACTGCCGGTACCTGGATCTGATATTGGGACGCGTGTTTCCTCCGGCCTGGTAGGAGTAGCTCGGATTGAAGCAGGAATCCCATACGCGCTCGCGGCTGGTTTCTGTTCCGCCCAGGTTGGTCGCATCCGTTGCGTCCCAGCAGAAGCAGGTGGGGCAGGCAAGTGTGCAGTTCCCGCAGCTCAAGCAGCGCTTCGAAACCTCATCCCAATGAGGGCTGTCGAGATTCGCCAGGATTTCCTCGGCGCACGTCGCAGGGTCGATATCACACCGCGCCTCCGCGCTGGCTTGCTGAAGCGCTCGGTCGCCGGTTCCCACCAGGAAGGCGCTCGCGGGCTCCGAGGGGATTTCCATCATCATGTCTCTGCCTAGGGCGGATCCGACATTGATGAGCATATGGTCATCTAGCTCGGTCAGGCAGAGATCAAACCCCGTTTCGGCTCGAGGTCCGGTTCCCATCGTCGCGCAGAAGCACGTCCCCGCAGGATGCAGGCAGTTGATGGCCACAATGAAGACCTGGTCGCGACGGGCGTGATAGTACGGATCGACAAAGTCTTCCCGGAGAAAGATCTTGTCCTGACTCTGGATGGCGGCCAACTCGCAGGACCGAACGCCCACAAACGCGAGCGGTTTCTCTGCTTGTTGAGCCTCAACTGCCTGCCATCCCTTTCCATTCTTTCGTAGAGTGAACAGGTTCAGCCGTGGAGGGAAAAGGAACTTCTTCCAGGATGCCGCGCCCGGAATGAAGTCAAAGTACCGACCGTTGTTATCTGCCACAAGTCGAAATTTGCCCGGGGACTGGACCGTAGCGTATCCCTTCGGCAGCTGTTCCATCTTCGAGAGCTCGTCGTATACGATCGTCGTGTCTTTCACCTGAGGACCAAGAACAACATAGCCTTCTTGCGCCAGCCGATCCAACAACAATTGGAATCCTGTGGTCTTTACGACGATCGTGTCCCCGACTTCCGTTCGCCGTTTGTCAGGCATGATTGGCCTCCGGGTGGGCGAACATGTCGAGCAGCTGCAGACGTGTCACGAGCAAGCGCCCAGCCACGACATTCGCCAGTCTGCGCATCACCTGGTAGCCCAGTTCGAAGTCCTCTTCGCAGGCCTGCCGCATCTCGGCGGCCTCGGTTCGGGCAACGCGGCTTTCGACCACTGCTGTCGCGCCGGCCGTTCGCTGCCGGACAGTGGGCGTCACACTGGACCACCCGAAGATTTCCCATTGATCCGCGGTATAGAAGCGCACTTTGCCCCGCAGGGGAACGTACAGATCGAGGGCGATCCGTCCTTCGAGGACGATATAGACGTAGTCCTCCTTGTCACCTTCGCGGAACAACACCTGCCCAGCCTTCACCGTGCGTATCTCGGTGATGGCAGCCAGCCGTCGGACATGAAGTGGCTTCAGTTCTTGAAACCAGGGTATCTTCTGTAGCTCAGCGATAACCTCGCCAGGTTCACTCATGGACGCCTCCCGCGCGCAACTAAACGGCGTGCGCGCACCGCTGAGTACTTGTACTTTCTGGCACAAATGATAGCCAGTGCGTAAACTCCTGTTTCATCGCGTTGCTTGTCATGCTTTGTGAGTGACTGTGCTAAAATCGCCGCACCTCATTTCGGAGCAATCTTGATGAAGAAGGTAATTCCGCCCGTCAAAGGCACGCGCGACTTCTACCCCGAGCAGATGGCGATTCGCACATGGCTGTACAACACCGCCCGCGAGGTCGCCGAGTCATTTGGTTATCAGGAATACGAAGCGCCCTTGCTCGAGAGTCTTGAACTCTATGTGGCGCGCTCCGGCGACGAGCTTGTTAGAGACCAGGCCTACGTCTTCGCAGATAGGGGCGGTGAGCAAATCGCCTTAAGACCGGAACTCACGGCGAGCCTGGCGCGCATGATCGCGCAGCGCCAGGGCGAGCTTGCCTTCCCTGTCCGCTGGTGGTCCTTCGGTCCATTCTGGCGTTATGAGCGGCCGCAGCGAGGCAGGACGCGGGAGTTCTTCCAGTGGAACGTGGACATGCTGGGCGCGAGCTCGCCGGAGGCGGACGCTGAGAATGTAGCCGTCCTCGCGTCGTTCCTTAGGAAGGTGGGTCTCACACCGACGCAAGTTCTGATCCTTGTGAACGATCGGCGCTTGATGGATGCCAGTTTTGAGGAATTGGCCATTCCGGCCGCAACGCGCCCGGCGCTCTCGTCCCTGCTTGATCGCCGCACAAAAGTGCCCGATGACGAATGGCGCCGAGAGGCAAGCGACTTGGGACTTTCGACTGCACAACTCGGGAAGCTTGAGGCTCTGGTTCGTGACGGCGACCTCTGGAAGCGCTCGCCGGAATTGCCGCGTTTCTTCGCTGCGATCGACGCCTTGGGTGTCTCCGATTTCGTCCGCTTCGATGCCTCGATCGTGCGTGGGCTGCAGTACTACACCGGGACGGTTTTCGAGGCCTGGGAGGTCGGAGGGGCCATCAGACGCTCTCTCCTGGGAGGCGGCAGGTACGACCGCCTCCTTTCGGACGTCGGCGGTGCGCCTCTTCCGGCCGTTGGTTTCGCCCTAGGGGATGTTGTCATGACCCTACTGTTGGAGAAGTATCAGCTGCTCCCGGCGGAGCTGGTGGTCTTCCCGGCCGACTTCCTCGTTACAGTTTTCGATGTCCCCGGGCATCTCTCTTCGCTTCAACTGGCGGCCGAGCTGCGCGCCGCGGGGTTGCGGGTGGCTGTCTATCCTGATGCAGAGAAGTTGTCGCGCCAGTTCAAATACGCGGACCGCATTAAGGCCCGCGTCGCGCTGGTCTTGGGCCCGGATGAGATTGCCGGTGGACAGGTCACGCTGAAAAACCTGCGTACCGGCGCCCAACAGACTCTGCCTCGTGCGGGCGTAGTGGCCGCGTGCCGCGGCATCCTTGAGGCGCCCGTCCCCGGGTGATATAATCCCGCCCCGCGATACAAGATGGTGCCTGTAGCTCAATGGCAGAGCGCGTGACTGTGGATCACGATGTTGTGGGTTCGAAACCCATCAGGCACCCACGAGCGGCCTGCTGCGCGGGTGGCACCAGCCGTGGCTTCAGCATCTGATGCCACCTGCCGGGTGGCGTGTGAGGCAGGGCATTAGGCCGCCTTACAGCTTCATTTCCTTTGCAGAAGTGTCAGGCAAAGTCTCTTGTCAACTGCGGGCGATTCGTTATAATCTGGGTGAGTTCCTGAGAGTTACGGGAAAACCTAAGAAAGGAGAGATGCCATGCTGTTCGCGAAGAAGCAAAAAGGCCAGGGTTTGGTGGAATATGCGTTGATTCTTGTTTTGGTTGCCATCGTTGTTATCGCGGCCCTGATGATCCTCGGCCCGATCATCGGCAACACCTTCTCCACCATCAACTCCAGCCTCACCTCAGTGTAATCTCCTGACGTAATGAATGTCGCAAGAGCGGGATCCAGCCCACGGGCAGGGTCCCGCTCTTTGCGTCGAATATGGTATTGCTATTTTTCCTGTATAATCCTGCCTTAGAATCCCGGCGGGAAGCACAAGAGAGGAGATTCGTATGCGGCGCGGCCGAACACTGATATTCTTGCTCCTAATTCTCGTGGTAGGTCTTGTGGTGGCATACGTCGGACTGCGCGCATTGCAGCCCCTCCTTTCGCCCAAGGCGCCGCAACCCGTGAATGTTGAGATCTTCCGTGCCGGGCAGAACATCCCGCAAGGTAGCGAGATCACCGAGGACGTTCTCTCGACCATGACGATTCCGGCCGATCAGGTCACCGCGGTCGAATTCACCCTCGATGAGAAGTCCCAGCTGGTAGGTCAGTTGGCCAAGTACCCGATTGATCAGGGGGTTCCGATCACCAGTTCGATGGTTTCGGCCTCGGCGGCGGCCATCCCAATCGCTGGCCCGCAGCACGCCGCCCTCATCCCTCCCGGCATGACTGCAGCATCTATCCCAGCCAGCCGTCTGTCACTGAACGCCTATGGGATATCGGATGGCGCCCATGTCAATGTGAACGCCTGCTTCCTGTTCGTGGATGTCGATCCCGGATTCCAGAGCATGACGCCCGACAAAGTGGGCACGTTGCGGGGGGCAGGCGTGCAGCAGGATACGCTGCCGGTGCTTTCGCTCGGCGTTGCAGGCGGGGACGCCCCTCAGGGTCGCCTTGAGCTCGAATCCTCAATTCCCCCTAATTTCTACTACCTGGTGCCCTCGGAGGATCAGCGCCCAAGGCCCGTTTGCCAGACCATCTTGCAGGACGTCGTTGTCATGAAATCGGGGAATTTCTCCACCGTTGCCGCAAGCCCTGAAGCTGCGCAGCAGCCGCAGGCTGCGCCTGCCGCCCCCGATATTGTGACCCTCATCGTCTCGCCGCAGGACGCAGTGACGCTTTACTACATGGTCTACACAAACGCCAAGATCAACCTCACACTCCGAAACCCAAGTGACCAGTCGCGCTTGGCCACCGAAGCAGCAACACTGCAGTTCCTACTTAGTCAATACAATATTCCTATTCCGGCCAAGCTGCCGTACGCGCTCCAGCCTCGCATCAATGAGCTGCTCGCTCCGGTCCTTCCTAACGATGGTGCCACAGGCACGCCCTAATCTGAACAGCATGCGCCAGCCGGCGATGTAGGCGCAAGGAATTCTATGCCAGCAGGTGACAAGGTCCGGGTCCTTATCGTCGATGACGTAGCCGATACCCGGGAAAATGTTCGTCGACTCCTCCAGTTCGAGTCAGACATTGAGGTCATTGGAGCCGCGCGCACAGCTCAGGAGGGTATTCAGCTCACCTCTGAACTGGACCCCGATGTCATCCTGATGGACATCAATATGCCGGATATGGATGGCATCGCCGCCACGGAAGCCATTCGGCAGCGCTCGCCGCTATCCCAGGTCGTCATTCTTTCAGTTCAAGGGGATCCAAACTATATGCGCCGTGCCATGTTGGCAGGCGCCCGCGACTTCCTGACCAAACCTCCGATGGGTGATGACCTCATCTCGGCCGTGCGCCGCAGCGGGGAGATGTCACGCTCGGAGCGGGCCAAGGCCAAACCTTCGCGCCCCGCCGCTGCCGGATCGGTCGCCGGAATCGCGGCTGCCGGTGCCTCTTTGGGTCTCGTGCAAGGGAAGGTCGTGACGGTCTACAGTCCCAAGGGCGGAACCGGCTGCACGACGATTGCTGCCAACCTGGCGATCGCACTGCACAATGAGGATACCCGTGTGGTCCTGCTCGACGCCAATCTGCAATTCGGCGATGTGGCCATGTTCTTCAACGAACAAGGCAAGAATACGATCCTGGACATCGCCCCGCGCGTTGAAGAACTTGACGTGGACATCCTTGAAGAGATCATGATCAAGCACGAGGCCTCCGGTGTGCACATCCTGGCCGCCCCGCAGCGGCCGGAGCAAGCCGAGAAGATTTCTGTGGACCAGTTCACCAAGGTCCTTGATTTCCTGCGCCGGGTCTATTCCTACGTCGTCATAGACACGTCATCCATGCTCACGGATCCGGTGTTGGCGGCAATTGATCATAGCGACGCCATCGTGCTGGTCACAACCCAGGAGATCCCTGCGATCAAGAATGCCAGGCTCTTCCTTGACCTGCTGCAGACGATGGGCGTCGACCGAAGTCATCTGGTCTTTGTTATGAACAAGTTCGATCGGCGAATTGGCATCACCCCGGACCGCGTGGCCGAGAATCTCCACGAGAAGATCAGCGCAGTGATTCCCTTGGATGAAAGAGTCGTCATTCCTGCGGTCAACAAGGGCATCCCATTCATGGTGGACAATCGCACGCAGCCGGTGGCGCGCGGCGTGCTCGCGGTTGCGGAGGCCGTCCGGGCGCAGCTCGCGAGCCTGGAAGCTGCGGAAATGCCAATGGGTAGGCGCTAAGGAGCATCTAAATGTCATTGCTTAAACGTATCGAGCAGGGGCAGAATGAACAGAGTTCCCTGCCGGGGCCTGCCGGCGGCTCAGGCAATAAGGGTGGCGGCGACAGCTCGCGTCTGGGCACGCTGCAGAGCCGCCGCGTCAGCACGCCGATCACGGCACCTCAAACCGGTTCATACTTCGATCTAAAGACGCGTGTCCAGAATAAACTGCTCGCGGAGCTCGATCCATCCACCGATGTGACGCGGACGGCCGAAGTCCGGCGCACGATCCAGGAGCTCTTTGAGCAGATCCTCACCGAAGAGAACATCGTCCTCTCGCGGCCTGAAAGAAGCCGCCTTTTTGAGCAGATCGCGGCCGAGATCCTTGGCTTCGGCCCGCTGCAGCCTCTGCTTGAAGATGACTCCATCACAGAAATCATGGTGAACGGCGCCAAGAACGTCTATATCGAGCGCAAAGGCAAGCTGCACCGGGTGCCGGTCACATTTGAGAACAATGATCACGTGCTCCGCATCATCGATCGTATCGTTGCACCTCTGGGCCGCCGAATCGACGAGGCAAGTCCCTACGTCGACGCCCGCCTTCCGGACGGTTCCCGTGTAAATGCCGTCATTCCTCCCATTTCCTTGGTGGGACCAGTTCTGACCATCCGGAAGTTCGGCACAACTCCCATCACTCTCGAGCAATTGATGCAGTGGGGCTCCATCACGCAGGAGGCTATGCATTTCCTCAAGGCCTGCGTCGAGGCCCGGCTCAACATCGTGATTTCCGGCGGCACAGGTTCTGGAAAGACCACGTTCCTGAACGTGCTTTCCCAGTTCATCCCAAATGATGAGCGCATAGTCACGATCGAAAATGCGGCTGAGTTGCAGCTACGGCAGGAGCACGTCGTCACGCTTGAGTCTCGCCCGTCCAACATCGAGGGCCGCGGCGAGGTGACCATTCGCGCCCTCGTGATCAATGCCTTGCGCATGAGACCCGACCGGATCATCGTGGGCGAGATCCGCGATGAAGCCGCGCTCGACATGCTGCAGGCGATGAACACAGGTCACGACGGCTCGCTCACCACCCTGCACTCAAATGGCCCGCGTGATACGCTGGCCCGCCTTGAAACGATGGTGCTCATGGCCGGCATGGACCTGCCTTCGCGGGCGGTTCGCGAGCAGGTGGCCTCGGCCATCAACCTGATCGTCCACCAGGATCGCATGCGAGATGGCACCCGCAAGGTCGTTACCATCTCCGAGATCAGCGGCATGGAGAGTGAAGTCATCACCATGACCGATATCTTCCAGTTCGAACAGACAGGCATTGAGAACGGCCAGATCATAGGCAGGCTGCGGCCCACCGGGCTGCGGCCCAAGTTCATGGACCGTATCGAAGCGGCCGGAATTCACTTGCCGGCTTCGATTTTCGGCATTGGCGAGAGGCGCCGCTAGAGACCCAGCGCATGAGTAGGGTGTTGGCATGACCGGCGTAGTGATCGTTGGTGGCCTCATCACCATCGTTCTGCTGTTCGTGGGGTTGATCGTTACCAACTCCCGCGAAAGCGGCCTGCTGGAGGAACGCCTCACTCAATATCTCGGCGAAGAATCTCCTCAGGAGCAAACCGAGGCCCAACGGCGCGCCTTGTCCGACTGGGTTACGAAGCGCGTCGAGCGCACTTCCTTTGGCAGCCGCATCGCGCAGAACCTGGCGCGGGCAGACATGAAATTCCGCGTGGGTGAGTACTTTGCCCTGATCTTCATTTCGATGTCGGCCCTGGGTGGCTTGGCCTGGTTGATAGGCGGCCGGAACATCATTTCCTTTGCGATCGGAGCAGTGTTTGGGTACTTGCTCCCCGGCATCTACGTGGCCCGACAACAGGCACAGCGGCTCACGCGTTTCAGCGATCAGCTGCCTGATATGCTCAATTTGGTGGTGAATGGCCTGCGTGCGGGCTACTCCACGCTTCAGGCGCTGGAGGCGGTAAGCCGCGAGCTGCCCAGCCCGATCTCGGACGAATTCCGGCGCGTCGTTCAGGAGATGCAGCTGGGCATAACCATGGAAGCCGCCATGGCCAATCTCCTGCGGCGCATCCCTAGTGATGACCTAGACTTCGTCATTACCGCCATCAACGTGCAGCGCGAGGTCGGTGGCAACCTCTCAGAGATCCTCGACACCATCTCGTTCACGATTCGTGAGCGGGTCCGCATCAAGGGCGAGATCCGGGTCATTACAGCTCAAGTCCGCGTCTCTGGAATAATCCTGTCTCTGATCCCAGTCTTCCTCACGATAGTCCTTTGGTTCCTGAATCCCGAGTACCTTATGTCCTTTGCCGACGCCGGCCCAACATGCGCCGCCACCGCTGCCGTCGTAGTCGTCGGTCTGATCAGTCTGGGCTACTACATCATGACGCGCATCGCGGCTATCGAAATATGACCACCATCATTGTCCTCGCCGTACTCCTCATCGTTCTGGTTGGCGCGGCGCTCCTCATTGCTGCGGGCGTCCGTGCTTCGCGTGCTCAACAGGAAGATCCCCTCATGGCCCGCCTTGCGGCGGCGGCTGAGCGGGGAGAGTCGGTCAAATCTCTCGAGCAGATCGAGATGCAGCAGCCCTTCACGGAACGTGTCCTGCTCCCGCTGCTGCAGCGCATTGGTGATCTCTCCTCCCGATTTACGCCTCAAAAGGCCCTTGAGGATACAACTCGCAAACTGGAGATCGCTGGTAACCCCGGCCGCATTGAAGCGGCGACGTTCCTGGCTTCCCGGTTCGTTGTATCTGCCTTCTTGGGTGGCCTCATGCTGATGGTCGGCATCCTGGCTCCCAACCGCTGGCCGTTTGGCACAGTCATCCTTGTGGTTCTTGCCTTCACTGTCACTGGCTTCTTCGTCCCGCAGCTGTGGCTCCAATCGCGCATCAATGCCCGGCAGCTCGACATCCGCCGGGCCCTGCCCGACGCCCTTGATCTGCTAACCGTCTGCGTGGAGGCGGGCTTAGGGCTGGAGGCTGCGATGGCGAAAGTCTCCGACAAGTGGGCCAACCAGCTTTCCCTCGCCCTGCTGCGCGCGATCCGTGAAATTCAGCTGGGAAAGGCCCGCCGTGATGCGATGCGTGATATGGCAGACCGCGTCGGGTTGCCCGAGATGACCAGTTTTGTGGCCGCAATCATCCAGAGCGAGATCCTGGGCGTGAGCCTTGCCAAGGTCCTGCGAATTCAGGCCGATCAAATGCGCGTTCGTCGCCGTCAGCTGGCCGAAGAACGCGCAAGGCAGGCACCAGTAAAGATGATCTTGCCTCTTGCTTTCTTGATCTTCCCGTCCATTTTGATCATTCTGCTCCTGCCTGCCGGTATTCAGCTCACCCGTGCATTCGCTGGTATCGGCGGCCCCTAGTCCCAAGCTGAGGAAAACACCATCGTGAGCGGCCGCAAGCTGCTCTATCAGCTCTATCACCTGCTTTGGCTGGGAATAGACCTGCTATTGCCGCCCACGTGTGGTGGATGTGGTGTACCCGGATCCCGCTGGTGCGCGGATTGCAGGAGGCGTTCGGTACTCCTGCCCGAGCCTCTTTGTGAGAAGTGCGGCATCCCGGTGACGCGGCCCCGGACTCATTGCCGCGACTGCACCACAAATCCACCTCGTTTCGATCAGCTGCGTTCGCTGTCTGCTTTCGATGACCCCATCCGCCCCGCGTTGCATCGCCTCAAGTATCGTCGGGATATTGGGCTGGGCGAGGCTATGACTCCGCAACTTTCGGCATATGTATCTTCCCTCAACTGGCGCGTGGACTTGCTCGTTCCGGTGCCGCTGGGCAGGGATCGCATGAGGCAAAGAGGCTATAATCAAAGCGGCCTGATTGGCTGGCCACTGGCCCTCTCGCTGGGAATTGCATTTGCACCTGGTAGCCTTTCTCGGACTCGGGAGACAAGCTCCCAGGTGGGGCTGACGAGGCCGGAACGACATACAAATGTGCAGGGGGCATTCCGGGCCACGCCCAGACTCGTGAAAGGTCGCAGCGTCTTGTTGGTGGACGATGTCGCCACGACGGGTGCCACCCTCTCGTCCTGCGCCGAAGCGCTTTTTGCTGCGGGGGCGCGGGACGTTTTTGCGCTAACCGTGGCACGAGCCCTTCGAGTGCCTCTCCCCGGGGCCGAACCGCAAGAAATCGCGCCAGGCTTGGCCAATACATCATAAGGAGGCAACGTGACAGCCAAGGTGGAAGTCCAAACTCGGAATCTCCGTCTTTCAGATCACATCAAGGCGCACGTGGAGGAGCGGGCAGGCAAACTCGACCACTACCTGCCTGCGATCGAAGAGGTCGATGTCGAATTGACGCACCATGCGTCAGCCCGCCAGGCCGGCGATCGCAATGTCGCTCAGATCACGGCTCGCGGAAAGAATCTGATGTTGCGGGCCGAGGAACGCTCCGGCGAGATGCTGGCCGCGTTCGACTCTGGGTTGGACGTGCTTCGCAAGCAGATCGAGCACTACAAAGGCAAACACTATCGAAATCGTGGAACCGGCCAATCAGCGGCGGAGGTCACGGAGCCACCACTGCCTCCGCCCGACGATACCGACAGACTGCCGCCACCGATCGCGCGCCGCAAGAAGTTTCGCGTGGTTCCGATGGATGAGTTGGAGGCAATTGAGCAGATGAGCCTGCTGGGTCATGAAGCATTCTTCGTTTTCTACAATGCCAACACGAGTCGCATCGCCGTGCTCTATCGACGTCGCGATGGTTCCTATGGCTTGTTGGAGCCCGAGATAGGCTAGTCGCGCCAGCCGGGGGGCCTCCGAGCTGGTCCCGACGGAGAGGATTGCATGGAACAAATCGATTTCGATGATGAACTGAGCGAGGACAACATCGCCAACGCGGGTGTCAATATCCCCGCCTCCGAGGTTGCCGTGGAGGCGTTGCTGCGGGCGGTTGGCGAGAAGCCGGAGCGTGAAGGTTTGCGGAATACGCCCCGGCGCGTCGCCCGCATGTACGCCGAGCTTCTGAGCGGATACCGCACCGATCCGGAGAAGATCGTGAACGGGGCTGTATTCAACATCACCTACGATGAGATGGTTATCGTCCGTGAGATTGAGTTCTACAGCCTGTGCGAACACCACATGTTGCCGTTCATTGGGCGCGCCCACGTCGCCTACATGCCGGCAGGTAAGGTGATTGGGCTTTCGAAGATTCCCCGGGTCGTTGACCTCTTCGCCCGTCGGCTTCAGGTTCAGGAGCGCCTGACGCGCCAGATCGCTGATCAACTGCAGGAGCTGCTTGCCCCCAAAGGAGTCGCGGTCGTGGTGGAGGCTCTGCACCTGTGCATGATGATGCGTGGAGTCAAGAAGCATGACGCCCGCATGACAACCTCGGCCATGCACGGCGCCTTCCGCACCAATCCGGCTACCCGCCAGGAATTCCTGGACAATATCAGCCGAGGTTCAAGACCCCTTCAGATCTAGCTCTGCTTCTCGCGTGGATTCTCAAGCTTGATATCTGGCCGGCGCCGGATCCATATCGTCGCCTCGGCTGCCACGGCTGCCTCGGAAAGCGGTACATGGCTCAGGGGGTGCAGGAAATTGGGTAGTAGTTCGGCCATGGGTAGCACCACGAAGGGGTGTTTCCACCGGTCAACATTCACCGGCGCCGCATCCTCCATCAGGATGTCGATATCGATGTTCCTCGGCGCATTCTTGTCGGCAGAGCGTACGCGCCCCATGGCAGACTCGATCGCCCCAATGGCGACGGCCTTCAGACCACTGGCATCAAACGGGGCCCGAAATTCCACGCACAGGTTGAGGAAATTCGGCCCGTTGGTTCCTACTGCCTGCGATTCCCACACACTGGAGACTGCGCCAACCTCGCCATAAGCTCGAAGCCTGCGCAGCGCTTCGACAATGTTCTGCTCTGGATCAATGTTGGAGCCCAGTCCGAGGTAGAACTCACGCGTTCTCCCCATCCCGTCCTCTTTCGACCTCAACGCCCACCGACGCTGAGAATCGAACTGCGCCCGGCTTTTCCACACGCACGATCACGCGCTTGATCGCCGGGTCCTCCAGGCACATCTTCGCGAGATCGTTGGCCAGGGCCTCGACCGTTTGTCGGGCGGCCGACTCGGCATGCAACCGGGCCTTCTTGGCCAGTGCCCGGTAATCCACGCAATCCTCCAGCTTGTCTGATTCAGCCGCCTTATTCGTGTCCGCGAAAGCCGTGATGTTGATCACGATTTCCTGTGCCGTCTTGCGTTCCCAATCATTCACACCAATAATGCCGCGCGCTACCAAGTCTTTGATAAGTACCTTGTCCATTCAGCCTCCTAAACGAGATGGCGCCCGCCATCCAGGTAGATGATCTCGCCCGTGACGTACTCGGGGCCGGCCAGCAGGAAAGTGAGGGCGTGTACCACCTCCTCGACATCTCCCCAGCGGCCGGCCGGAACGCGCCTGACGATCTCTGGGTCTCGCTCTCCGTCTCCCGGAGGCAGGATCGCTCCCAGCGCAAGTCCATTGACAGAGATATTGGGCGCCAACGACAGTGCCAGGGATTGGGTCATGGCGGCCAATCCCGCTTTACTTATCGTGTACGAGAAGTGGTCGATCCCGGGTCGCAGTGCACGCCAATCCAGGAGGTTCACGATTCGGCCCTTGGCGTTGGGGCCCAGCAGCCGTCCAAACGCCTGCGAGAGCAGGAACGGGGCCGTCAGGTTAACCTTCATGTGTGTGTCCCAGTCCGCAAGCGTAGTTACCGGAAGGGGACCACCCGCGAAAACGGCTGCATTATTGACCAGCCCGTACATCGGCGCGATTTCAAATGCCTTTTCCGCCAGCGTAATCACCTGATCTGGCTGCGAGAAGTCCGCCTGCAGGATCCAGGCACGCCGGCCCAGCGAAACGATTTCACCTTTTGTGGCTTCTGCTGCCGCCGTGGATTCGTGGCAGTGGATGATGACGTCGGCACCGGCTTCTGCTGCGCCGAGTGCAAGCCCGCGGCCGATCCTCCTGGATCCCCCGGTGATCAGCACCACCTTCCCCCTCAGCGGCGTTTGCTCCATTGGCTCCGTTTCTCCGTCGACATTCTATCATTCGTGCCCATATAACATCTCCTATCCGAATTATCCGGTTCTTGACCACAGATTTCGCCGGTGGTAATATCCGCCCGATGGGAGGCAGAGATGAGCATGCCATCAGATCAGACCGTTCTTGATCCGGCTGAGGACGTCGAATTTTCCGCTGAGCAACACGACATTTGGAGGACCCTCTTCGAACGTCAGCAGCCGAAGGTTCTCAAGTACGCCTGCAACGAGTATCTTGAAGGTTCTGCCGCGCTGGCTCTTCCGCGGGATCGCGTTCCGTCCGTCCAATGGCTGAATGAACGCATCACTCCTCGCACAGGTTGGACCGTGCTGCGTACGCGCGTCCGCTATTCCGACGCAGTCCAGTGGTACAACCACTTTGCCCGGCGTGAATTCCTCGTCACCGATTACGTCCGCACCCGCGAAGAGCTGGACTTCACGCCCGAGCCCGACATGTTCCACGATGTGTACGGGCACCTGCCGTACTTTACGCTCAAACCCTACGTTGAGATCCAGGAGATGTTTGCGCCAGCCTTTCAGCGCGCCAAAAGCGACGAGCAGCGCGAGAATATTAAACGCCTCGCGTGGTTCAGTACGGAATTCGGGCTGATACGGCAGAACGACGAATTGAAGGTGTTCGGCACGGGCCTGATCTCGTCCAAGGGCGAGATGGAGCATGTGCTCGCAGGCAAGACGCCCTTGCAGCCTTTCAAAGTCGAGACTATCGTGAATTTTGACAAGGCCATTTGGAGCTTCAACGAGCAGCTCTTCTTCTTCGAATCCCTTGCCTCGCTCAAACAGGAGTTGGCACGCTACCTGGAAAGCTTTTAGATCCCGCCAGCTGATGCTGCTGACAAGCGCCAGGCACGGGTGCGCCGGCAAGTAGGACTGCCCGGCGGACTTTCCCTTTGTGATGATGGTCCCCCGAGTCCGTTGCAGGGAGGCCCGTTTTGACCTATACTGAAGTGCGGGCCATATCGCCACGCAGTGACGTCCAACACCGTGACCATGATCGCCGTCGGCATAGACTGCACCTCCGGTCGTCAAGCCTTTACCTACGCCGCCCTGGATCGGGATCTTCGGGTCATCACCATCGCTGAAGTCGATCTTGAGAGCGTGTTGTCCTTTCTGGGGGATCAGGCAAGCGCGCACGTGGCCGTGAACTCTCCCTCACACCTGAACACCGGCGTAGTTCGCAAACGCCTTCAGTCGCAGCAGACTTCTCCCCACGCCGTTCGCGGCGCTGAGATTCGTGAAGCCGAGTATGAGTTGCACTTGCGGGGGCTCCCGGTTGGCGGCACGCCGCGCTCAGAAGCCCTTTGTTCCGCTTGGATTCAGCTCGGATTCGAACTGTATCAACGGCTGGAACCCTTGCATTACAGCCCGTACCCGTCTGAAGACAGTCCGCGGCAGTGGATCGAGACGCATCCCCACGCTGGGTTTTGCGCGTTGCTTGGCCGTGCGCCGCTGCCTAAACCCACTCTCGAAGGTCGATTACAGCGCGCCCTGGCGCTATTCGAACGCGGCGTTCGAATACATGATCCCATGGGGTTCCTGGAGGAGATCACCCGCCATCGGCTCCTCAACGGTCTCCTGCCCATGGAGCAAGTGCTCGCGCAGGAACAGCTTGACGCCCTGCTGGCCGCTTATACGGCTTGGCTGACGGCATTTAAGCCCGCTGACGTTTCACAATTGGGCAACCGCCAGGAGGGCTTCATAACCTTGCCGGTTTCCCATCTCAACCAGAAGTACTAATTCTCTGATCTGTACATCAACCTGCTTTAAGTGAGCTGCGACTTCTGATGAATGTCACAGAAGCGCAGCGATGTGCTTCGCCCTCGGCCTTCTGATTGTGAATGCGTGCACAACGGGTGTTAGAATTGCGCGCTGGAGGGCAAATCATGGATGAACTTTCTTCTCGCGCCATCAACACACTGCGGTTTCTTTCCGCTGATGCGGTCCAGCAGGCCAACTCCGGGCATCCCGGGCTCCCGATGGGCGCCGCTGCCCTGGCTTATGCCGTTTGGACTCGCCACCTCCATCACAATCCTCGCAATCCAGGCTGGCCGGGCCGCGATAGGTTCGTCCTTTCGGGGGGCCATGGCTCCATGCTTCTCTACTCACTTCTACACCTTACCGGCTACGATCTGCCGCTCGACGAGATAAAGAACTTCCGCCAATGGGGCAGCAAAACCCCGGGACATCCGGAATACGGCCTTACTCCCGGCGTGGAGACAACCACTGGCCCGCTTGGTCAGGGATTTGCAACTGCGGTCGGGATGGGCATCGCTCAGGCGCATCTCGCCGCCGAATTCGGGCACGCTCTGTTTGACCACTACATTTACGCCATCGTTACCGACGGTGACCTGATGGAGGGGGTGGCCTCTGAGGCGGCCTCGCTGGCAGGCCATCTCCGCCTCGGCAAGCTGATCTTCCTCTACGATGACAATCACATCTCGATCGATGGAAACACGGACCTGGCCTTCACTGAAGATCGCACGCAGCGTTTCAGCGCCTACAACTGGCATATCCAACAGGTCGCGGATGGCAATGATCTTGAGGCTCTCGACGCCGCCATCGATCAGGCGAAGAACGATCCGCGGCCATCGCTGATCGCCTGCCGAACGCACATCGGTTTCGGCGCACCGCACAAGCAGGACACCGCAAAAGCCCACGGTGAACCACTCGGCGATGAGGAGCTCAAAGAAGCTAAGCAGCATCTTGGCTGGCCGGTCGAACCCCGTTTCCTCATTCCGGATGACGTTCTGCAGCTCTTTCGCCGCGCTGTCGAAGCGGGCCGTGCTGCGGAGGCTGAATGGAACGGAAAACTTGAAGCCTTCTCGAGCTCGGAGCCGGCAGCCGCCGCCGATCTCAAACGCCGCCTGAGTGGAAAGCTTCCGGACTCGTGGGAGCAGTCCCTTCCCGTATTCCCTGCGGACCCCAAAGGGATGGCGACACGGGTTGCTTCCGGAAAGGTCCTAAGCGCGCTGGCGGCGCAATTGCCGGAGCTCATGGGTGGATCTGCGGATCTCACGCCCTCTAACAACACCCGGTTCGATGGCGCCTCTGATTTTCAGGCGGATAATCCAACCGGCCGCTACATTCACTTTGGCGTTCGAGAGCATGCCATGGCGGCCGCCTTGAATGGCATGACGCTCTACCGGGGAGTGGTTGCGTACGGCGGCACGTTCCTTATCTTCTCAGACTACATGCGACCGGCCATCCGCATTGCTGCCCTGTCACACATCCCTTCCATCTTCGTTTTTACACATGATAGTGTCGGCCTGGGGGAGGATGGACCCACTCATCAGCCTGTGGAACATCTTGCTGCACTTCGGGCCATGCCGAATCTCATGCTGATCCGGCCGGCAGACGCCAATGAGACAACGCAGGCGTGGAAGATTGCCTTGACGCGCAAGGACGGGCCTACGGCCCTCGCCCTGACGCGTCAGGCTCTGCCAGTATTTGATGCGAAGATCACCGGCTCGGCCTCCGGCTTGCCTCGCGGCGCATACACGCTCGCTTCCTTTGGCAGCAAGAAACCCGATATCATCCTCATGGCGTCCGGTTCGGAGGTATCCCTGGTGTTCGCTGCCGCACAGCGACTTTCGGCCCTTGGTGTTTCGGTGCGTGTGGTATCCTTTCCATCTTGGGAACTCTTCGAGAGGCAGAGTCCTGGCTATCGCCGGGCCGTCTTGCCCGACGAGGTGTCGGCAAGGTTGGCAGTGGAAGCCGGAGTCGCAATGGGGTGGGAGCGTTACGTCGGGCCGCAGGGGCGAGTGCTCAGCATCGAGCGTTTTGGGGCCTCTGCCCCGTACAAGGTCATCTTTGAGCATCTCGGCTTCACTGTCGACAATGTTGTTGCTCAGGCCAGATCCCTGCTCAAGTCAAACAAACCTCGGCGGGCTGCTCCAGGCAGGGCCAGCCAGCTCAAGTTGGGACGCAAGGTGAAGAAGCACAGATGAAGGTTGCCGTCGGTTTCGATCATGCGGGCTTTCTGCTCCGCGACACGATCCTGCAGGCCGTGCGCGAGTCCGGTGCTGAGGTCTTCGATGTTGGCACGTTCACGCCGGATGCTGTCGACTTTCCGGACATCGTGGCTAAGGTAGGGCACGCCATTCAAAGCGGGAATGCACAGCGGGGAATACTGGTCTGTGGTTCCGGAATTGGCGCTTGCATCGCCGCCAACAAGATGAAGGGCCTCTACGCCTCGATTTGCCACGATACGTACTCTGCTGCCCAGGGCGTCGTGCATGATGACATGAACGTACTTTGTCTTGGCGGTCGTGTCGTCGGCTCACAACTGGCCTGTGCCCTCGTGAAGGCATTCCTGGGTGCTCGTTACGCTGGCGATGACCCGGGCGGCGAGCGTTTTGAACGCCGGGTTGCCAAGATACACCGCATCGAAGAAACTGGTGACCTCTAGCGCAGATTTGACAATAATGGCCGGCCGTCGCGGTCGGTGCCCTGTGTTCGGCAGTTGGGAGTGAGAGAGGTATTCATGAACAGGCTCGCTCAGCTTGTTATCCTCGGACAGTCGCTCTGGCTGGATAACATCCGCCGGGCGGACTTGGAAAACGGCAATACCAGGGGGCTGATTGAACGCGGTGATATCCGCGGCATGACCTCCAATCCAACGATCTTCAAGCAGGCAATTGCCGGCAGCCATGATTACGATGAGGCCCTTCGGTCCCTCGCGTGGGCTGGCTGGGACGCGGAGAAGATCTTCTGGGAACTCGCGGTGGAAGACGTCCGCCAGGCCCTGGATCTCTTCGCTCCGCTCTACGAGCAGACGAACGGCGGCGATGGCTACGTTAGCATCGAGGTCAGCCCGCACCTGGCGGCTGATACCGAGGCTACCGTGGCACAGGCAGAACAACTCTGGGCGCGGGTCGCCAGGCCGAATCTCATGGTTAAGATTCCAGCGACCTCCGCAGGTATTCCAGCCATCCGCAAGACCGTTGCTGCCGGCCTGAACATAAACATTACTTTGATCTTCTCCCGCCGGCGCTACGCACAGGTGATGGAGGCGTACTTGGGTGGGCTTGAGGACCGCATCCAGGCTGGACGCCCGATCGACTATATGTCTTCGGTGGCCTCATTCTTTGTTTCACGCGTGGATTCCAAGGTTGATAAGCTGCTCCCGGCCGGGTCCCCGCTACGGGGCCGCGCCGGCATCGCCAATGCCAAATTGGCGTATGAGGACTTCCTGCACACGTTCCAGGGCAAGCGCTGGGAGCGCATCCGCCAGCACGGCGGCCGTCTGCAGAGACCCCTGTGGGCATCCACCAGCACTAAGGATCCCGCCTACCCAGACACGATGTACGTGGACCAGCTTGTGGGCGCCGACACGATCAATACCGTGCCTCCCCAAACGCTCGACGCCGCCAGGGATCATGCCCGCGCTGAACTGACTATTTCTCAGGATCTCGATGGAGCCCGCGACCTCATGCTGCAGCTGGAGCGGGCGGGAATTTCGATGGACCAGGTCACGAGCGAGCTGGAAACCGAAGGCATCGAGATCTTTTCCGCCTCGATTGATGACCTCTTGAAGACCATCGAATCGCGTCGGGTCGATGCCGCCCGCATGTTGGGACCGCTGGCTGCGGAGACAGCTCAACGGATTGACCGTCTCGCTGCCGATTCGTTCCTCGATCGTTTCTGCGCCAAAGATCCCACCCTTTGGTCGGATGAGCCGGCTGCGCAGGCCGAGATAAGCCGGCGCATGGGCTGGCTCGATCTGCCGCAGACGGCGCGCAAACGCCTGCCTCAGTATCAGGCGTTCGCGCAGGAGGTTCGCGGTCAAGGGATCTCTCGTTTCCTCGTGCTCGGCATGGGCGGGTCTTCCTTGGCGGCGGAGGTCTTCAGCAAGGTGTTTTCGCCTGCCGATGTTGCCGGCGTCAAGGAGGCCGTCCATCTCGGCATCCTCGACGCCACAGATCCGGCTCAGGTCAGTCAGGCAGCTGTCGACTTTCCCCCCGACAGATCGCTCTACATTGTGTCGAGCAAGTCGGGCGGAACCGCCGAGGTGACCGCCTGCTTGGACTACTTTTGGGCGCTGACTGACGCCGATGGCTCCCGCTTCGTTGCCATTACAGATGAGGGCACATCCTTGGAGCAGCTTGCTCGCAAGCTGAACTTTCGCCGGGTCTTCCTGGCAGAGCCCACCGTTGGAGGGCGCTACTCGGCTCTCACTGATTTCGGACTCGTGCCCGCCGCGCTTCTGGGGCTCGATCTTGAGGCCCTGCTGGATCGGGCTCAGTACATGCGCAGTCAGTGCAGCCGGGAGACGCCGGCGGCCCGCAGCCCGGGCATCGCTCTGGGCGCCGTCTTGGCCGAGGCGGCCATGGCCGGTCGCGACAAGTTGACCATAATTGCAGATCCTGCCCTGAACGGGCTTCCCAATTGGATCGAGCAGCTCATCGCCGAGTCCAGTGGAAAGCAAGGAAAGGGCATCCTGCCCGTCTCGCAGGAACCTCTCGATGCTCCGTCCGTGTATGGTCCGGATAGGATCTTCGCCTACATTCGCCAGGGCGGTGAGAACGACGCAGGCATACAGGCGCTCGAGGGTGCCGGCTTCCCGGTGCTCACCTTTGATGTGGCGGATAGATATGACATCGGCGCGGAGTTCTTCCGCTGGGAGGTCGCCACCGCTGTTGCATGCCACATCCTGGGCGTGAACGCGTTTGATCAGCCCAATGTTCAAGAGAGCAAGGACCGCACCAACGCCCGGATCCAGGACTATCGCTCGCAGCACCGCCTGGCTGAAGGAAATTGGGATATCTCCATAGGTCGGGGAACGAGCGTCCGTGATGTCTCTGCTGAACTTCAGGCATTCCTCGGGCGGCGAAACCCGGGTGACTACGTTTCCATCAATGCATACTTGCCGCGCCGCCAGGAGATCGATGATGAGCTTCAACGCATCCGCGTTGCCATTCGCGAGCGGACTCAACTGGCTGTGACGGCCGGGTTTGGTCCCCGGTTTCAACACTCGACCGGGCAGTTCCATAAGGGCGGCTCGAACACGGGGCTGTTCATTCAGATCGTCAGCGATACCCCCACTGATGTTCAGATTCCGGGCCAGGATATGACCTTCGGGACCCTGCTCCGCGCCCAGGCATTGGGCGACTTCGAGACTCTGAGGGCCCATAACCGGCGGGTCCTGCGCGTGCATCTGTCTCGCCCGGAAGATCTGCTCTTCCTTAGAAAGGCCTTTCAATGACCGACCTCTACGCAATGAAATGTGTTGCATGTCGAGGCAATGAACCGACGTTGAACGAAGACGAGATCGCCCGCTACTCGCCCCAGGTTCCGGAATGGCGTGTCAAACAGGTGGAGGGTGAAAATCGCCTTGAACGTGTCTTCAAGTTCCGCAATTTTGTCGAGGCGGTTGCATTCACGGATCGTGTCGCCGAGATCGCCGAGGCCGAAGGTCACCATCCGCTGCTCATCACAGAGTGGGGCAGGGTGACGGTGCAGTGGTGGACGCATAAGATCAAGGGGCTGCACCAGAACGACTTCATCATGGCGGCTAAGACCGACCGCCTAGTGTCCGTCTAGCGCCCAAAGACGAGTCGCGCATAGACATTGACCTATCCAATAGCTGACTTGACAATAGAACAAATGTGCAGTAGATTCACGCCGTGAAATCGAGTGCTCATGGCGCAGGTGTGTCGCGTTCTCAGGAGATTGGCCCCGCTGGCAGGCATGACACTCACTCAAAGGAATTGTTTCTATTTGTTCCCCGAGGAGGAACAAATCGGGTGCCGGTAGGAGGCAGGCTGGGCACGACTTGCCAGCCAGATTTGACGGTCCTGTCCAACCATGAGATAATTGGGTCAGATCGGCGCTGATGGGAACGAGTAAGCCCGCAAGGTGCCCAGCGAGTCCGGGTTTGGTGCAAGCCGGAACGCCAGCAGGGCCGAAAATCATCCCGGAGCCTTGACCTGAAATCCAGCCGGAGTCATGTGGCTGGAGAGTAGGCGAGACGGATTCGACCACCGTTACCAGGGTCGCGAAGATGTCAGTCTTCGGCTGAGCGCCCGCGTTTGCGGGAAGCAGAGTGGTACCGCGTGAGCTTGCCTCTCGTCTCTGTATGGTGACGGGAGGTTTTTCTTTTCTTCTGGGCCTCGTGAGGTGGCATGCTCATGGATAAACAAATGTTCAAGCCGGTGAACTCAAAGCTCGACGTGGTTGCTATGGAAGAAGCGGTCCTCGCCTTCTGGCAGCGCGAGAAGATCTTCCATAAGACTCTTGAACAGCGTCAGGGCGGCCCCCAATATGTGTTCTATGAGGGTCCCCCGACCGCCAATGGCAGGCCGGGCGTGCACCATGTGCTGGCGCGCGCGTTCAAAGACATGTTCCCGCGCTACAAGATCATGCGCGGCTATCATGTCTCACGTCGCGGTGGCTGGGATACGCATGGCCTCCCGGTGGAGATCGAGGTCGAGAAGAAGCACGGCTTCACCAACAAGCAGCAGATCGAGGAGTATGGCATCGCCAAGTTCAATGAGGAATGCCGCAAGTCTGCCTTCGAATACATCCGCGATTGGGGTCGTCTCACCGATCGCATCGCCTTCTGGGTCGATCTCGACGACGCCTATGTGACCTATACCAACGAGTACATCGAGTCGGTCTGGTGGATACTCAAGAACTTTTGGGACAAGGATCTCTTGTACAAGGGCTACAAAGTGGTCCCGTACTGCCCGCGTTGCGGCACGCCCCTGTCGGACCACGAGGTCGCGCTCGGCTATGAAGATGTGACCGAACCCTCGATATTCGTCCGCATGCCCCTGGTCGATAAGAAAGACACATCGCTTCTGGTTTGGACGACGACACCCTGGACGCTGCCTGGAAACGTCGCTGTGGCTGCCCACCCCGACGTGGACTACGTCACGGTCGAACGCACGCACGATGGCTCCTCGGAGAAACTGATCCTCGCAAAGGCGCTGCTGCCCAGGATCTTCCCCGACGGCGATGTCAAAGTGCTTGAGACATTCAAGGGCCGCAAGCTAAAGGGCGCCAGGTATCACCCGCTCTTCACGTTCATGCCGCCCGACAAGCCGGCTCATTTTGTCGTGCTGGGCGATTTTGTCACCACCGAAGACGGCTCGGGCCTTGTGCACATGGCGCCGGCCTTCGGCGCCGAAGACATGGAAATGTCGCATCAGCACAATCTGCCGGTGCTGATGACAGTGCAGCCTGACGGGACCTTTGTGCCGGAGGTCACGCCCTGGCGCGGCATGTTCATAAAGGCTGCCGACCCCCTCATCGTCGATGACCTGCGCGCTCGCGGCCTGCTATTCCGTGTGCAGGACTATTCCCATAGTTACCCATTCTGCTGGCGCTGTCACACGCCTCTGATGTACTATGCCCGGGATTCCTGGTACATCCGCACGAGCAGGTTCAAGGACCGATTGGTTGCCCTCAACAACACCATCAACTGGGTGCCGCAGCATGTGCGTGAGGGGCGCTTCGGAAATTGGCTGTCCAATAATGTCGATTGGGCCCTCAGTCGCGAACGCTATTGGGGGACGCCGCTGCCGGTCTGGGAGTGCGAGCAGGACAAATATCGCGAGTGCATCGGATCGGTCCCCGAGCTGGCAGCCAAGGTCGGCAGGGATCTTTCGGACTTGGACCTGCATCGGCCCTACATCGACGATGTCACCTATACCTGTCCCCAATGCGGCGGCACGATGCGCCGCGTCAAGGATCTGATCGACGTTTGGTTCGATTCGGGTTCAATGCCATTTGCCCAATGGCACTACCCCTTCGAGAACAAGGAGAAGTTCGAGTCTCAGTTTCCGGCGGACTACATCTGCGAGGCCGTCGATCAGACGCGCGGCTGGTTCTACTCGCTGCATGCCATCAGTGCTCTCCTGATGGATTCGGTGGCCTATAAGAATGTGATTTGCCTCGGCCTCATCCTGGATGGGGAAGGCAAGAAGATGTCGAAAAGCTTGGGCAACATTGTCGACCCGTGGGACGTGATCAAGACCGATGGTGCAGACGCGTTCCGCTGGTACCTCTACACGGCCACGCCGCCGGGTAATGAGCGTCGTTTCTCTGTCGAGCTGGTAAGCGAGGTGATCCGCACGTTCACGCTCACTTTGTGGAACGTATATTCGTTCTTTGTCACGTATGCCAACCTTGATCGGCCCGATCTGATACGGGCTCTGCCTGCCAGCCGCAATGTACTTGATCGCTGGCTTATGTCGGAGCTGCACACCCTGGTTCGCGAAGTCACCTCCGCTTACGAGGCTTACGACGTTACAAGTGCCACTCGCCCCATTCAGGCTTTCGTCGAGAAACTCTCAACGTGGTACCTGAGGCGCTCGCGCCGGCGATTCTGGAAGTCTGTGTCTGATGATGACAAGCATTCCGCCTACGCGACCCTGTACTCCGCCCTCGTGACCATCAGCAAGCTGCTGGCGCCGGCAATGCCGTTTCTTGCTGACGAGTTGTTCCAGAATCTCGTGCGTTCGGTCGATGCCGGCGCGCCCGAGTCTGTACATCTGGCAGATTGGCCGACCTTTGATCCGTTGCAGATCGATGCGACTCTCAATGCCGATATGGGCCTCGTGATCAGGCTGGTGTCCTTGGGTCACGCCGCCAGGCAGAAAGCCAACCGGAAAGTCCGCCAGCCGCTTCAAGAGGCAGCCTTCTCAGTGGGCAATGCCTCCGAGCGGCGGGCTGTGTCGGCATTCGCTGATCTCATTGAGGACGAACTGAATGTCAAACACGTCCGTCTGCTTGACGCTGCCACGGAAGCTGTCGCGCATACCGTGAAGCCGCTTCCCAAGCAGCTGGGGCAGAAGTTCGGGAATAAGTTCCCGGCCATTCAGAAGGCGGTTGTGAACCTCAATCCGGAAGAAACCGCCCGCACGCTGCTTTCAGGTGGCTCGCTGAAGGTCATCGCCGACGGCGCCGCGTACGAGATCGAGGCGGGCGACGTGGAGGTCAAGGCACAGGCAAAAGGCGGATTTGCCATCGCCGAGGACGGACCCTACGTCGCTGCCCTGGTCACGGCTCTCACGCCCGCCCTTGTGCAGGAGGGGCAGGCTAGGGAATTTGTCCGGCGAGTTCAGGATCTGCGCAAAGGTGCAAACTTGGATGTGGCCGATCGCATCCGGCTCCATGTGCAGGCGTCTCAATCCCTGCAGGCGGCCCTAAATACGCACAAGGACTACGTTACCGCGGAGACACTGGCTATTTCGATGGAGTTCGCATCGCCGCCTCCGGACGCAACTCGATCAAATGAACCACTAGACGGGGAGCAATTGGAGTTCGGGCTCACGAAGGCGTCCTGATAGGCCCCTCGTCCTCGTAGTCCTTCGGCAGGATAGGCGAAAAATGTCCGTCGAACGAGTGCTATTGCCCAGCTCGGAAGTCCTTGACGCACTCCGGCGCCTCACCCCTCAGTTGACTGAGAACAGGGCCCCGCCGGAGATGCAGGATCTGGAGCTGCTCCTGGCGAGTCAATGGAATGTCCTGGCTGTCGCCAGACACCCGGACGAGCGAAGTCCGATCGCCGGCGCTGGCGCCCTTGGCGTCTACCGGGTCCCAACGGGCGTGCGCGCCGTCATCGAGGACATCGTGGTCGACGCGTCTGCGCGCGGCCACGGTATTGGGGAGGCCATTACGCGATTCCTGCTGGAGGCCGCGCGCACTATCGGAGCGCCGGGCGTTTCGCTTACGTCAAATCCCCGTCGGCTTGAGGCTAATCGACTTTACCTGCGCATGGGCTTTGCGCTGCGGCAAACGAACTCTTACTTTTACACCTTCCGCTGATACGTTGCCCGACCGGATGCATGGGCTAGGACCTCGAGTTGGCGTAGTCCTCCGGTGTATCGATATCCTGGAGAACAGAGGCTGCCCCGGCATCCACGTATGTTATCTCGTCAGCATGCCGATTCAGGAAATCTCGCAGTGTATCCGGCGGGCGCATCGCCAGGATCTCGGCCCACCAGCGGCTTCCTGCAATCCAGGGATGACCCCGACGGCGTTGAAAGCTGGGGACGACCAGCGACACATCGCTCGTCGATGCCTGAATCACGCTCCGGATCACCGATGGCTCAATGCCCGGCTGATCTCCCAATACGACGAGTGCGCCGGTCCTGCTTGGAGGCATAGCCCGCAGGCCCACCTGCAAGGACGAAAGCATCTCCCCGGCTTCAAAGTCCGGATTATGCACGATGAAGGCCCCCGCACTGCGTGCAATAGCCCCGACGATGTCGTCCGCCGCGCCTGTTACAACCAGAACATCCTCGATTCCTGCCGACTGGATCGTTAGAAGTACCTGACCCAACACGGTCGTCTCGCCCCACGTGAGGGCCATCTTCGGCTTTCCCATCCGGCGTGAAGCTCCTGCAGCAAGTACGATTGCCGTAATCACTGAGTCTGGATCTCCTGCAACTTGCGGTAATCCTCCTCTGTGTCGATGTCGCGGAGGATGCCATCATCGTGCCATGGCACGTAGTGGATTCGGTGTCGATCGAAGATGCCGCGCCCGCCTTCATCCCCCGACAATTGTCGTAGATCTGGGAAAGTCTCACGGTCAAAGAGAACCGGATTGCCGCGGCGCTCTCCTTGGACAAGCGGCGCGACGATTGCAGCCGCCTCCGAGGCATGCGCCTCCACGATTGTGCGGATCACTGCCTCCGTTACCAGTGGCTGATCGGCGAGAAGGAAGACTGCTGCAGCCGCGGAGGGAGGGCAGGCGTCGAGCCCGGTCCGGATCGATGACGACTGTCCGGCGCGCCAATCCGTGTTCCGGGCGATGATCACGGGAAGATCGCCAACGGCGGCCTCTACTTCATTGGCGCGCGCCCCGGTGACAACGACGACGGGCGAGAGTCCGGCGCCGAAGGCCATCCGCGTCGCGCGGTGGATCAGGCTCTCTCCGAGCCAGTTGAGCAATTGCTTGGGCTTGCCAAACCGCGACGCGCCCCCCGCTGCCAAAATGATACCTGCAGTGGGCTCCATGACGGCGTGGACGGTATTCGATTCGGCGCTGGCGACAACGACTGCGTCGTACGCTCTAGCAATGGCCATCGCGATCTGGTGTGCGCTGGCCTGGAGGGGCGCTGAATCTGCCTTGTTGAGGACCGCGATTCTCCTCGCGCGCGGGGGAATGCCTTTGAGACCGCCACGTTTATGAGCAAGGACGCGCCCGAGACCCGCCTCAGTCACGGGGTCACCGACCTCGAGGCCCGATAGCGGGGCGAACAGCTCAGCGCGGTGAACTGAGGCCTCCTCCAGGGGTTTTCCCAGGCCATCCAGGCCCGCCACCACTGCAACGATCTCGGTGAAGGCGGGAATCCGGGGTTCGTTTTCTTTGGGGGCCTTTAGCGGTTTCTGTCGTGCGCCGTCCGCCTCGATGAGCAGGGGCCATCCGCGTGACAGTGAGATGTCTCTCAGTTGCTCCACCACGTCTGCGCTCGCCGGCGTGGTTCGTTCGTCGGCGCCCACTGGCCCGGTGATCACTGTCACTTTTTCCCTGCCCAGGCGGGCCGCTCTGCCGAGTTGCTCTGACTCGGCTGCCGTTATGTGCGCGTCGGCCTCGTCAAGCTGCCATGCCCCGAGGTGAGTGGTTGAAGTGACGAGGACAGGTCCCGGCAGCTCTCTGGCTAAGGCGAATAGGCACGTGGTCTTGCCGCCTGCACCGACAAATGCGACGGAGGTACCCAGCCCTCGGTCATCGGTCGATGGCTTGCCGTTCCTCTGCAGGAGTCGCAGGCTGACGCCGAGGGTTAGGCCCATAGCTTTGCCTGGACTTCGGCCCTGGAGAGCATCGCCTCCAACACTCCGCCGCCCACGGCCAGCGATTTGTCAGACACCAACCTGCAAAGCTCTGGATCGTCTCGGGCATCGACGTCGCCGATCTTCATGTCCCGCACCACGCGAACGCCGGGCCGGATTAGCCCGCGCAAGATCCCTGCAAAGGGCGCCAGGATGGGGGTCCCCGCGACCGTCGCGACCACCTGTTTCGGCTCGAAGTGCTGACCGATTTGCGAGTCTGACTCGAGTAACCCATCCTTGGGGGCACGCAGCACGCGGCGAGGATCGCCATCCGGCTGATGGTTGTCGTCCGATGCGGCCCCGTTGAAGATGACTCGTCCCATACGGTGCCCCCTCTGGGTTTCAATCACCGCATGGCAATTTGTCGGCGCGAGGAAACCGGGGCCAAGACCGATGTACATCGCGGCGGAGTGTCGAAATGGCTCTGGTGCCCTCTTGGTCATCCGGCCGTCCACAATTACGAGGGGGTGCAGCGCGGCAGCCGCCATGCAGTCCGGATCGAGAAGCACGGCTATGTTATGCGCCGCCAACACATTCCGGATCTTCAGGGTATCAGCCGGATCCTTAACGCGGCTGCCGGCAATGCCTTCAACCTGGACCTGGCCCTCGTAAATCGCCTCCGAAAATGAAACGCTTCGCCTGACGGCAAATGGAGTCGCCAGTTCTGTCATGACAACATTGAGACCCGACCTATGGAGCCGGACTGCCACGCCGCTGGCAAGATCGCCCGCGCCGCGAATCAGAATGGTGGCAGGCATTAGCCTATTCCGAACCCTCGTCCAATATCCGCCCGAACGCGTGAAGTGTGAGATACACGAAAACGAAGAAAGCGGTGTACAGCGTTACGAATCCTGCGGACCGCAAACTTGGGTCCGTCAGCCAGTCAAAGAGATTGGACGCCGTACCGGTCGGGTCCTGCAGGATGTCCCAGCTGTTAAGCCGGATGAACCGGCCGATATAGACGCCAGTGCTGGTGAGCGCGGCGACGATCAGGACAAATATCCAACCCGCCGGTCGACCAAGCTGCCTTCGGATGATCTCCTGCATCAAGTTAAGCGACACCACGCCGAGCAGCATGCCCGTCCATGAGAACCAGATCAACATGATGACATCGTACCAAAGCGGAACCTTGCCAGAAGCATCGCCCAGATGCTGAAGATCTGTGAGTATGTACGGAGCGTTCGGGAAGAAGATTAGCCAGAGGATCGCAAATGCTGGGATTGCAATTAGCATCAGCTTCTTGCGCCACGAAAGGACGTATGCAAGGTAGGCAAGAATAAAGGGAATCCAGGCCAGGAACAGGTTCCACACCAGGCTTGTGTAGCGGCGCGAATCACTATAGGCAATCCTGGCGGACACCAGACCCACGCATACGATCGAGGCCGCCGCAAGCAGGCCAAAGACGGCCAGCTTGTACTTGTGAGCCGAGAACAACTTCGTCAATTTCCGCATGGGATCAGGCAAGGAACTCCAGGATGCGCGGATTCACGACTTCTGGCCGCTCATAGTGCGGCAAGTGACCGCACTCAGGGACAGGTACAAACTGAGCCTGCGGAATGAGCTCCCTGAGCCGCTGGCTGTGCTGGAAGGGTACGGTCGAGTCTTTTTCGCCCCAGATCAGCAGCACCGGTTTCTTCGTTTTACCCAGGGCCGCGTAGGCAGCCGAAAAGCTTCCAAGCATCTTGTTTCGCACCGTTGATAGGATCGCCGATTGGAAGCCGCGAAATTGCATCTGCACCGCGTAACGCTCACGGAACGTGCCCACAAGAGCGGGATCAAAGAAATCCTCGGCCGCCTTCTTCAGCATGTAATTCGTTCCGCCTATTGCGAAGATCAATTCGCTCAATCCGGGTAGAGCGGTAAGGCTATAGAGCCCCCCGAGCGCAACCGGCTGGACTCCGCTGGGATCAATAAGCACAAGCTTGCGTACTCGCTCCGGGTGCCTGACGGCAAATGACGCCGCTATGGGTCCACCCATCGAAAGGGCGACAAGATCAGCCTGCGCCTGTTCCAGGGCATTGAGAAGATCAAGCAGCTGCCGCACGAACAGATCGATGCCGTATTTTAGTGCCGGCCGATCCGAGTAGCCACGCCCGAACAGATCATATCGGATTACATGCTTGCCCTGCTGCCCAAGAGCAACATAGGTAGGATCCCATATGAAGTACGGGACCGAGAAGCCGTGAACCAAGACTACCGGCCTGGATTGGAGCGGCCCCGTCCGTTCATAATGTGTGGTTCCCTGGCTGAGCTTTACGAATGCACCGCTTGCAGCGCTCCGCGCGCCGTCGTCCAGGGCGGCGGTTTCGCCCTTGCGTAGTGGGGCGGGGGTCATGAAACCTTGCCAAGCGCTCGCAGCACGCGCTCGGGCGTGAAGGGAAACTCGTCGATCCAGACGCCCGTCGCGTCATGGATCGCGGCTGCGATCGCCGGGACCAGGGGCAGAAATGGGATCTCACCCAGCCCTCGTGCTCCCCACGGACCATTCGGATCGGGCACTTCGACGATCACGGAATCCACCCTCGCCGGGATGTCCAGAATGGTAGGAAGCAGGTAGGTACTTAGCTGGTCATTTAGGATGCGACCGGCGGAGTACTTCATATCTTCCGTGATGGCGTACCCCTGCGCTTGGACCACGGCGCCCTCGATCTGGCCCACAACGAGATCCGGATTGATCGCCTTTCCGACGTCGTCCGCAACTACGACGCGACCCAGTCTCACCTGACCGGTCTCCGTATCCACCTCTACGTCCACTGCCTCAGCCGAATAGGCATATGAGAAATTGGGCGTCGAGTAACCGGTTTCCTCGTCAAAGTGTGTTGTCTTGGGGGCAAGGTATGTGAACTCAGCCACGGCGGGCCGCTCTTCAGATTCCCATTTCCGCATGGCGGCCTCGGCGGCACCCTTGATAGCGTTGCCCGCCATGAAGGTCATGCGCGATGCGGATGCGGAGCCAGCGTTAGCCTGGGTGGCCGAGTCAGATGCCCGGATCTCAACGGCCTCGACAGCTATGCCGAGGACCTCGGCCGCCATCTGTGCCATTACGGTATGAGTACCCTGACCCACTTCTGCGCCCGCGTGATGCAGTACAACGCGTTCAATTGCGCTCTTTCCGAACAATTCCACCTTGGCCCAAGAGTTCTCCTGGTACCCAAAGGAAAAACCGACGTTCTTGAAACCAGCCGCAAAGCCTCGCCCTCGTCTCACCGGGTCACTGCTGTCGCCATTCTGTCTGGCGGATCCAGCAGCCCAGCCGAAACTTGCTGCGGCGGCCTCGATTACCTGTGGAACGCTCACCGGACCGGGCGCTGGGGTACCGACGCCCAGGGTGAGACCGTCGCGAAGCGCATTGCGGAGGCGGAATTCCACAGGGTCAAGCCCCAGCTGCTCCGCTAGCTTATTCATCTGCCCCTCGGCCATGAAGAGAGCCTGCGGCGCACCAAAACCGCGGAAGGCTGCACTGGGCGCGTTGTTGGTGTAGATGCCGTAGACATCCGTCTTCACATTCGGAATAAAGTACGGTCCCGTGGAGGTTATCGTCGCATTTCCGAGGACCTTATTGCTGGTGTACATGTAAGCGCCGGCATCGCCGATAATCTCATTCTCCGCTGCGACCAACTTGCCGTCTCGTGTCGCACCCCACCGGGCTCGCAGGACGACTGGATGCCGCTTTCCGTGTCCCACGATGGATTCGCGTCGGCTCCAGATGATCTTGACCGGTTTCTGCAGCCTCCAAGTAGCCAGCGCCAGCACGATCTGAACCGATAGATCTTCCCGCCCTCCGAACGCGCCGCCGATCGCCGGATAAATCACCCTGACCCGATCTTCGGGGAGAGCGAGGGCATGGGCGATCGAACTCCGATCCGCATCCGTCCATTGCCCCGCACACACTACCGTAATTCGACCGGCGTCATCGATGTACGCCAGCCCGGCCTCAGGCTGCAAGTAAGCGTGCTCTTGGGGTGGTGTGCGATATTCCGCCTCGACAATTACGTCGGCCTTGCCAAAGGCGGACGCGACATCGCCTTTGCGTATCTTATAGTGCACACACACATTCGAGCTCCCTCGATCTGGATGGAGGATGGGAGCATCCGGCGCCATGGCTTGCACAGGATCCGCAAGAATGGCGCGGTCCTCGTAGTCCACTTTGATGAGACGGGCTGCGGCCTCGGCCTGTGTTTCTGTGGAAGCCACCACCGCCGCCACCTGGTCGCCTACAAAGCGCACGATGTCGGTATATGGTTTGGATGAGCCGGGACCGCATAAGACCGGCTGGTCCGGTATCTGGAGACCGTATTCGTTGACCGGGATGTCCGCGGCCGTATAGACCGCGGCCACACCAGGCGCGGAAAGGGCAGACTCAATGTCGATGTTCCGAACGCGGGCGTGGGGGCGCTCTGCGAAAACCGTCTTCATGTACAACATACCGGGCATCGAGAGATCGCCCGAATACGGCGTGTGCCCTGTTACCTTGCCCTCAGCATCGTTGCGTGGCGTCGAGACCCCGATGGAAGCCATTCTATTCACTCATTTGAAGTAACGAAGCTCAACACATTCCGCCCGCATACTTAGCGTTTGTAGCGTCCGACCTTCACCTGAGGTTCCGGAAGGTCAAGGGGTCCATAGCGCGGTGGCCCAATCAGCTTGTAAACAAATGCGTAACCAAAAGAGAGCACCGCACTGATCAGAATGATGTACCCAACGGTAAGCACGATTAGCATGTAGAGATTGGGTTGCCGGATCAGGAAGGCCAGGACTACGGGAAGGCCCGGCACGCTCCAGAGCCCTTTCGGCATGACCGGATACCCCAACAGCTGGTAGGGGAATGGCCAGCCCCGTTGCAGTCCAAATTGGAGCGTGACGGTAGCCAACGCCCACGACATAACTGGAACAACGAGCGCCAGGAGGCATCCAATTCCACGCCAAACAGCGGGGGTCCTGTCAACTTTCTTTGTGGGGCCGCGGCGACCTGCAACGGAGTACCTAGTCATGCCTCACCTTTCATGCCGCCTCGCGACTTGCGTCTTCAACGGCCTTGATGATCTTGTAGTAGCCGGTGCATCGGCACAGGTTGCCGGTGAGTGCTTGCTCAATCTCATTGCGGTTCGGGACTGGCCTTTCCTCCAGCAGTTTAGCGCTGGCCATTACGAAGCCTGGCGTGCAATAGCCGCACTGGACGGCACCATCCTGCACAAATGCCTTCTGCACCGGATGCAATAGTCCTCCGTCCGCGAGGCCCTCGACCGTAATGACCTCGGCGTTGTGTTCGCGCGGCGCCGGAACCAGGCAGGACATGACAGCGTGCCCATCCAGGAAGACAGTACAGGCGCCGCACTCGCCCTCGGCGCATCCCTCTTTTGTGCCCGTGAGGCCCGCGTCCTCCCTAAGGAGTCGCAGCAGGGACTTGGGACTCTCTGGGGCAAGGGAATATGACTTCCCATTGATGATTGTCGTTATTTCCGACTTCGGGGACTTTGATGGGGACCGCGAAGGGCCGCCCGGCACCGGACGGGAGGGACTCTTCGGCTTTCCATTCATAGAGCCCCGCAGCAGTACAGGCGCTGCCGGGAAGCCATCGCGTTCTTTCCCGGTGGCAACTGCTTTCAATGCCCGGGCCGTCAGAATCCTCACCATTTCCCGTCTGTAGGCCGCGGACCCGCGAAGGTCGTCAATCGGACGGCTAGCATCACGCGTGATTTCGGCGGCCCTTAGGATCGTGGCTTCATCCAGCGAATGGCCGATCAGGTAGTCCTCCGCCTCAGGGGCGCGAACGATCGTGGGAGCCACGGCGCCCAGCGCAACTGCCGCCCGCTGCACCTTGGCGCCTTCAATTCCAAGCACCACCGCCACATTCACGACTGAAATCGCTTGTGCCCGACGTAGTGCGAGCTTAAGAAAAGTGCCTTTCTCCGATGCGGTCAGGGCTGGGAAAGAGATATCCACCAACATCTCGTCTGGCTGCAGCGCAGTGCGACGAACGCCCAGGTAGAAATCCTTAAGAGGTACCCGGCGAACGCCGCGCACGGATGCCAGGGATAGCGTGGCCTGGTGTGCGATAAGCGGAGTGATCGTGTCGTTGGCTGGCGAGGCGGTGATCAGATTTCCGGCCACCGTGCCGCGATTTCGGATCTGGGGCGCGCCCACTTCCCAGGCGGCGCGAACCAGCGGAAAGGCCCGCTCCCTCAAGAGAGCCGAAGCAACGCAATCATTATGAGTTACGAGAGGTCCAAGGTGGATTACCCCATCGGAATCCAGACGTATGTCGCTCAGCCCGTTGATCCTCGTAATATCGATGAGCGTGTCTATTCCGCGGCGGATGCCGCGCTCCAATTCCAGCATCAGGTCCGTCGCACCCGCGATCAGGCGCGCACTCGCGCCTCTCTCATCGAGTAGGCCAAGGACCTCATCTACTGATTTGGGCTCAAGATATTCGCGCCACACGATGTTTGCATCCAGAATGGGCAGAAAGTTGTGTTGCTGAAATGGTCTGCAAGCCGTCGACGCCGTGCTGTGGCGACGGCCAAGATCCGCCCGCCGCCCTGGGTATTTGGACTACTGACCCGGGCCGGTAATGGCTTCCACGCGTCGATTGAATGTCTCGACGGCCTGCCTGGCGATAGTGGTGATGTTTCTGATCGTGGCGGGCAGCGCCGCATCGTCGCCGGCGGTGGCCTCGACGTTATCGATACCTCGCCCAAGGTCGCGGGCCAGGTCGAAGAATGCAACGTCAAAGTTGTAGAGTTGCTCCAACTCGGCTTCATTGATCTTTACGGCGTCAAAGACACCGGCATAGCCTCGCGCTGCCGTGCGGATCTTGTCGACGAACGTGCGAATCTGGATACTGGCCTTCTCCACGTCGTCAACATACTCGATCTTCCCGGCGGTTACTAGATCTGCCTCAATGTTCGAGAGTCGCTTCCACTGCTCCTCGAAGCGGTTGGCAACGGCGTCACGAACAAGCTTGTCTGCTGCGCGCCGATTCTCCCGCTTTACATAGCCGCTGAAGCCCGGAACCAGCGCTATCAACTTGGTGAGCGGGTCCATCTGGTCAGTTACTTTCTGGTGCATGTCGGTCATTCGGGCCTCCTGCCATGATGTACGCAGAAATCGGCGTGATGTTTCACGCCATTATACTATGCGGCCTTCGTGCAAGATTCGGCGGCGTTGCACGCAGAATTTGGACTAGCTACCGGACACAGTATAATTTCGAGGCCATCAGTCAATCACAAGGAGCATGCGATGTCCGAGCTCAAAGAAGTGCTCAAGCTGACCGGGGACAGCGTTGCGTTGCAGTCCGGGCAGATCCAGATCAAGAATGCCAGTGATTTCCGCAGGAGCATGGGAAGGCTCGTTGAGGCTTCCGCGCTCGGATCCGCTGAACGACAGGGGTGGGCACGCTTTGTTGTCCGGTCCGGGGCGCTGGCCCTTGGGATCACACCCTGCTCGATCCATGGCCTTTACATGGCGCGTGGTCGCGGAGAGGCGCCCCACACCTTCACGGTTCCGGCTATGAATCTGCGCGTGCTCTCGTACGACGCCGCTCGCGCCGTATTCCGTGTTGCCCAGCGCCTGGACGCCGGGGCCTTCATTTTTGAGATTGCGCGATCGGAGACCGGCTACACCGATCAGAAGCCTGCCGAGTACTCAACGAACATACTTGCTGCGGCAGTGGAGGAGGGCTGGAACGGACCGGTCTTCATCCAGGGTGATCACTTTCAGCTTTCGACCAAGAAGTATGCCTCCAACCCCGACGCGGAGTTGCAGGCGGTCCGAGATCTGGTACGTGATGCAATCGCCGCGGGTTTCTACAATATCGATATTGATTCGTCGACCCTCGTGGACGTCTCAAAGCCCACGGTCACGCAGCAGCAGGAATTGAATGTGCGGCTTACGTCCGAGCTCGCGGCCAACATTCGTGAACTTCAGCCCGACAGTGTAACCATTTCTGTTGGCGGCGAGATCGGGGAAGTTGGCGGGCATAATTCGACGGCCGAGGAGCTCCGTGCATTCATGACAGGTTTCAATGCTGCCCTGAAGGAGCGGGCTCCTGGGATGGCAGGCCTGAGCAAGATCAGCATTCAAACCGGAACTTCCCATGGCGGTACAGTACTTCCAAACGGATCTCTGGCACAGGTCAATATTGATTTCCGGGCGCTCGAGGAGCTGTCGGGAGTCGCGCGCTCGGAATTCGGGCTTGGCGGAGCAGTGCAGCATGGTGCTTCTACATTGCCGGAAGATGCCTTTCATAAATTCGTAGAACATGAGGCCGTCGAAGTGCACCTGGCGACAAGCTTCATGACCATGTTCTATGAACGGATCCCCGCATCACTTCGTCAGGAAATGTACTCTTGGCTCGATAAGAATTCAGCCGCTGACCGCAAACCCGGCATGACGGACGAGCAGTTCTACTACAAGACCCGCAAGAATGCCATCGGGCCCTTCAAACGGCAGGCGTACGCGCTGGGGCAGACTGAGCGCGCGTCTATCAGCGCAGCCTGGGAGCAGCAGTTTGCCAAGTTGTTCGACCTACTTGGCGTGGCGAACACGCGTCAGTATGTGGACATGTTCGTGCAGGCCATTCCAGTTCCACCTACTGCAGAATTCTATACGGGTCGCGAGTCAGCGCTTGCCATGGCGGACGACCTGCAGGACTGAGCACGGCACGATTTCCATCGCCCTTGGTCCATTTCTCGATTGAGGACACTCCAATGCCCGTTGAGGAGCAGGGGGTTTCGCAGGAACGCTACATGGTCATCCCCCGTACAGCGGTCTTTTTGCGGGATGGGGAAAAGTACCTGCTGATCAAGGGCTCGCCCACAAAGCGACTATGGGGCGGCAAGTACAACGGCATTGGCGGACATGTGGAGAGGGGCGAAGATATCTTGCAGTCTGCAGCCCGGGAACTCAGGGAAGAGACCGGCCTCGAAGCCGATCTATGGCTATGCGGAACTGTAGTGGTAGACGCCGGTGAGGTCGGAGTCTGTCTGTTTGTCTTTACTGGGGAGGCCACGGGCGGTAGCCTGCGGGAGTCGGCTGAAGGCCTGCCGGAGTGGTTGCCCTATGATCGACTTCGTGCGCTTCCGACTGTGGAGGATGTTCCAGTCTTAGTGGAAAGAATACGGAACATGCGGCGAGGCGATGCACCGTTCGCCAGCCGTTCCTTCTACGATGCCCAAGGGAAGCTGAATCTCCAATTCGAGAACTGATTGGCACTGGGGGCAACGCGTCAGTAGAAGATGCAGGGCGGCCACCGGTGATCCGCATCCATTCTTGTCGTATTGCACCCACGAGTGACCTTCGCTAAAGCTTGTACCCAATCTTGCGAAGGAGGTCCTTGCGCCACGCGATATCCTCCGCCTGCTCGATGCCTTTGGGCGAGGATCCGTCGATCACGCCCACGATTCCGCGTCCCAACTCTGTCTGCACGATCAAGACTTCAGCGGGATTGGCTGTGGCGCAAAAGACCCGTGCCACCTCGGGCACAGCCTTTATCGCGTTCAGCACGTTGACAGGATAGTAGCCGGGCGCCAGGAACACAATGAACGAGTGACCGGCTCCGATTGTTTCCGCATTCGTCGTCGCAAGGGCAATCATTTCTTGATCAGTGCCGGACCAGCGCACGAGACATTTGCCAGACGCTTCGCAGAACGCCACCCCAAACTTGATACCGGGAACCGCGTTCACCAGGGCCTCATGAACGTCTTCTACGGTCTTTATGAAATGCGATTGCCCCAGCACGAAGTTGACTTCCTCGGGCTTCCGGATCCTGACGCTCAAGATCTCCATCGCATCCTCCTGCAGGGGTCCTTGGCTTGTTTGGTATCATTGTAGCAAGATTCCGGGGGAATGAGGCCTGCCAATCGAGCGAAGTGCCATCGGGGAGGTCCGATTGTCATTGAAAGCCCGACTTCATTGCCTGATGATCATTCCAATAGTGCTGGCGTCCTGCCAAAGCATTGAGCCTCACGTCGAGGCTACACCGACGTCCACTCTGTCTCCAACCGCTCCCAGCGCGCCCCAAGCCACCGCCACGGCCGTTCCCAGCGCAACACCTGCGCCACTAGTGCCTGACTTTAGCCACATCGTCGTCATTGTATTTGAGAACAAGGAATTCGGCACCGTCATCGGGAATGGACGGATGCCGTATTTCAATCAGCTGGCCAAATCATATACTCTTCTCACTCAACACTTTGCAGTTGCCCATCCGAGTCTGCCGAACTATCTGGCGCTAATCAGCGGACAAACATTCGGAGTGGACTTCGATTGTGCCAAGTGCCTGTACGAAGCAGTCACCCTGCCTGACTTGATCGAAGCCAGCGGCAGAACATGGAAGACCTACCAGGAGGACATGCCAACAGCATGCTATGAAGGCTCGGATTACGGGCTCTACGCGATAAAGCATAATCCTTTCATGTACTTTGAGCCAATTCGGGCAGACAGCGAACGCTGTTCGCGCAGCGTCGTTCCATTCACGCAGCTCTATGCCGACGTCACCGCGGGAGAGTTGCCATCTTTCTCCTTCATCACCCCCAACCTTTGCAATGACGCCCATGATTGCGGTCTGGACACCGCGGACCAGTGGTTGCAGGGTCTCATGCTGATCTTGCACCCGGCGCTTGACGCGACAGCCGAACCTTACCTGATCATCCTAACGTGGGATGAGGGGCAGGGAGAGCACTCATGCTGCGGTTTGCCGGAGGACGCAGGCGGCCGCGTGCCGACCGTCCTGGTTTCGCCGCAGGTCCGATCGGGATTTGAGGATGAGACACCTTACACCCACTATTCCGTGTTGAAGACCATCGCTGAGGCCTGGCAGCTTCCCTACCTGGGCCACGCGGCGGAAGAGCAGAACACGCTGATCCTTGCTCCCTGGAAATAGGCTTCAATCAAAGCTATGACTCTGGGATGACCCGCCTGTGTAGAAGACCACCAGAGTCGTACCGTACTGTCTTCTATCAAATTCCTGCAAGCGCGTGAGGGCCGGAGCCTGAAATTCCTTCGGATGAATTTGAATCATCACCCAGGCGTCCGGGCTTAGCCAATCCGGATTGGCGTCCAGCCCCTCTACGGCCCGCAACCATAAGCCCTTGTACTGAGGCGGCGCCACGTAGATGTAGTCGAAGCGGTGGTCGGCAGCAGTTCCAATTAGCGTGAATGCATCGGCGCGACGAACCTCTGCTCGCTCGCCCAATCCAGTCTGGGTGAGGTTCCGTTTGATCGTCTCCAGAGGCAATCGGCCACTGTCGGTAAGACGGGCGTATGTTGCGCCCCTGCTTAGTGCTTCGATGCCAACAGCGCCCGTCCCGGCGAACACATCCCACCAATGAGATTCAAGCACGTCCGCGCCGATGATATCGAAAAGGGCTTCCTTCACGCGATCGGTGATGGGTCTGGTCTGATCGCCTGGGACCGGCAGCAGTCTGCGACCTTTGGCAGTTCCTGAAATGACGCGCATGGCTAGAGGGAGGTCCGGGCAGACTTTCCAGGCCAGCGGTCGGCTGCTACCCTGGCTGCAGCAAGATTGCCGTGAGGAGCGATGATTGGAACGACGCACCCTGTGCTTAACACCAACCTGCGGCCCTTGCGGCTCAAGATGGCGTCCTCCGCCTCGCGAGCCACATCGCCTGCAGTGGCATATACCAGGGTTTGCCTGCTGAGGCCTCCGCAAACAACTCCCGGCCAGAGCTCGGCCGCATCATTGAGCGTCGGGCCGGATTCTCTGTCGTGCCAATTCAGAATCTGGGCGGGGTAATCGAGAACGGCGTCAAGGAACACACCTTCCCCGTGCAGATGAATTACGTTGCACCACAGGCCCTCTCCCGCTTGGAGCAGCATGATGTCAAGATCGCGGCTCAAGCTCAGGAACTCCTCCCGTGAGAGGAGCCGGGCTTGGGCGTGCTGAATGGCGTAGAAGATTCCGTCCGCGCCAGCGGCTGCAGCGGCCCGGATGAATCCGCGGGTGGTTTCAGCAATGATCTCCAAGCCCCGGCGCAATGCGTCCGGGTGCGTCCGTAGGTGCTGCAGCAACGTCTGCTCGCCGGCGAGGTGCTTGGCCTGGGCCAGCGGATTAAACACGGTTTGCAGAAGCGGTGTCTCTGGGCCAAGCCGGCTTCGAAGCTGGCGGATGCAATCCAGCTGCTGCTCGAAATGTGGTGAGGTCGGCTGCAGGATTGACAATCGCTCCCAGTCCCCTGGTTCTCGCACGACCAGCCGCTTGTACGTTCTTGTTCCCTCGGTATTGCCCTCCCATTCGTCTTCGACGCCCCAATCGCGCACAGAGTAAGATGATGCCGGCGAGATCTTCACGAGATCGAAATCGTAGGAGGTCTGGAATGCCAATTGCGCCGCGGCGAGGGTGTCACTTTCCTGATCATCAACGGGGAAATGTCGCCAAAGCGCGACCGGCGGCCGATCAAGGAGTTCGCCCTGAATGGCTGCCTTCATCCGTTCTCGATGCGTCGTCATGGGATTCGCCTAATCACACAAAACACGGCCCCGGCTCTTCCGACGGATAGTAGCTCCGGCGCATCTCGGAATGTATGCAAATCCTCGTTCGTGCGCGTGTTGACAAGGATGTAGTCCCCAGGTGCAATTGCAGACCGTTCGGTCCGTTCCTCAAGGACTGTGATGTTAGATCGCGCGTATGGCGCCGCAACTTCTGCCTCACGGTGCACAAATAGCCGGGCGGGATCCGTAACTGTTCCGTTAAAGCGCTCAACCGCCTCTTTGTAACAGGTAAGCCAGTAGTCGGTCTCATAGTGGCGGAACGCGCCCTGTGTTCCGCCAACGAGCGAGTTGAAGTAGGCGTATTCATAGGGGTGCAAAGCCCATATTCCGGCAAGCCCGGGAAGCAGCGCCACCGCCGCAACGGAGACTCTCCAGGTAGGAGATTGCATTCTGGCAAACAGCCAATCCATCCCCGCGGCCGCGAGTGCAAAGGCCGGAGGAAGCATGAAGAGGAAGTGACGCATCCCATCATAAACGGGCGGGCGCAGTAAGAGTACATAGATCAGCGGAATCGTCAACCAACATATCATCAACAGCAGACGAGCGCGCAACTCACCGTTCATCCTCGTGCGAACGACAGATACCAGGAATCCTGCGCCTGCCAGCAGCCAAACGGGCTCCGTCAGAGTCGTCAGCATATAGAATGGAATATACCGAAGGGGCACCGTGGGTGCCCGGTAGACTGTATCCGCAAAAAGAACAGGAAGCACCGTCGGATTGTTTGCCATGAGACCGAAGACCTCTACGAAGCGGGATGGACCTTCCCAGAGGTATGGCCACGTGAGGAAGGTGACGATGCCCGCCACTAGCCCGTAGAGCAGGATCCAAAGGACGGTCGCGAACTCACGGCGCCGCCATAGCCAATACGCCGACACGAGCAAGCCCGCGAGAGGTCCAAGCACCCGATTTGAAGTAGCCAGGCCCACCAGGGTTGCCGGCAGCAGGAGCGCCCGGAGCTGCTTATGCCAAGGCGAATGCAAGTGGTCTTGTGGCCTGTCGGCCAGCCGTACACCAAGCCAGATGGCGCCCACGAAGAACACCATAAAAGGCATGTCCTTCGGATTTATGAATGCATGCCCCCACAAAAGTGGCTGGCTGGCAAAGAGCGCGCTTCCCAGCACGGCTGGCCACACCCCGGCGACCCAGCGGCATATGCCGAATATGAAGTAGATACCGAGCACAAATGTCATGGCATTGACGAGGTGCCAGGCGGACCCTGCATCAACGCCAAGGGCTTGCAGCGCGTGCGCTGGAAGGCGCGCGAGCACCAGATACCCTGGACCGCGCGTCTTGTGATCATCCGCGCTTGGCCCGTAGGACCGGCTTAAGTCAAAGGTTCCGCTGAACCAGTTGGCTGGAGTGTACGCATAACCCAATGCATCTGCATATTGGTAGAAGAGCGGCTCGTCCCACGTGAGACCGTAATCACGGAAAATGAACATGGCGGCGGCCAGTGCCACCGCCAGCAGCCATACTACGGGCTTTCGGAAGAGTGCCGCGAAGCTGCTCACTGAAGTTCCCTGAGCCTCCGCTCCTGCCGCGCGTGCGCGTCGGCTTGGCGCTGCCTCTGCTCATCGTTTTCCGCGAGAAGCTCTGGAACAGGTGTGGGCTTTCCGAGCTCGTCCAAGGCGACATATACGGCGTACGCTGTGTTGGTGCGCATGCGATCCCCGGTAATCGGATTCTCTGCATGCACTTGTATCTCCACTTCCATGGAACTGCGTCCGGCGTGAGTGAGTTCCGCAGTGAGCAACACAAGATCACCCAACCGAATTGGGTGACGGAAGATCATTGAGTCCACGGCAACAGTAACAACCCGCCTCTGCGCGTGCCGCATGCACGCCAGCGCTCCCGCCTCGTCGACCAGTTTCATGATGACTCCACCGTGGACGTTGCCCATGATGTTTGCGTGTTCTGGCTGCATGATCTGGGCAAGGTTAATACGCGATTCACTCACTGTCTTTGGATGTAGTGGGCCGATCATAGGATCATGCTCCTTCGGATCGTTCTTCATGGGGCAAGGCAATCCGGGTCGTGGCGGAAGCTGGGCACCGGGCGCGCCGCGGCCTGGCTACTCAAGGTCTGGTCGGAGCTCACCCATATCCGCCGTGTGCAGGCGATCAGGTTCATCGAGCAGCACGTCGACCGTGCTGTGGGTAAGTTCGCGAAGCATCGGAGCGAGCGGAACGGCGGCCGGCGGACTGAGTTTCGGGGGACGAGACGGAGGTTCAGCCTGGCGCTGGGGCGAAGATAGCGTGCGAGGTCGCAATATCCTTTGGTCGTCCGCCAGGTAGCCGACGTAGTTGCCAATGACCGAGAATACCTCGCGTTCGGCAGTGCAGAACCCCACCCACTCGCCGAGCAGGTTGTAGATGTATGGATACACCATGTAGGCGCCCAAGTCGCCTTTGGAGTTATAGAGGGGAACTACCTTCGTTGGGGCTCGCATGCTCAATCGACGTCGCCGTACGTCCAATGACGGTTAGCAAAGAAATTCCACAACATTACGATGCCGACCGCGATCGCAAGTGTGATGTTGCGCGCCGCGAACTCGGGCGTCAGACCGCCAAAATTGCCTGCCTGCCGGACAGCGCCGAGCATGATCGGCTCGACATAGTGCAGTATGGGGATCCGGATCGCAACACCCGCAACGTTGACAATGGTGAACATACCCAACTGGTGGGCCACGGCCCGCGATCGCGAATCGGGGTAGGTCCAGTACCTGTTCCACAGGAAATTGCTGAGGATGGCGCAGACGAACGAAATAGTCCCGGCTGGCACCAGATCCATCGCCAGGAAATGCGTGAGAAGATTCGCGGTGCCGAAATCAACAACGGCGCCGATTGTACCAACGGCCATGAACTTGAGAAATCGAGTTCGTTCGATCGGATTACGCAGGACCGCAATCATGCAATGCTCAACTGTTGCCGGAAATATGGAACGGTGCGCTGGAGGCCGTCCTCAAGCCCTACTTTCGGACTCCACTTCAGTTTCTCGCGCGCCCGGGTGATATCCGGCTGGCGTCGTTGAGGATCGCGCGCGCTACGCGCCTCGGCTACGAACGTGATGCCAGCAGTGTTGCCCACGACCGCGTTGATGCGCTTCGCAAATTCGATCAGCGTCATCTCGTCGGGGTTGCCAATATTCACCGGCAAGTGCTCATCCGACAGCAAGAGGCGCACGACGCCATCCACCAGGTCATCGACGTAGCAGAATGAGCGGGTTTGCATGCCGTCCCCGTAGACTGTGAGTGCCTGACCAAGCAGAGCCTGCTTCAACATGTTGGGCAGCGCTCTGCCGTCTTCGAGATCCATACGCGGGCCGTACGTGTTGAAGATACGAACAATGCGTGTGTCCACGCCGTGTTGGCGATGGTACGCCATCGTAAGAGACTCGGCGAACCGCTTGGCCTCATCATAAACCGCCCTTGGGCCGATAGGGTCGACGTTTCCTGCGTACGTTTCAACCTGGGGATGTACCAGGGGATCGCCGTAGATCTCGCTGGTCGAGGCGAGCAGAAAACGGGCCCCGTGGGATTTCGCAACGCCCAGAGTGTTGTGTGTGCCGAGAGCGCCGGCCTTCATGGTCTGGATCGGCAAGTTGAAATAGGCGCTTGGCGATTGTGGATTTGGGCTTGCCGGTGATGCGAAGTGCAGTACGGCGTCGATCTTGCCCTGCACGAAGATGTAGTTCGACACATCGTGTCGGTAGAACGTGAACCTGTCATGACCCATGAGATGCGCGATATTCTCCGCGCGACCCGTAACGAAGTTATCCAGGCCAACAACGGAGTGACCGTCGGCAATCAATCGGTCACAAAGATGGGAACCCAGGAAGCCTGCGGCTCCAGTGATCAGTACTCGCATGAACGCCTCATGTGATCCATCGAGATATGCCCGAGCCGGCCGCGACGTCGACCGCAGGCGGTGACGCGCCTTGAGCGCGTTTCATTTCCAGTCTACCTCAGAAATCAGGCCGTCATTTGTCACCTGACGCGCCTGCCCGGATGTGCTGTCAATGAACCAAAGATTCCCCTGATAGACCACGCAAATGTAAGGCCCTGTCTGGCCGGCCACCTCCGCGGGTGCCCACACGATGCGCTGCGGCTCCAGGCCCGGCACGTCGGACCCGGGGAAGAGCTCACGCCGATTTGATCCGTCGCGGTCGATGACAACTACCCGGTATCGGCTTACGTCGCTTTGCTCGGGAAAGATCGCCTGGAGGAATGCCACCTCATATTGGCTGGTGGGGCCAGACCCCATGGTGCCGGACGCAGATGGCGAGGCGAACATACCCACGTTTTCGGCCAGCGTCACCGTCGCATTATTCGTCAAAGAAAGTGCCTGTAAGTTAAAGATAGGGGAATCTTCGGGAGACGTCGCGCCTTGTCCCGCTGCATGGTCCACGTAGAATAGGATTTCAGAGTCCGGTCCCCACGCGATCCCCGGCAGCCATGCCCAGTCGCTGTGTGTCTGAAGCGGGGCGATCCCAGCCAAGGGCGCCAGATAGCCGCCGTCCTGGCTCACAAGCCCAATGCTGTCTGGCCGGGAATACGCCAGTCGGCCATTTGGGGAAAACGCGAACATGGTTCCCCACCAGCCATAGATGCCGCCACTCTGGGCGTCCAGGATTTTGCCCGGTGTCCCCCCAAGGCTCACTTTGTAGAGATCGTTGTTTGCCTGCCACCCGGGAGCGTTCGACCTCGGCTCTACTGTGGAAAAAGCGATACTTGCGGCTGAACCTGGATACCAATCCGCAAAGTGAAGTACATTCGAAACCTTGAATTGCGCCGGACTGCCTGAAGCGGGATCCGTTCCAATCGCCCACAACGTATTGATCTCCGCATCGGCGGGCTTTGCGGACCTGCGCGTATACAGGAGGCGACTGCCATCTGCTGACAGCACGAAGACACGGCCGTCCAAGTCAGCGGAGTTGACCAGAAGGCGGCGACTGCCCGTGCTTGTTTCCATTATCCAGGCATTGCCTCCGCTCAAATACGCCAGCCGCCCAGGAATTGCAATTGGTGAGAGCGCAGAACGCGCCCCAATCATCACAATTTCCGTTGTTGGTTCGCTGACGGTGACTCTCTTGATTATGCTCTCGCTGGCCCGAGCCCCATTCTCAAGGATGGTCCTGTACGTGAGCTCTTCACGGCCGTTGATGCCGATCTGAACGAGGCGCTCTTCGCCCTCGGGCAAGGACTCATTCCTGAGCACCTGCCGGTCAAACGGAATGGCCGTCACCTCAGTACGGAAATGCTCTTCCACACGTATCAATCGTACGCTTGCCGCGTCTTGGAGCAATGCGTACGAAGGGGGCTCCGTGCGGTCCAGGTTGCCAAGAGTGATGCCGGCGAGCTGAAGGGCGTCCCCAACAGTGCTGCCCGCGGGGACCGTGATCTTCTGATCCCGGCCATCCGCCTCAATGTGGATCGTCATTTCACGAACACTTGCCTGGGAGAGTTGACAACCAGCGCTGGCGAAGGCAACGCCCAGGATCAACAAGAGAGCCACCGACCCACGCGGCGCCCGTCGTAAACACGCCCCATGATTTGCCGCTGGTATAATCACATTCACCGCAGGCGACCTTTGACCTTCATCACGCCCGCGGATATGTCGATGCTTTCCAGCCTGAAACCGATCGCAACAGGTCCGACGTACCCAGTCAGTGCCTCGTCAACGGCGCTCGCCAGGGCATCGTTGAATGCCTGAGGCACGGGCATGGGCCCGACCTCGGCACCGGAAATCCGAATATCGGGGCGACCATCTGCATCGATCTCGAACTTGGCGGTCATGGAAACGTTTGCTTCAAAGATGCCCGACCGGGCCCTTCCATAGATCTTGATCTGCTGATCGCCGAATTCCACCTGCGGGTCGGTGAGCAAAGGCTCCGCCTGCGCAGCGAAGCGCGATGCCAGATAAGCTGTCATCTGTTCCTGCGTGATGCTTAGCTGAAGGGTGCCATCAGTCAGGCTGTTGGCAAGAGCCTCCTGGATGTCCTGCTCCAGGGTATTAAGGGTCTCGGGCGAACCGGAAATGGGTGGATCGGGAAGCTTGGGACCCCCGACAAAGACGGAGCATGCCAAAGATGCGGCGGCGAGCACAGCCGTGCTCAGGAGTAGATGAGTTCTCATGCTATCAAGTCCGGCGCGTAGATTTCCCGCCCATCGGAGTCTTTTCATCCTTTGCCGCAGCCGGCACAGGACGATGGCCTCGTCGACCGCATTTCACGCGCCGCCGTCGCCCGCGCATTTACTCCACACAGGCGTTCTTGTGGCGCGAAATCGACTGTCTCGTGAGGTAATTATAGCATGAGCGATTCTGACGAAAACGCGCTCAGTCTGTCCGCCCGGCTGCAGGGTTTGTTATTTGTGGCTAGTGAACCTGTGTCGGCTGCTGAGTTGGCGGATTCACTCCAAGTCACCGTGAAAGCTGTAGAGGTGGGCCTAGAGGAACTTGATCACCTGCTTGCCGGCCGGGGCCTGCGCCTTCAACGACACGCTGGCAGAGTGCAGCTGACGAGCGCTCCCGAGCTGGCCGCGGAGATCGAAAGGTTCCTGGGGTTGGAGGCGCGCAGCCATCTGAGCCGGCCCGCGCTCGAGACGCTCGCCATCGTTGCCTACAATCAGCCTGTCACCCGACCTCAGATTGATGCGATCCGTGGCGTCAACTCGGAGACGATGCTTAAGAGTCTCCTCTTCAAGGGTTTGATCTATGAAATGGGGCGTTCGCCGGCCCCCGGGAGACCGATCCTCTATTCGACGACTGCGGATTTCCTCCAACACCTGGGTCTGAACAGCGTCGCAGACCTGCCGCCGCTGCAATTGCCTGAACGCGCAGAATCACCGGACGAAATGTTGAAAAGTTGACCTCCCAAATTGGAAACCAGTCAAAGGCTATGAGTGTTCGGTCCGCTTGAGGCGATAGGGATTTGAATGAACGAGAGATTGCAGAAGATCCTTTCTCAGGCGGGTTATGGATCGCGTCGTGCTTGCGAGGCGTTCATTGCGGCCGGCAGGGTCCGCGTCGATGGGCACGTCGCTGTGCTGGGCGAAAAGGCGGATCCCGCCAATTCCACGATCACGCTGGACGGACAACGAATTCGGCAAGCTGAAGTTCTGACTTACGTGGCTCTTTACAAGCCCCGCAATGTAATCTCCTCTGCCGATGATCCCGCTGGCCGCACCACGGTTCGCGAACTCGTGCCCGATGCAACCCATCTATATCCTGTGGGTCGGTTGGACTGGGATAGCGAGGGCCTGGTGTTGATGACTAACGATGGCGAGCTGACAAATCGCCTCACTCATCCCAGGTATGGACATACCAAAGAATACCGCGTGCTGATCGCCCGGCGGCCCGGCAAGGAGCAACTCGAGACCTGGCGGCGGGGCGTTGTCCTTGAAGATGGCTACCGGACTGCCCCGGCAACTGTTGCGCTCGAGGCGGCGGCAGGGAAGGGGACCTGGCTGCGCGTTGAGATGGGAGAAGGTCGTAAGCGCCAGATACGCGAGATTGGCTCGCTTCTCGGCCTTCCGGTGGTACGGATCATCCGGGTGCGAATCGGCACATTGACGCTTGGTCGCCTGATGCCCGGCGAATGGCGTCACCTCAATGCGCTGGAAATCAAGCGTCTTCGAGAGCCCGTCGCCAAGGCTGCCCCAAGCGCCGGTGCTGTGACCAGACCTGTGAAGAAACATCGACCTGGACCCCGAAAATTCCCGTCAACACGCTAACGCATCAAGCCCTGCATCCATTCGACAGATTGCGCGCCCGTGTAGGCAAAGATCAGCATCTTGATGATCTTTCCAAGCAGGCACCAAATCAGGAAGGCCCCAAAGGGCATTCTGAGCGCGCCAGCAGCCATGCCGGCCAGATCGAAGAATGGATTGGGTACGGCCGCCAATATGAATGTTGTGAGCCCGCCAAAGCGGCGCATCCACGGAAGAATGCGTGCATAAATTGACGCCCGTTCAATCACTGCCTGACCACTGAAGCCCGCCGCGTATGCAGAGATTTCTCCAACCGTGGCTCCGGCCGCCGCCGCGAGGGCAACGAGCGCTGGTGGGAAGATACCTCCCATGGCAAAGACAACGGCCACGCCGGGGGCGGGCAGCAGGATTGTGGCGTTGGCCAATACTGAAATCAGGAAGATGCCAGGGTAGCCATAAGTGGCAAACTTGGCCGCCTCATCCCGAATAGTGTAGATGTAGATGCTAAGTGCAACTACAGCAAGGAGAACGACCAGCCGCAGGATATTCAAAAGTAGGCGCGGGCGATTTTCTCCGCCCGCGCCTACTGCCTGTGCTTCAGCTGGAACTTGTCTCACCCGGGGATCTCTTCAACCGTTACAGTCAAGATCTTGACGCCCGGATATTCTGGGCGCGACGGATCGCGGGGGCGGATGGAGTTGAGCACGTTCATGCCTTCTGACACTTCCCCGAAAACGCTGTGCTTGCGGTCAAGCCAGGGCGTCGGGCCGTACGTAATGAAGAACTGTGATCCATTGGTGTTCGGCCCGGCGTTGGCCATCGAGGCGATTCCCGGGCGGTCATGCGCAAGGCTGGCGTGAAATTCGTCATTGAAGCGGTAACCCGGACCGCCGGTGCCAGTGCCGGTGGGATCGCCCCCCTGGGCCATGAAATCCTTGATCACCCGATGGAAGATCGTGCCGTCGTAGAAACCTTCACGCGCCAGGAATACGAAGTTGTTGACCGTGCGCGGCGCCTTATCGGCGTGAAGGCGTACGACGATTGTGCCCAGGTCCGTCTCTATGCGAGCCCTATATGAGGCCTTGGGATCGATACTCATTTCGGGGGCTGCTTTCCACTGTTTGCTCAAGCTACTCCTCCTCTTTCATTCATAACTACGTCTGTGCGTCCTGTCGATCGGCGAATGGTGCCTTAGGCGAGCAGGGTGAGGATTCGCGCGGCCACCATATCCAGCGCGGCTGCATTGAATCCGCCTTCAGGAATAATGACATCCGCATAGCGCTTGGATGGCTCCACGAACTCCAGGTGCATCGGCCGCACCGTTAGCTGGTACTGCTTGATCACATTCTCCGTGGTTCGGCCGCGTTCGGTGATGTCGCGTTCGAGGCGGCGGATGAAGCGAATATCGGGATCCGTGTCCACGAAGATCTTCACGTCGAATAGCTCGCGCAGGGCGGCGTCCGCGAAGATCAGGATGCCTTCCACAAGGATCACGCGGTGCGGCGCGACGGTGAACGTCTGCGACGTGCGGCTGTGTGTCGAGAAATCATAGATCGGAACTTCAACCGCGTTCCCGTCACGCAAAGAGATGATGTGCTGGATCAGCAGGTCGGTCTCCAGCGAATTCGGATGATCGAAATTCAGCTCGGCGCGCTGAGTCGGCGGCAGGCCGCTCAGATCCTTGTAGTACGAATCATGTTGGAGGAACGCAATTCGGTCGGCGCCGACGCGGCCCAGGATCTCCTGGGCCACCGTGGTCTTGCCCGAGCCTGATCCGCCTGCAATGCCGATGGTCAACGAACGGGGGCGGCTCATGCAGGAATTATACTTGCCGCCCCGTTATCGCCGAGCCAAGAAAATTCCGGGCTAGATTCCCGCCATGTAAGCTAGTCCGACCGTGCCCGGGCCGGCGTGTGCACCCACAACGGGGCTCACGGCCGCAACCACGCTTTCAATCGCGCCGAGCTCGCGAGTCGCCCTATCCAGTAACTGTACTGCCTCGGCCTCGGCATTCGCCTGTACTGTTGCCAGGCGGATGTTTGACTTGCCTTTTACCTGTTCTGTCACCAGTTCAAGTACCCGGTCAAGGGCCTTGGACTTTGTGCGCACACGATCCTCGGCCTCGATGCGTCCATCCCGCAGGGCGAGGATCGGCTTAAGATTGAGAGCAGAACCGATAAAGCGCTGAGCGCCCCCGATGCGCCCGCCCCGGTGCAGGAACTCGAGGGTTTCCACGGCAAAGTAGACCCCAACGTGGTCGCGGCTCTTCTCGACGAAGCGCACCAGGTCCTTCATCGAAGCGCCGTCCTTCGCTGCCCTCGCCGCTTGCAGAGCCTGGAACCCAAGCGCCATGGCAGTTGCGTTGCTGTCCACGACGGTGACCTTCGAAGCCGCGGAGCCGAGGGCCTCGCGCCCCTGGATTGCCGATTGCATTGTCCCCGAGAGCTTCGCAGAAATGAAGACACCCAGGACGTCCGCCCCCTGGCCAATTAGCTTTTCGAAGATCTCCTTCATGCTGACAACTGATACCTGTGATGTCGTTGGCATGGATTTGGCTGTTTTCAGCCGGCTGTAGAATTCATCCGGTTGGATATCGACGCCGTCGTGGTACGTCTGATCGCCCCAAACCAAAACCTGAGGGGCAACGGAAATTCCGTACTGCTCGACCAGATTCGTGGGAATATACGCGGTGCTGTCAGTTACAACTGCAATCCCCGGCATGACGCCTCCCAGCAAGCAGACTTCTGGTCATAAAAAGATAACCCCAGAGCACTCACAAGGATACCCGAAGTGTCCAAAAGTCGGTATGTTATAATCTCCGCTCGCAAGCTGCAAGTTTGCTGAGATTCCGGACTAGGAGCCCACCGTTGGCTTTCAACCCATTGAACTGGCTTTTGGGCCTGTTTTCGCTGGATATTGCCATCGACTTGGGCACCGCGAACACGCTCGTGCACGTGCGCGGCAAAGGTATAGTCATTAATGAGCCGTCCTGGGTGACCATCGACAAACGGTCACGTCTGCCTCTCGCCATCGGCCTTGAAGCGAAGGAAATGGTGGGTCGCACACCCGGAAATGTCGTGGTCGTGCGCCCGGTCCGTGACGGCGTGATCTCGGAATTTGATGTGACACAGGTGATGCTGGAATACTTCATCGGTAAGGTTCATGAGCAGAGCGTGGTGCCGTTGCCTCGGCCGCGGGTGGTGGTAGGCATCCCCACGGGGGTGACCGAGGTGGAAAAGCGCGCCGTCTACGACGCCGTGATGGCCTCCGGCGCACGGCAGGCCATGCTGATCGAAGAGCCAATCGCCGCCGCGATGGGTGCGGGCCTCCCAATCGGAGAAGTGCGCGGGTCCATGGTCGTCGATATCGGCGGCGGAACCACCGAAGTGGCCGTCCTCACGATGGGCGGGGTGGTGGCGTCCAGGTCGTTGCGGGTAGCCGGCGACGAGATGGATCAGGACATTGTGCAGTATTTGCGCAACAAGTACAGCCTGTTGATCGGCGAGGGCATTGCGGAACAGATCAAGTGGCGTGTCGGCTCGGCATTTCCGCTGCAGCCGGAGAAGACCATCGAGGTGAGGGGTCGCAATTTGGTCACTGGCCTGCCCGAGACGGTCGAAGTCTCGTCGATCGAGATCCGTGAGGCTCTTTCCGGTTCCGTTCAGGTTATTATCGATACGGTGCGCGATGCGCTGGACGAGATCCCTCCAGAGATAGTTGCCGACCTCATGGATATCGGGATTTGTCTCGCTGGCGGGGGCGCCCTGCTGCAGGGTTTGGCGGAAAGATTGACCGAAGAGCTCAAATTGCGTGTGTGGGTGGCTGAAGATCCGCTCACCTGCGTTGCTCGTGGCGCGGCGCTGGTTTACGAGGATTTTGACAACCTTAGCCGGCACCTGGTTGGCCTGGAGCGAGGCAGCACGCGCCATCGGGTGTAGCCAGAGACCGCACCCCACACGAATCACGAGAGAATGTCCAGCTAGTCATATTCACGGGTCCGTTCCAGAGTTGGCTGCTGGCTCGATTCCGGCCCCCTTTCGCCTCGGCGCTTTACTTTTCCAGAATGAAGAATCAGTTTTCACGCACTATCCAGACGACCATCACCTTCCTGATCACTGCAGGAGTGCTGGTGCTCGCATTTGGCGGCTATTTGCGCTCTGCGTCGGGCGCGGTAACGGGTGGCCTGGTCTCAGTGCAGTACTGGTTTGCCAGTCGCACACAGGCGATCCAGCAGTTTCTCGCCGCGCCTGGCGACCTGATCGCCCTGCGTACGCGCAATGCGGAGCTGGAAGCCCAGGTATCACAGTTGCAGACCCAGGTCATTGACTTGCAGCAGCGTGCGAACGAAACGGAAATCCTGGCCGCTCTGGTGGACTTCTCGCGGGCAAGCCCGGAAAGCAGCTACAAGGCGGCTTCAGTCATCGGTCGCGACCCGAGCCCGTTTCTACACTACATCATCATAGATAGCGGCTCCAACGACGGCATCCAGCGCGGCATGCCGGTGGTGACCAACGAGGGCCTTGCCGGACGTATCGACGCGGTGATATCGGACGCCGCTCGCGTGCAACTGATCACAGACCCGGCATCCTCGGTCAACGTGACGCTTCGAAATGCAGCGACGGACGCCCTGGCGGTTGGTTCGGTGACAGGCGACATCGAGTTGCAGCAGATCTCGCAAGATGTCTCAGTGGAGCAGGGCGACATCATACTGACATCCGGCTTGGGCGGGGGCTTCCCTGCAGACCTGATTGTCGGACAAGTGGTCAACGTTCGAAAACTGCCGGCCGAACTCTTCCAGCAGGCAACTGTTCAGCCGGCCGTGGATTTCAGTCGTCTGCAGATCGTCCTGGTAATCACCAATTTCCGTGCCATCAACACGGTTCCACTTGTGCCGACAGCGATCCCCTAAGAATGCGTAACTTCATCGCCATCCCGCTGCTGGGTTTGGCTGTCATCGTGCAATCCGCCATTCTTGGGCAATTTCCGCTGTTGAGCGGCACGGCCGACGTCGTGCTGGTGGTCCTGGCGGCCTGGGCGCTGCAGGAATCCGTGACGACGTCCCTGCATTGGGCGCTCCTCGCAGCAGTGATGGTGAGCCTGGTTTCCAGCCTGCCCTGGGTGATCTATGTCGTGGGATATGTCTCCGTGGTTGTGCTTGCACTGCTGCTGCAGCGACGTGTCTGGCAGGTGCCAATGCTGGCAATGTTCATCGTGACCTTTGCAGGAACTGTGTTGCTGCATGCCCTAACCTACGTGTACCTTTCGTTCTCCGCTGGACGTGTCGCCTTGTCGGACGCGCTAGGGCTCGTTACGCTCCCGAGTGTGCTGCTCAACATGCTCATCGCCATTCCTGTCTTTGGGTTTATGCGCGATGTCTCCAATTGGGTGTATCCAACAGCGGAGGCAGCATGAGCCGCATAGCGACGCCGCGCGACGCCGGCCTTGACCCACGTCGGCTTGCCCTGATCCTGGGGCTGATCCTGATTGTGTTGATAGCCCTGGTGGCGCGGCTGCTCTCCCTGCAGGTATTCGGGAGCCAGGAGTGGATCGATCTCGCAGTCGAGAACTACACCAAGAACCTGAGTTCGGCCGCGCCTCGCGGGATCATCTATGACCGCAATGGTTTTATCCTGGCGAGAAACGTGGCTTCATACAATCTGACGATCGTTCCGGCACAGCTCCCGGATGACGATGCGGATGTGCAGCGCATCTATCGGGAGGTCTCCAAGTTGACGGGCATACCGGTCAATCGCGGTACCGTCGACGAGGCCAAGCTTTATGGGGCCTGCGTCGAGGGTCCGGGAATTGCGCAGCTGGTCGAGCTCGGCGACTCACTTGCGCCGTACAACTCCGTTGCCATAAAGTGCAATGTCAGCGAAGACATAGCCAAGACGGTAGCAGAGCGGACGGCGGATTGGCCAGGAGTGCACGTGGAGGTCAATCCGATCCGCGACTATCCCACCGGCTCGCTGACTGCAAATCTCATCGGCTACCTTGGCCCGATTCCTGCCATCCTCGAAGAGCAGTACCGCCAGCTGGGCTTTGTACCCAATCGCGACAAGGTCGGATACGCCGGAATTGAGCTCGCGCTCCAGGAGCTACTGACCGGCAAGAACGGATCCAGAGTTATCCAGGTGGACGTTGCAGGCCAGGAACTCAGGAACCTCGAGCCGCCGATCGATGCAGTGCCGGGCTACAACGTGACACTGACCATCGATACGCGACTGCAGGCCGCGGCCGAGGCATCCCTCAAGCAGGAGATCGACTACTGGAACCGCTGGTTCTATGGCAACAGCGGCCAATTGCGGATCTCCAGCGGCGTTGTGATTGCCATGAATCCCCAGACCGGGGAAATCCTGGCAATGGTCACGTACCCAACCTATGAGAACAACCGGATGGCCCGCCTGATCCCGGCCTACTACTACGATCAATTGAGCAAGGATCCCCGCAATCCGCTCCTGAACAATGCCATCCAGAGCGAATACCCCCCGGGTTCGGTCTTCAAGCTTTCTGCGGCGACCGGCGCCCTCAACGAGGGCGTCATACCCGGGCCTAATTACGTCATCTATGCGCCGGGCCAGCTTGAGCTGTGCGAGCAATTCACGCCAAACGAACCTTGCGGTCCAAACAACACTAGACCGTTCGTCGACTGGATCTTCGACACACGGCCGGAGGGTTTCGGTGCGATTGACTATCTCCATTGCATTGCCTTCTCAAGCAACGTGTGTTTCTACAAGCTGGGTGGAGGTTTTCAGGACGAGATACCGAACGGCGGTCTCGGAATCTATCGGCTTGGCGAATACGCACGCGCGCTCGGGTACGGGGCCCGTTCCGGCATTGAACTACCCGGAGAAGCCAGCGGCCTGATTCCTGATCCGCGCTGGAAGCGTATCAATCAAGGCGAAAACTGGTCGACCGGCGATACATATATCGCAACGGTGGGTCAGGGTTACGTTCTGGCGACTCCTCTCCAGGTGCTGCTTTCCGGTGCGACTCTGGCGAACGGTGGGAAGCTGATGCAGCCAACCGTTGTCCGGCAGGTGACAGATGCCGATGGCAAGCCTCAGACGGTCTGGTTCGACCCAACCGACTTCACTCTTTGGGTACCCCGAGGAGCAGCCGATGGTCGCGCTCTATCTTCGCCCGGCTGGGTAAACCTGGCCGATGGTTCCATCGCAGCCACGCCTCCGCCCGGCAGCTATCAGATCTCGCCTTTCGTGCCCAATCTGAAGTGGGATATCACCACGGATCCCCGGATCGCGGCCTACAAGTGCGAGGCGGGCAACTGCCTGCCAACCGGAGAGAAGAAGACGGTCGACCCCGAGGTTGTCAAAAACGTGCGCACGGGCATGCGCTACGCCGTGACTGAAACTGGCGGCACATTGCATCGCGTTTTCAATGAGGACTATCCGCTGCCGATCGCCGTGGCTGGCAAGACGGGCACCGCAGAGTACTGCGACGATGTGGCCCTGAAGGCCAACCGGTGTCAGTTCGGCTCGTGGCCCACGCACTCATGGACGCTTGCATTCGCGCCTTACGAGGATCCCGAGATCGTGATCATGGCGTTTGAGTACAATGGCGGGGAGGGCGCCTCGGTGGCCGCACCTGTCGTGGGGCGCCTGATGGAAGCGTACTTCGAGCTGAAGTCCGTGGACCTGGCAGGCACGGGCGGCTAAGCCGGAAGTCAGCGACAGCTCTCCAGGGGGAAGTGGGCGAGCGGCATCGCCCAAAAAAACGCGGCTCCAAGACGCCAAGCCACTATCGTGTAGCCGTCGAGTCCGGTACAAGCTACCCATGCTATAATTCGGCGGAATTTCAGCCAATGGATGACCTCATAGCCGCGATACGCATCAAGGGAATGCGCGACGGCTTGTTGGTCTCACTGCCCGAGGGGGAGTGGGACGAGCAGAGCGCCGCCCTGCTGGCACAGATAGACTCCCAACCGACGTTCTTCCAGGGTGCGAGGGTTGCGCTCGAAGTGGGTACACAGGTTCTTAGAGTCAACGAAATGGTGGATCTGCGGGACAAGCTTTCTGAGCGCAGCGTCTCCCTTTGGGCCGTGATAAGCGAGTCTCCTGTAACTGAGCAGACTGCCCAGTTGCTGGGGTTGGCAACGCGCGTGTCCAAACTGCGGCCGGAAGAGCAGCACAGCCTGGATGCTGGTCCCGTTCCGCACGACATGGCCCTGTTTGTGAATCGGACTCTCCGTTCGGGCACCCGCATCGAGGCGCAGGGAAGTGCAGTCGTGGTTGGGGATGTGAATCCGGGTGCCGAATTGGTGGCTCAGGGCAGTGTCATCGTCTGGGGCCGACTGCGCGGCACCGTCCACGCAGGCTCTGCAGGCGATCGGGGCGCCATCATCTGCGCACTGGAGCTTTCTCCCATGCGGCTCCAGATCGCCGGGGAGGCGCTCGAGGGTTCGAAGATCGATCAGGATGAGCATGCGCGCACTGCAAGTATTCGCGATGGCGCCATCGTACTGGAATCATGGCAGCCCGCAGGAACGGGACAAGCATGACCGCACAAGTCATTACGCTTTCTTCCGGAAAGGGCGGCGTTGGGAAGACGACAGCCGTCGCCAATATCGCCGTCGCCCTGGCTGCCGACGGGCTCAAGGTGGTGTGCATTGACGGCGACATCGGCCTTCGCAACCTGGATGTGGTGCTGGGCCTGGAAAACCGCATCGTGTACGATGTCGTGGACGTTATCGAAGGTAGATGCAAGCTGCGGCAGGCCATGATTCGCGACAAGCACCTCACCGGGCTGTATCTCATCCCGGCGGCGCAGACCCGGGACAAGACCGCCGTCTCGCCCTCGGACATGGTACGGGTGTGCAATGAGCTCCGTCCCGATCATGATTACATACTGATCGACTCGCCGGCGGGCATCGAGCGTGGATTTCGCAACGCCATTGCGCCTGCGGACCGTGTTTTTGTGGTCACCAACCCCGAGATCTCGGCAGTTCGGGACGCGGATCGAGTCATCGGAATCCTCGAAGCCGAGGAAAAGAGAAACCCGGCCCTGATCATCAACCGCCTGAACCCGGCGCTCGTGAAACAGAACGACATGCTCTCGGCCGAGGACGTGCTGGATCTTCTTGGTATTCCGCTCATCGGGATCGTGCCTGAGGATCAGTCCGTGATCATCGGTTCCAATCACGGTACACCCGTGGCGCAGGATCCCCGGAGCCGGGCGGGTCAAGCGTTCCGCAACATTGCCCGCCGCCTGCGCGGTCAGGAAGTTCCTTTCCTTGGAATGGAGAAGCAGTCCGGGCTCTGGGATCGTCTCCAGAAGATAACGGGGAGGCGGGCATGAATTGGTTCGGGCGGCAGCGGAGCGGATCTCGGGCCAAGGAACGTCTGCAGCTCGTGCTGATACACGACCGGACAGATCTCACCTCCGAAGAACTGCGCGAGCTGAAGGATGAGATCCTGGAGGTGATCGCCCGGCATGTCGATTTCGATTCGGATGCCGTGCAGATCGCCGTGGAACACGACGGACGCTCACAACGACTCGTAGCGGACATTCCACTTCGGAGCGTGACGCGCCGCCGCGCTGAGTAGTCATGCGCGGGCTTGCCTGGCGGAATTTCGACCTGCTGCTGTTTGGTGCCGTGGTGCTTGCGAGCGCCTTCGGCGCCATGATGATCCGATCGGCCATCGCCGGCAACACAGACCTGGCCGGTTATGACGCCCGCCAGGCGTATTTTGCCGCTGCCGGAGCGATCGTCATCGTGCTGCTGGCAAGCATCGATTACCGTTACTGGATCTCCATCCACTGGCCCATCTACATCGTGATGATGCTCTTCCTGATCTCCCTTTCAGGGTTGGGTCAGGCGGCCTTTGGCGCGCAACGCTGGTTCCAGGTGGGCATTCTGTTCATTCAGCCGACAGAATTTGCCAAGATCGCGGTCATCCTGACATTGGCTCGCTTTTTCGAGCGCAGCCGTCACGATGCGCGCGACCTCAAGTGGTTGCTGAAGAGCCTGGC
>DATDCZ010000152.1:0-6528 GCA_036524055.1 Anaerolineales bacterium | reverse complement strand
GTTCTGCTGCTTGCGATTGGCGAGTGGGCACGGCACCGCGCACAGACCAGGCTGGGCCCCAGGTAGGTTTCGCATGAACGATTCTTCCGCGGCCTTCGCCGTTCTGCTGGGGATGTCCCTGCGCCTGGTGGTGCCGATCCTCATCACGGGCATCATCGTTCTGGCGCTGACGCGACTCGACCGGCGTTGGCAGACCGAGGCAAGGGCCATGCCGGCCAAAGTCGCGAAACCCGAATGCTGGAAGCTCCGCGGCTGCTCAGCCTCCCGCCGCAACCAGTGCCGCGCTTACAAGTCCGATTTGGCTTGCTGGCAGGTCTTCCGCCTTCACAACGGGTATCTGGATGAGAAATGTCTGGATTGCCCGGTCTTGCGCTCGGCCCCGGTGCCGGCCTAGCTGTGGAACACAATTCGAGGAGATGCAAAATGCACTTACGGATCGAACGTCTGTTGATCGCCTTTGCAGGTGCGGCGTTGGCCGCCGGCGCGACGCTCATCATTGCGCAGGCCCAGGATCCCCTCCCCGCCGATCCCAATGCTCCAACGCAGCAGAGCCCTGCCTGCGTTGCCTGTCACACCGAATTCGCAACTGAGTGGCAGCATGGTCCGCATGGCCAGGCGGCTTCCGATCCGGCCTTCATCGAGGACTGGACGAGTCAGGGCAAGCCGGGCGCGTGCCTCGTTTGCCATGTGACCAACTACGACCCGGCGACCGGCGCCTGGGAACAGGATGGCGTCGCCTGCGTGGCTTGCCATGGGGCCATGGTTGCCGGTCATCCGAAGGAGCCCATGCCGGTCAATCGTGACGCGGAGCTATGCGCACGTTGCCACAGCGACGTCCGCTTCGGCTGGCAGGGCTGGCAGGGCAGCACGCACTATCAGCGCGGCATGAGCTGCGCCACCTGCCACGATCCCCACAGCGCCTCATTGAAAGTCATCGCTCCGCGCGATGGCAGCGCCTTGTATACGGACGCTTCCCAGCTCTGCATCACCTGCCACAAAGATGTGAGCATGAACTTCCCCTATACGCAGCACCAGCAGCAGGGTGTCACATGCATCGACTGTCACGTCACTCACAGCGAGGCAACCCCCCCGGAGGCGCATACCATCTCGGATCACTCCTTCAAGGCGAACCTGAATAGCTGCAACACGTGTCATTCAGATCAGATGCATAGTCCGGCTTCGGCGCTTGGCACTGACCAGCCAGTATCCGTGAACGTCCCCGGGGCACAGCAACTGCAGCAGGCTGGCTTGAATGCCGAACCTGCTCCGGTGAGCCCTTGGGGCTACGCCGGGCTTGCGGCCCTTATCGGATTGGCCGCTGGTATGGTGTTGGCACCCTGGCTCGAGAAGTGGTACAGCCGGGCGACGCGACGCCATCATGGAGGTGGTGATGACTAAGACCCTCGCGCGACGGGACTTCATCAAGCTCGCCGCCATCGGTGCCACGGCTGTCACCGCCACCCGCGTCATGCGGCGGGCCGAGGCCTCTGAGAACTCTGTTGCCGGTGCTCGACAATGGGCCATGGTGATCGACCAGTCGAAATGCATCGGCTGCGGGTATTGCACGCTTGCTTGCCAGGCCCACAACGACTCCAGCCCAGACATCCAGTGGAACCGCGTCACGGCAGCCGGCACAGTATCGGGCAAGACGGTGTACCTTCCGCGCCCATGCATGCAGTGTTCCAAGGCCCCCTGCGTGGACGTGTGCCCGGTCAAAGCCTCTTACTACCGCAGTGACGGCATTGTGATGATGGACTACGACCGCTGCATCGGCTGCCGCTACTGCGAAACCGCCTGCCCGTACGAGGCTCGCTCGTTCAACTGGAAGGCGTTCGATGGCAACAATCCGGCCGTTCCCGAATGGGGACAGCCCGAGGTGGAGCGCCGGCAGCGCGGCGTCGTGGAAAAGTGCAGCTTCTGCTATCAGCGCATCGACCGCGGCCTCGCCTTGGGGCTTGAGCCTGGCGTCGACGCCGACGCCACTCCGGCCTGCTGCGTCGTATGCCCCACCGGCGCCCGCGTCTTCGGGGACCTGAATGATCCCGAGTCACAGGTCAGCAAGCTGTTGGAAAACAACGTCACCTACCGGCTGCGCGACGATCTCGGCACCCAGCCGCGCGTGTACTACATTGCCGCCGATCCGGCAAAGATGGAGGAATGATGTTGAGCCAACTGAAGCTCAAGCTCTCTGCCCTTCGCCCCACTCCCTGGCTCCTTTGGCTCGGCTCCCTCTCCCTGATCCTCGTCGCGGCCCTGATTGCCGGTATCCTGGTCTTCTGGAATGGGTTGTGGATCACGAACCTAACTGACCGCGTGCCGTGGGGACTGTGGATCACCATTGACCTCTCGTCCATAGCCCTGAGCGCTGGTGCATTCTCCTTGTGTGCCGCGGTCTACCTCATCGGCCTGAAGCGCTATGAGCCTATCGCCCGTACGGCCACGTTTGTCGGGCTGATCGGCTACACCATGGCCATGCTTTCGCTGTTGCTCGATATCGGTCGTCCGGATCGCTTCTGGCATGCCCTGGTCTACTGGAACAGCAATTCCCTTCTCTGGGAAGTCACCATGTGCGTGATGCTCTACCTCACGGTGCTGGTCTTTGAATCCATGCCCATTTTTGCCCGCTTGGACTGGCTCAAGACCCGCTGGCCCGTGCTGGCCGAGAAGATGAGCCGCCTGCACCACTACGCGCCCTATCTGGCGATTGCCGGTCTGGCTCTGTCCAGCCTCCACCAATCTTCATTGGGCGGGGTGTATGGTGTCCTGAAGGCCCGTCCCATCTGGTACAAGCCCGAGATGACCGTGCTCTTCATGCTTTCGGCCATCATCGGCGGCATTGCCCTCACGCTCTTTGCCTCGATGCTCTCGGCCAGGGTAACGCGTAAGGCGCGCATCAACGACATGCTCATCGAGCGCGTGTCGCACTTCCTGGGCTGGGCCCTGGTCGCCTACGCTTACTTCCGGTTCTGGGATGTCTTCGCCCAGCACTATACCTACGATCCAGGCCGCACGGAGGGCCTGGAACTCCTTACGGCCGGCCCGCTCTCGTTCAACTTCTGGGTCCTGGAGATGCTGCTTGGCGCCGTGGTGCCCATGGTGATGCTGCTGCTTTCGTACACTCGCCAGCACCCATTCTGGAGGATGCTGGCACTGGCCCTTGTGGTGATCGGCGTGATTGCCTATCGCTGGGATACGAACTTATCCGGGCTGATGGTCGTCATGTCTTATATCCCCGGGGACCAATCGATAGCATACGCCTCCTATACACCGTCGATCATTGAGATCCTTGCAGGCGCGGGCATTATCGCCTACGGTTTGTTGGCCTTCTCGCTGGGGGTCCGATACTTGAATGTGGTCGATCACCGGCTGGCGGGAGAAGAACCCGCTACTGAGGCTGCAGGATTGCGCGAGCCTGTCCCGGCCTGATTTGCCTCTCCGCTGCTGAAAGAAAAGAAAGAGCCGACCCGCAGGGATCGGCTCTTTCTTCATATCAATGGCAAGCAGCTATTTTTCGGGTGCCCCCGCCGTTATCCACTGTTGCACGAGCTCCAGTTCGGCGGCTGAGAGATTGGCAAAGTGCTGGGCAGATTGCACCTGTACCAGCAGGCTGGCAGCCGCGTCGCCCGCTATGATTACGGCGCCATCCTTGCCACCCTTCATCAGGCTGGCGAAAGTCGTGACGTCCATTCCCCCGGCCAGGGTCGTGGCATTGTGACACACGCCGCATTTCGTTCCCAGGAGCGCGCCGATGTTTGCATCGTATGTCGGATTCTCAGGAGCCGGTCCGGGCATTGGCGTTGGGGCCGGTGCGGGAAGTTGCGATTGCAGGATCTCGCGCAGCTTGGGCGCATCAAATCCGGCGTACGTGTATACGTTCCCATGGCAGGCGCTGTTGGAGCAAAACGAAGTGTTGCTCGTTCCGCCGGCATCCTCCGTGGTGTGGCAGGCCGAGCATGAGTTGTCGATGGCCGCGTTGTGCAGGCTGATCCAATTCGGGTTGCGGTGAGACTCTGGTTCAGGGCCCCGGCTGATCTCGATCTTGGTCACGAAGTCCTCGGTCCCCGCTACTACAGGGATCGAATGGCACAGATTACACTCAAGCCGAATGGCGCTTTGGTTCTTGTCCAGGTGCTTGCCGTCGTGGCAGCGGAAGCAGCCGGCAGAATCGAAATGTCCGACATTGGAAGGATGCGTGTTCCAGTCCACCTTTTGATCGGGAAACACCGAGGTGGAGTAGATCTCCTGCAGCGCCGCTATGGCGTCCTTTACCTTCTTGGTATTTGCGCCGTAGAAGCCGGAATAGTGCGTCTGATAGTACGCATCCAGGCTCTGGATGTTCTTCATCGCTTCATCGTGGCTGGCATACCCGGCCCGAAGCACTTCCACCCCGCGCGCCCTGATCTCCGGAATGTCCGGTGAGATCACGCCGATGGACATGGCATTGTCCATCGATTCTTCGGGCTGATGAATCAAGTGCGTAATGCGGTTATGGCACGTGATGCAGTCCATCTCTTTCAGCTGGCTGCGGTCGATCTTTGCCGGGTCCACCCCTGATTCCACATCCACGTAGTCCGTCGTCGAACCGTCATCATTGACCACGCTGACATACGGAATGGTCTGCTCGAGCGGATCGGTCGTATAGTAGTACACCTGGTTGACAATGTGCCAGTGTATGCCGCGTCCCAAGCCCTCGCGTTTGGCGCCGCCGCCAGTCTTCAGCACCAGGTAGATCTCGTAAGGCGTGTTCTCCTTATCGCTGCCGTAATGGGCGATTGTACGCAGGCTGTCATCCGAGAACTTCTCCGGCGTATGGCACCTCTCACATGTCTCCCGCGCCGGCCGCATGTTCTTCACCCGGATGGGATACTCATACGTCTGAAAGGTCATCGCCACAATGTGGCGGACGTCGCCCGCTTTGCGGAAGATCTGATTCCCGATGAACTCCCGCCCAATGTGGCATTCCACGCACGCGATGCGCGCGTGCGGCGATGCCTGGTAGGCCGCGTATTCCGGCGGCATCGTGTGGCAGCTCGTCCCGCAAAATGAGGGCGAATTGGTATAGTCCCAGGCAAACGCGCCGCCCACCAATAGCGAGATCGTCAGCGCTCCGAGCACAGCATAGGGCAGGATGAGCAGCCATCTGGCCGAGCCGCGAGGCGGAAAGAAGAAGTTTCGCAGCGTTGTCTTGAGCCGTCTCAGCATTCGAATTAGCCTCACTAATTGTTCTTGGCCCCCGACTGTATCCAGTCGAGAATAGCCTGAATTTCGGCGTCCGTCAAATGGCCGCCGGGCGGCATGCTGGGACTCTCGGTGCCTCGCACGAGGCGCATCAGCAGGCTGCCCTCGGCGTCCCCTGCGATCACCACCGGCGCGTGGGTCCCTGTTGCAAAGACCGCCTCATAGCTGGAAGCGTCCCAGCCACCCATCTGGGTGGTGGCGTTGTGACACGCCTGGCACTTCGCCTGGAGTATCGGCAATACCTGCCCGCTGAAAGTGGATGTTCCAGGCGCCACCGGCGATGCCGGTGCGGTGGTGGGCGCAGCAGTCGGAATCTCCGGTGGATTCGCTTGCCAGCCGCGGATGTAGGCAACCACGGCATCGATTTCGTCGTCGCTCAAAGCGCCGCCGAAAGCAGAACCGAAGGGATTCATGCCCAGGCTGGGCTGCCCTTGCGCAATGATGTTGCGGATGGTTGCGTCATCCCGCGTCACCAGGAAGTCCCCGGAACTGATGGGTGCGATGAGGTCGCCCGGTTGCGTCGGGTTTGGCCCTCCCTGTCCGACGGCGCCGTGACAGGGCGCGCAGTTCTGAGCGAAGAGCTGGGCACCATCCTGTGTGCCGGTCCCCCCGGCAGCTTGCAGCGTGTACTTCACCAGCGCATCCAGCTGTTCGGGAGTAAGTATCTCTCCCCAGACCGGCATGGTAACGTGTGCGCCCCCACCCCGAATGATCTTGCGCGCCGTGACCATGTCCGGCGCAGAAGGCACCCGGTCTCCATGGCACGTGCTGCAGTGTTGGCCGAACAGGACCGCACCGGCCGGTCGCCCGGTCGGATCGGTCACGTATGCCGCAAGCACATCGATATCGTCCTCGCTCAGCGTCCCCTGCCACGCGGGCATGGATAGATGCTGACCGCCTTTGCTGATCAGGTCCCGCAGTTGGTCCTCGGAACCGCTGAACGTCACTCCCGATCCATGGCACCCCGAGCAATTGATCTCGAACAGTCGCTGCCCGTCAGGGGCCGCAAGGAAGTTCAGGACGGCGTTGCGCTCAGTCTCGGTAAGTGTCGTGTTCCAGTCGGGCACACCCTGACCCTTATGCGGAGCATAAGCCGCCCCCTCCGCGAACACTCTGCGCAGTTCCTGCGGATTCCCCGATGCCAGCAGCGAATTGCGATGGCACCGACCGCATTCACGGAAGTAGAGGGCGCTCCCTTTGGGGGTCGTGATAAAGCCGGCGAGGGCGTCGATTTCATCTGTACTGAGATCGCCGCCCCAGGCAGGCATGCCTTCATGCTTGCCTTGCGCG
>DATDCZ010000151.1:0-3205 GCA_036524055.1 Anaerolineales bacterium | reverse complement strand
GAGCACCATGGGGCCGGTCATCAGACCCGCCATGTAGAATTGATTCAGGTTGACATACAGGTTGCCAAGGACGTCGATCATGGCATACATGAGGATGAACATCAAGAGAAAAGCGATCACAGCCATGATCAGCAGGCGACGGTAAGGGTGTTCGTCGGCTGAATGGGCGGCGTGGGCCTGAGCGGAAGTGTGTTCTGCGTGCATGTGACAGCCTCCATTTCCTGAGTGTGCGGTGAAGCTGATTGTGTGCCACCGAGCCCGGCGCGGCACATCTATTAGCGACCAGCCCTGTGGCAACTCTACGGAATCTGTGCGTCGTGGCTGCGGGCGGCTGAGACGTCAGCCCAAGGGGAGCGCGGGTGGAAAGCCGACTTCAGCCGGGCACTGGATTGGACGCGGCGAAGGATCTGTCTGGACCTTGCCGCCCCGCTTGAGCGGCAGGGTCGGCGCCCAGGAAGATCATCGGCGCAGCCGCGTGAAGCACTATTGACTATGACTCATCCAGTGCTTCGCGCAAACCTGTCCATGGCGTCCGTCGAATGAATCAGCGCTGATGTGGTAAGAAATCCAGGGCAAACGACTCCAGGGCGTCCACGGCATCTATGGCGTGTCACTGCAATTGGACCCGAAGTGCACGCGTCGCCAGCGACAGAGGCGACTCTCGTTAAAGCGGCCTCCCAAATCCACGGTATTCTGGTACGGCGTCGCGTAAGCTTATAATCGTTCGACATGAAGGCGCCACTTGCTGCGTTCTTACTGGCGGCTACAGGGCTCGGAATAATCTCGACCGCCTCTCTGGCTACACAACTTGGATTGGACCACAATACCCATTGGGGGATGGGCCGAATCCTATTGCTGTCTGGGGGCGTAGGAATGCTCGGGATTTCATGGCTCGTTGGGGCTCCTGGGAGGATGGCGCGAGGCATTCGGCATCGGGCACAATCACTGTACCAGCTCCTGCAGCCTAGAGAAATGTCGCAAGTGGCTGCAGGACGTTGGCGGCTGGTCCTGAGTGGGCTGAGCGTGCTCGCGGTATTGGTGATGTATGTCTTCCTCGTCAGCCTCGGACGATGGACCTATTGGCCGGAGACAAGCCGCTACTACGACGATCTTGCTGCGGCGTTCCAGAGCGGGCAATTGAACCTGGATATCGAAGCCCCGCCAGCGCTCCTTGCCCTCTCCAATCCCTATGAGCCGTCTGCTCGAAATAGCGTGCCTGAAACCAGGAAATCTGTGGACGAGGTGTGGGACTTGTCGTTCTACAACGGCAAGTTCTATCTGTATTGGGGGCCGGTCCCCGCGCTGCTTCTTCTGGTGACAAGAGTTGGGTATCCAGGGCCCATTCCGGACCAGTACCTGGTATTTGGGTTCGCTGTTGGGCTATTCTTCTTCGAAGTTCTCCTACTCTTCAAGCTACACCGAAGCCTGTTTCCGAAGGTCCCCAATACGCTATTTCTGATGAGCGTTGTCTTGGCGGGCCTGGCTTTCCCAATTCCGGTGCTCCTTTCTCGGGCCGCAGTGTACGAGGCCACGATCCTGGGAGGACAGTTTTTCCTGCTTGGAGGGCTGTACATTGCCGCTCGTGCCGTTGAAAAAGACAAAGTCTCTCGTCCATTGATGATTCTGGCTGTCATGTTTTGGGGGCTTGCTGCGGGATCGCGGACCATAGCGCTTATTCCGGCGACGTTCCTGACTTTCGTGCTCATCTACTGGGGCCTGAGGAAGGCTGGCCGAACCAGGGGCCCGTTCCAGGTCGCACTGTTTTGCTTGCAGATAGGATGGCCACTTGTTCTGACATTAATTGCTACGGCCTGGTACAACTGGGCGCGGTTCGGATCTATCTTTGAAACCGGCCTGCGCTACACGCTGACGTTTCACAACCTTCAGAAGTTCTATGGCGAGACCTTCTCAGCTGCCTATGTGTTGCCCAGCTTGTGGACCTATTTGCTCAGTGGTTTTGATATAGCGCGCAGATTCCCTTTTCTGGTGATTGGCTACGGCCATAGTCCATCGTTGCTGTTCATTGGACAATCCAGCATATACCACTTTGAGGAGGTAACGGGTCTCATATTGAGCTCGCCCATCGTTCTCTTCTCGCTTATATCGCTGTGGAAGACCGGCTCCCTGCTTCTGGAAAAACACCGCAAGCGACAACTGGAACGATTTGACGAGCAAGGTGATGAACGGCTCCTTTGGATCTCGGTATCGCTGGTCGGAGCAGCGTCGCTATCTTTTGGGGCGATTCTGTTCTATTTCAACGTTAGCATGCGATTCCTTGGGGAGCTGGCTCCAGCTCTGATGTTGTTCACCACTTTGGGGGTTTGGGAGGGCTATCAATTCGCAGCACGCAGTAATTTCGGAAGACGCCTCTACGTGTCGTTCGTGTTCTGCCTGTTTCTTGTCACAATTGGCCTCAGTATTCTGCTTGCGATGTCGGCCAATTACAGAATGTTTCATCACCACAACCCTGGCCTTATCAAGCAACTCGTACAGTTTTTCGGGACCTAGCCCCTGACCACGATGTTGACACAGGCACGTACGGGTTTCTGCATTATGGACAAGGGAGTACGTGGCCGCAGATTTACGGCCGAATGCATCTGGGATTTCCAGTGGATTCAGAGGGGTCGATGCCATAGCACTGCGGGCGTCGCCAGCGCGGGAAGAGCCATGCCGTCGTTAAGCAGCGAAACGCCAATACTTTCCCTAGCACACCCCACAGTCCCGGAGAGGCGACAAGTACCGGGATCTGCGCACGCAAGAAACTAAGGGCCTATCTGGACAGTTCGGCCAATTTGGCCTTCATCTGATCGATCTGTTCCTGCTGGCTGGAGAGGATATCGTCGCACAGCGCCACGATCTGCGGGTCCTGTACCGAGGCGCTCTCGCACATGAGGATGGCGCTGGCGTGGTGCGGGATCATCGAGCGCAGGAATTCCCTGTCCGAGACGCCGACCTGCTGCCGGATGAACACAAAGAAGGTCAGCGAGGCGATGAGGCTGGCAGCCACGATCAGGGCATTCCAGCGCCGGTTGGTATACATGGAGCGCATCAGGATCAGCTCCAGGAGCACCATGGGGCCGGTCATCAGACCCGCCATGTAGAATTGATTCAGGTTGACATACAGGTTGCCAAGGACGTCGATCATGGCATACATGAGGATGAACATCAAGAGAAAAGCGATCACAGCCATGATCAGCAGGCGACG
>DATDCZ010000150.1:0-1620 GCA_036524055.1 Anaerolineales bacterium | reverse complement strand
ACATGTATTCGGGAAGTGAAACCAAGTGGGTGGATATCACGAATCTGCCGGCAAAGGTGCACGCCTTCACCGTGTGTTATTTCGGCTCGGAGGAATTCCTGCCCGAGACGCCCTATGTACTGGCGCTGATCGAGTTCGAGGGAGTGAATACGCTCCTGCTCACCCGGCTGATGGGGGTGGATCCCGCGGCTCCCTCACTCAACTGGATTGGAATGCCGGTGAAGCCGCACTTCCTGAGAAACTCCAAGCTAAAGCCGACGGATGTCTATTTCGGCCCGAGCTAGCCATTGAGATAACACAAGCCGAACGAAGATAAAAGAAGAAGAGGGTGTGTTGGACGACACATCCTCTTCTTGCATACACATCTATTGGTTGAACCCCTGCCAACCGTACTTCTTCAGATCTATTCTATCGTTCTCGAACTTTACACCTTCACCCTGGAGCAGGCTGCGCTGCTTTTCTGCGCCGGGGCGCTGACTGATCTTACCCTGTGAGTTGATGACTCGCTGCCAGGGGACGTCGTCCGGGCAGCCAGCCATGGCGCCACCAACCCAACGCGGTCCGAAAGCACGGTACGTGGAGTCTTCGATGCCAGGTGGTGGTTTGAGCATCAGGGCGAGCTGGCCATATGTTGCGACCTTGCCGCGCGGGATCTTGCGGGCAAGATCCCAAACGCGTGCGTTGAATTCCTGGCGAGAGGGAGGGGAGGTGAACTTCATCGGAAAGTCCTGCAGGTGATGCAGCGGCGCCCCCACCCCATACCCTTTTTCAGAGGGCCGACTGCGATGTCAATCCGGCTGCCAAGCCCGTTGGTGGCGGCATTTCCCAGCATTGTTTCGTTGTCGCGCTCGGTGCAAACCACTAGGCTTGCAGGATCTTGTCAATCTCGGCCAGCTCATCGTCGGAGAACTTCAGGTTGTTGAGGGCCGCCAGGTTGTCCTCGAGCTGCTGGACACTACTTGCGCCTATGAGGGCGGAGGTCACGGCTGGCAGCCGGAGCACCCAGGCGAGTGCCATCTGCGCCAATGATTGACCTCGTTTGAGAGCAAGATCGTTGAGCTTTCGTGTTTTCGGTAGATTCTGCTTCACGTCATCGGGGGTCAGCCAAACGCGCTCGGTCTTGGTGGCGCGGGCGCCCTGGGGGATGCCGCTGAGATAGCGGTCGGTAAGCTGACCCTGCTCGAGAGGCGAGAAAACGATGCAGCCGATGCCCTCCTCCAGCAGGACATCAAAGAGCTCACGCTCGACGCCGCGATGCAGCATGTTATAGCGCGGCTGGTGAATGAGGCAGGGCGTCCCCAGCTGGCGCAGAATCCTGGCCGCTTGCCTGGTCTGCTCGGGGCGATAGTTCGAGACGCCGGCATAGAGAGCCTTCCCCTGCCTGACGGCCGAATCCAAGGCGCCCATGGTCTCCTCAAGCGGCGTGTCCGGATCGGGGCGGTGGCTGTAGAAGATATCGACGTAATCCAGCCCCATGCGCTTGAGCGATGCGTCCAGGCTGGCGAGCAGGTACTTGCGCGAGCCCCATTCGCCGTAGGGTCCGGGCCACATATCGTAGCCGGCCTTCGTAGAGATAATCAGCTCATCGCGGTAGGGGTGGAAGTCCTGCTTGAACAGCAG
>DATDCZ010000149.1:0-6484 GCA_036524055.1 Anaerolineales bacterium | reverse complement strand
CACGCGCAGCCCACCCAGCACGGGCAGCACCTGACCATCGGTGACGACCTCGTCGACGCTGAATGGCCGCGGCTTGAAGAGAGCCTTCATCAGCCTGCGCGCAAGGGAGGCGTTCGACGGCGTCTTCGTCGGCCGCGAGGGACGGCCGGCGGCCATGGCTTCGGTCTCGATCCGGCTGGCGTACGTGCGCGCGGCGGTGGCCCGGTGCAAGGCGCGCAGCCCGCCGATGTGGTCCCAATCGGAATGCGTGATGAGGATGCGCTTGACATCGCGCGGCGACCGGCCGAGGCCCGCGATGAAATTCAGGATCCTGCCCTGGCTGCGCGGCAGGCCGGCATCGATAATGGTCAGGCCGTCGGCATCCAGGATGACGTAACAGTTGGCGCGCACTTTCGGCACCACGTGGACATTATCGATGATCTGCATGCTTCGGCTCCCGCAGGATCACAGGGGTGTGGAGAGGATCCTGGCTGACCAGACGGAATTGATCACCACGATGGCCGCCAGACCCAGCAGGATGAGAAAGATGGGGACGGCAACCAGCAGGCTCAAGCCGAACGAGAGTCGATTCCGCCGCTTGCGATAGGCGATCCATGCGCCCGCAACGCCGGCGATCAGCAGGAGCACGTAGCATCCGCCGATGGCCCACACTGTGAACATGATGTTCATGACCGCATCGGTCGAGGCGCTCGGGTCGTCGGCAGCGAAGGCCGCCATGTACGTGCCGAAGAGCACGCCGGGGATGGCGGCGATCAACCCCAGGGCGGCGAGGACCGTAACGATGATAAGCCACGTGCGCAAGCGCGCGGATGGCGGTTGAGAGGCAATGGGTGCATCGATGGACTGCAAAGGACTCTCCTCGTGTCGGTCTGGTGGGACGGCAGGATTGTACTGTACAAGAAAAGGGCGATGACCGGACTTTTCGGTCATCGCCCTTGCTGCGACTCGATCGCAGGCGCTACTTCCGAGCGAGGCTCTCTGCCATCTTATCGATGGACTGCTGCATGCCGGCGTAGGAGTAGACCATCATCTGGCCCGGGGTCCAGGCGTATTCCGTGATGGTGATCTCGGTCATGCTGCCCTTGGCCTTGAACACGACCGAGGTGCGGATCTCCCTGGGGAAATCCGCCGGCATGCCCAACTGCGCGGGATCGATCGGATTGCCGTCCTTATCGGAGAGGCCCTGGGTGAACTCGAGGCGCTCCATGGGAATGACCTTCGAATACGTGCCGGAGGTATAGGACTCCTGGCCACCCTGCTCCTTCGGGGCAAGCATGGCGAAAACGAATTTGCCGCCCTGGCGCAGATCGACCTTCGCATACGGCGCGGTGTAGTACCTGGGTCCCCACCAGCGCATTATCTGCTCAGGATCGGTCCAGGCCTTCCAGACCATCTCAAGCGGCGCATCCAGGATGCGGGTGATGACGACGTCTTCCGTTACGGTCTTCTGAGTTGACATGTTCTCTCTCCTTTGGCTAAAGTCCGGCGAGCTCAGCGAACCACCGGTCAAACGCGACGAACCTAACGGGACTTGGACCCGGGCTTACCCTTTTGAGCGGCCTTCACGTTGCGAAGGTGAGCCTCGAGGGCGTCCATGCGGGCGCTCCAGGTGGGGCGGAAGGTGTTGAGCCAGAGCTCCAGATCCTCGAAGGGCTGCGGCTGCAGCTCGTAGACATGCTTCTGCGCCACGGGCCGCGACTGCACGAGGCCGGCGTGACTGAGCACCTTGAGATGCTTGCTGACCTGCGGTTGCCGCATGAGGAGCCGGGCGGCTATCTCACCGACGGGCAGAGGCTGGCCGCGCAGCAACTCGACGATGCGCAGCCGGTTGGGTTCCGAAAGGGCACCCCAGGTCGTAGCGTTCATAGGCCATAATATACCCCAACAGGAATATTCCTGTCAAGGCATATATTAATGACAGAGACGCCCTTCTGGCGCCCCTTTGGATCACGATCTCAAGCGGCCGGCCCGAAGGGCTTACGCGCCTGGAGCGAGAACAGGAACGGGATCTGTACGTACTTCTCCGGCAGACGCCACCAGCCATCCGCGCCCTGTTCCATGAAAGGGAACTTGGCGCGCGCTGCATAGGGGAATTCGTGCAGGTACTCGATGCTCAGACCGGCATCGATGAGCGACGTGACCACCTCACCCAGGCCGTGATCCCACATGAAGAACTCGCGGCGATCGCCCCGGAAATCGGTGGCATATGAGCCGGTGATCTCGTTGCGGTTCGGCGTCTCGGAGAAGAAGTAGGGATTATCGAGCTTGATGTCGGTCCCGTTCTCAGTGGTGAACATGCGGAACGTGGGATGGTCCTCAACGATGTAAAAGATGCCGCCGGGTTTCAGAAAGTGAGCGACGATCTGCGCCCAGCGGTGCAGGTCCCGCAACCAGTGCAGCACCCCGTAGGAAGTGAAGACAATATCAAACTCGCCGGTGAGGTGGGCGGGGAGATCGTATAGATCGCAAGCGACGAATTTCGCCGGCAGGGCAAGCTCCTCGCTGAGCGAACGTGCCAGGGAGATGGATGCCTCCGAGAGATCCGTACCGGTGACGACGGCGCCGCGTCGGGCCCAGGCGAGTGTGTCCAGGCCGAAGTGGCACTGCAGGTGGAGCAGGGATCTGCCCTGCACGTCGCCAAGCTCGGTCAGCTCGATGGAACGCAGGCGGTCCCGGCCGGCCTTGAAGCCGGCCACATCGTAGAAAGGCGAGGCCTCATGCTCGTGAGTCCACTGGTCCCATAGATTGCGATTGGCTTGAAGGAAACTGTCCAATGCTCCTCACTTCGGTCATGGCACGCAACCGCCGGCGCGGCGTGTGTGCGCCGACCGGCGGATGCGTGATCGTGCTGGAAACGCAGTGCGAAGGCGCTAGCGCCAGGCGCCGAGGATGACGCCGAACACGACGAGATCGACCAGATGATTGCCCGTCTCGATGGCCCAGACCTTGAATCCGTGGCCGGCGAAGAGCTTGTTGACCAGGTAGGTGGGGGCGATGAATCCGAGCCACAGCATGAGGCCGACCGAGGCGCCGTTGAGAGCGTTCACACCACCGGGCATGGCGGCGCCGATCGAATTGACCATGAAGGCCATGGAGACGGCCTTGACGATAGCGGAGAGGGCAGTCAGGGCCCACGTCAGGCCCATGTTGCCGGCCCGCATCTTCTCCATGTCTGCGTCCGTCCTGCCGATGGCTTTCCACCAGGTGTTATAGAACACCTTGGGGTTGTACCAGATGAAGCCGTTAATGAAGCTGAAGATGACGCAAACGACGACGGCGAGCCAGTTGATCGAACCGAAATCCATAACATCCTCCTTGGTTGGTCGGTGAAGGCTGAGTTTATAACACGGAAATTCCCAAAGGTCGCGATCGGCGGGGCGATGGAGCTTCAGGCGCGGGCCAGGGCGATATGAGCATGAAAGTCAAGCACAAGGCGGCCGTCCTTAATGTATGACTGCATCGGAAGCTGAAGCTCTGCCCTGGCGGCGGCGAACTCAGCCCGGCGCGCGGCTGCGTCGAGGTGGCGCAGCACGGGCGAAGCATCGGGATCGGCATCAAGCTCCCAATCCAGGTAGGCGGACGGATCAGCGAAGTGCGCCGTGAGGGAATGGGAGGCGATGCGAATATCGGAATAGCCAGCAGACTCAAGCAGGCGGAGCAGGTCGCTGGAATCTCCGAGACTGAAGACATCTTGGAGACCGGAAACCCCCAGGCGGCGCAGGCTGGTTGCGTGAATGAGCTTGTCGAATGGATGGCGGTCGATCGTGTCCCACACGCTCAACAGCAAACGGCCGCCGGGAGTGAGGATGCGACGCATTTCCTGCAGGGCGGCTGGGGCATCCCCAAAGAGCATCAGTCCAAACTGGCACAGGACGACGTCGAAGGCCCGGTCGGGATATGGCAACTGCTCTGCGCTGGCCCGGCACAAGCTGAGGGTGACCCCCTCGTGCCGTGCTGCAGTGAGCCCCACCTGGAGGCGGTTGGAGTCCAGATCCAGGCCGTAAACCGCGGCGCCACGCCCGGCTGCAGCGATGCGCCCGACAATGGAAGAGCCGCACGCCACATCGAGCACGCGCTCACCAGAATGCATTTCGGCGCGCCGAACGAGATCCTCCGCAAAGGGGCGAAAAAGGGCAGCAACGATGTCATGTTCAAAAGAAGCGGCTGAGAAGCCCATGCGGGCCGTCCTCCCTCGACGACTGGCGCAACGGATCTGACGCCAATGTGCCGATTGTACAACGCCCGCAAGGCGGGTCTGCCGCGAAGCTGGGCACCGCATTTTAGTGGCAATCCCGTATACTATAGATCTTGACATACTATGTGATATATAGTATAGTGCGGCCGAGGTGACGTATGGCAAATACCGAAAACCTTGACAACATGGTGCAGGAACTGAGGCGCGGCCTGCTGGTGCTGGCCGTCCTCAGCCAGCTGGGGAAGCAGCAATATGGCTACGCCCTGCTCAAGCTGCTGGCAGACCGGGGAATGGAGATCGACCAGGGGACGCTTTACCCCCTGCTGCGGCGGCTGGAGGGCCAGGGATTGCTTGAATCCAACTGGAATGTGGAGGCGGGCCGGCCGCGCCGGTATTACGTGATCAGCAGCGAGGGGAGGAAACTCCTGCCACGGCTGAAGGGCGAATGGGCCACGATGGTCACCGCCATGGACGGGATGCTGAAGTAAGGAACGGAGGACGAAATGTCATTGATTGATCTGTACGTTACGGAAGTGGGGAAGAGGCTGCCGCTGAAAGGGCGCAGCGACATCGAGGCCGAGCTGCGCTCCACGCTGGAGGACATGCTGGAGGACCGCGCCCAGAAGGCCGGGCGGCCGGCTGACGAGGCGATGATGCTGGACCTGCTCAAGGAGTACGGCCCGCCAGACAAGGTGGCGGCGACATACAACCCGTATCAATACCTTATCGGGCCGGCGATGTACCCGTTCTTCGTAAGGGTGCTGAAGATCGTGCTGTCCGTGCTGAGCATCGTTCTGCTGGTGACCCTGGGAATAAAACTGGGGCGGCAGCCACTTGGAGGCCTGGAACTCGCCCAAGCCATTGGGACCGGGCTGTTGGGAATTCTTGGCGCCGGCCTGCAGGCATTCGGCAATATCGCCCTGGTGTTCGCGATCCTGGAGCGCGTAATGCCGGCCTCAGAGTTCAAGATCGATGAAGAGAAGAAGGAATGGGATCCGGCCTCGCTCAAGAAGGCCGCCGCGCCCACCGAAGTCAAGCCCTGGGAACCGATCACCAACATTCTGTTCACGGTGGCGGCCATGGTGGTGCTCAACGGGTACTCGAACGTGATCGCCATGTACTTCTTCAAGGACGGCGCGTGGCAATCCGTGCCGGTGCTGACGGAAGCCTTCTTCCGCTGGCTGCCGCTGATGAATGTGCAGTGGGCCCTGCAGATCGTGCTCAACGTGATCCTGCTGCGACAGGGCCGCTGGCAAACCGGGACGCGGGTATTCTCGATCGCGACCAGCCTCCTGGGAATCTTCATCGGGTACATGCTGCTCACGGGGGCGCCCATCGTGAGCCTCTCGACTGAGGCCCTGCTGGCAAGCGGGGCAGCTGACGCGGCCCAGGCGCAGAATATCAACGCCGTTCTGCAGCAGGCGGTGCGTCTCGGAATCCTTATGGCCATCCTGGCGCAGGCCGCGGACGTGGTCAAGAACGCGGTGAGGCTGGTGCTCAAAAGCCGCTGACAGCAGGAACGGGTTGCGAAAGAAAGAGCTTCGGGAGCTTTACTGCTCCCGAAGCTCTTTCTTTGGCGCAGGGTTCAAGTCCCTGGTCGGTCACACTAAATACGCCCGAAAGGCGGGCTCCCTTCAGCCCTTACTTCGTGTCTGGAGGTAGTTGATCGCCAACAGGATACCCCCCACTAGCAGGCCCGCAAGGTGATAGGGCAGATAGTGCGCTACATCCGTGGGTTGACGGGCAATAAGCTTGAGATAGAAGTAGGGTATCCAAACCAGAAGTGCCACGTAAATAGTTCCGTGACCGAGTCGGCTCAGCAGTGTCTTCTTGGGAGGAGGTATTCCCAAGGTTTCGCGAGATTGTGTCCGCATTCGCGAGCCGCTGATCACCCCCGCAAGGTGAAACGGCAGATACCAAATAAAGGACGGTTTCCCGCCACCGATCCGCAAAGCTAGATACGGCAGCCAGACAAGAACTCCGAGCCAGAGCAGAGTCGTCCCCAATCGGTGGCGCTTGGCCGCCGCCTGGATAGCATCTTCCTTCGTCACCATGTCCTAAATGCCTCTCTGACTCCCTGGATGGTTTCGTCAATAACGGCTTGATCGTGCCTGATCGCGGTAAATCCAGCTTCGAATTGGGACGGAGCTAGATAGACTCCGTTTTCGAGAATTTTGCGGAAAAACTTCGCAAACAGGGCTTTGTCGGCGAGCTCCACTGTGCTCCAGTCCACCGGTTCCGTCTCTGTGAAGAACAGCGTCCGCATCGTTCCCACCCTGGTCTGGACGA
>DATDCZ010000148.1:0-7747 GCA_036524055.1 Anaerolineales bacterium | reverse complement strand
CCCAGGATGCCCAGGGGATGCCATTGCTCGTACATGCGATGGTCGGGACGTTCGGAGTGCATGCTCAGACCATAGAGCATGCGCGACTGTCCCACCGCGAAGTCGCAGATATCGATCATCTCCTGCACTTCGCCGTGTCCTTCGGCGCGGATCTTTCCCATCTCCAGGGTGACCAGGTCGCCCAGCGGTTCCTTCAACTCACGCAAGGCGTCCCCAAGGTCACGAATCACCTGGCCCCGCTTGGGCGCCGGAACCTGGCGCCAGCTCAGAAAGGCCTGCTGCGCGGCTGAGGCCACCTGTTCGTAAACCTCCGGCGTTGCCTGGATGATCTTGGCCAGGGCTTCGCCCGTGGTCGGGTTGTAGGACACCAATTCCTTGCCCTTTGTGTCCTTCAGCCACCCATCGGGCCCGGTGCAGGCGCCGGCATTCACGGGTTGGATCTGCAGTTTCTCAAGGATGCTGTTCACCATGACCTCCAGGCTTCATTGTATGTGCGGAGTCCATCAGACTGCGGCGTCAGACGATCCTCTCGGTCTTCAGCCCGTTCTGATTGGCGTCGACATTACTGTGTGCAACTTTGCCTGTTGCTGCTCAGGACAAGGTGCGACGGCGCGAAAGCACGAATGCGGCCGCGGGCAGGAAGAAGGACACAGCCACGCCTGCGCACAACGGATTTCGTGCCGTCGGCTCTGCAGATGGCAGCGGCGTAGGAGTGTAAGCAGGCGGCAGGGCCGTCGTGGAAGCGTACAGTGTCGCGGTAGGTGGGTTCAAATAGGGCGTCGGTGGAGGTGGCGTGGCAGTCAGAGCAAGGAACACATAATCGTCCCCATCCTGCTCCACTGCGCCATCCACGGCACTGCTGATCTCCAGGAGCAGGTCTTTCGCAAGGCTGTTGTCGGGATCCAGCTCAAGCGTGGTGTGCAGTTCTGAGAGTGCCGCGGGCAACACGCCCTGGGTATCACCCTGCCCGGAACCGCGAACCTCCCAATAATAAACAGCCCAAAGCAACTCGGCGTACCCGTAATGCCACAGTGGATCCTTCGGCAAAATGGACAGGCACCTCTGGTACGCATCCCTGCTCAGGGCGACCAGCTCGAGCCCTGCCGGATCGTCTCTCAGCCAGCCCTTGGGCAGACGCGCCGCTTCCTTGTAGCCTTTGGCAAGCCGGCCCCATGCCTCGCCGTCCCGCGGATTCCTTTTGACTGCGTCCTGCTCCTTGAGAATGGATTGCCACAACCCAGGGGCAATGAGTTCCACCAGGATGTTGTCGTTACGAGTCGGCTCCAGGTCCTCGAAATGCCAGCGGATCTCATTACCGTTGAAGACGCCGCCGGGCGTCGATAGATCGGCGAGAGCCGATTCGTCGACGAAGACGTTCTGCGGGCTGGCAACGTAAGGGAGCCGGACGATGACGTCGGCACTCCCGATGGTGCCGTTCCACCCCGCGCCGGTTTCCAGGACATATTCAAATGATGTCTGAGGGTAGTAGCCATAACCCCGAACCGTGTAGGAGACCTCGACCAGCACATCCTGCGCTGGAGGAAATGCCACATCGAAGACCGCCCAAGGTATTTCATCACGCTCACGATACGCGTCGGCGTCTTCCATGGGCGGTTGCAGCTCGCGTGTTGTGGGAACGCTCCTGCCATCCACCTTCACCGTGATGGATGGAATCTCCGGGAACTCGAACCAGCCATCGCTGCTGCCGTCGAAGAACGAGAGCGGGAAGCGCGCCTGCATGCGTTCCTCTGCTGACCCGAGATTGCGCATCGTGAATACGGCGTCTGTCCTGGCAATGGCCGCGGTGACGTCCCGGGGGTCGACACTGATGGCCAGCGTAACGGTCTCGGAGACCATGCGCACGTAGGTGCCCTCGACTCCCGGAAGAAGCGTGGTGCCCGGGGGTGTCTTCGGAGGAGCGATGTCAGCCCGAGCAATGCGCTGCGGCACGGCGCCGGCGCCCACCAGCAAAGCCACAAGCAGTATCAGCCGGCTGCGCATCTCATTCCTCGACGGTTCACAGCAGACTCCAGGGCGTCACGGCAAAGTGGTTCTTCGGTGTGCAGTGGACATAGTTCTGCCACAGTGGGATGATATCGGCTCGGGCATAGTCGTGATCGGTGGAGGTCTGAACGATGACGCGACCACCAAGGCAGGTTGCCAGTGGGCCCTCACCCTCTTCAGGTCAAAGATTGAATCGGACGTGCATAATATCGCCGTCCTTTATGATGTACTCTTTTCCTTCCAGCCGGAGTTTCCCCTTGGCCTTGGCCTCATTCATGCCGCCCAATGACAGGAGGTCTTCGCAAGCCACGACCTCGGCACGCACAAATCCATGCTGCAGGTCGGTATGGATGGCGCCCGCGGCTTCCACCGCTGTGGCACCCCGATCCACGGTCCAGGCGCGAACCTCGTCCTCGCCAACGGTGAAGAAAGACTGCAGACGCAAGAGATCATAAGAGAGCCGGATCATCTTGCTGAGGCCAAGCTCTTCGATGCCATATTCCTTCATGAAAACCGCTGCATCATCTGGCCCCAGTTGGGCGATCTCCATCTCAAGCCGGCCAAGTAACGAGACGGATGGATGGTCGAGCTGCATTTCAACCGGCTTCTGTCCCTCGCCCAGGTTGAAGACCGTCAGCAGCGGCTTGCGGGTCAGCAGGCCGAAGGAGGCGAGTTCGCGGGATTCTTCCGGGCTCAGTTCAAGCTTCCGCAGGGGAGTGTTGGCATTCAACGCCTCGTGGAGGCGAGTGAAAAGGGCGGTCTGGCGCTCGTTTATGGCCTTGTCGGTGCCGCCCTTCTTGCGCTCCTCGACCAGCCTCTCAAGCTTGCGTTCGACCGCGATGAGGTCGTTGAGCAGCAGTTCCCCGGTCATGGCCTCTAGGTCCCGGCTGGGTTCCACGCTGCCCGCAGGATGCGCCACGTTGTCATCCTGGAAGGCGCGGATGACGAGCAGAAAGCCATCCATCTGCGTGAGCTGGTTGAGCAGCTGACCGGAGATGCCCGCCTTGGCGGCGCCGCTCTCGAGGCCGGCGATATCGGCATACGTGACCTTGGCGTAAATGGTCTTCCTGGGTTTGAAGATGGCCGAGAGCCGGTCGACGCGCGGATCAGGCACATCGACCACAGCCGTATGGACCTCGAAGCGGCCGGCGCTGGCCGTGGTGGGCGCGTTGCCGCGCGTCAGCGCGTTGAAGATGGTGGTCTTGCCAGCTTGCGACAATCCGATGATGCCAAGTTTCATTATGACCTGCTCAGGGGCGTGTTATACTTTTGACAGTGGGCCGAAGTGGCGGAACTGGCAGACGCGCACGACTCAAAATCGTGTTCCTTCGGGATTGTGGGTTCGATTCCCACCTTCGGCATTATACAACAGCAGAAATCACCTGACCGCGGGCCCTCGCCCGCTTATCCCGAAGCGTGAGAGTGCCACTGGCAATCTCGCGCTTTTCTTAACAGTAGAAGCTGGCCCAGGCCAATAAGCGAGTCCTGGGCGGAGGTCTGCGATGGCTACGAGTCCCGGTCAACTCCTGGCGGTCATCATGGGCGGAGGGCGCGGCTCGCGCCTGAGCCCGCTGACCACCGTGCGCTCCAAGCCAGCCGTGCCCATCGCCGGCAAATATCGTCTGATCGACATCCCCATCAGCAACTGCATCAATTCGGAGATCTATCACATCGCAGTACTGACGCAATTCAATTCAGTATCGCTGCACCGCCATATCTCGCGCGCCTACCGGTTCGATGCGTTCCATTCCGGCTGGGTGCAGATCTGGGCGGCGGAACAGACGGTGCAAACGGCCGATTGGTACCAGGGCACGGCCGACGCCGTGCGCAAGCAACTGGCTGAAATCCGGGCCACGGGCGCCGAGCACGTGCTGATCCTGGCGGGTGACCATCTGTACCGAATGGATTACGAGAAGATGGCGGATTTCCATCGTGAGCACAACGCGCAGATCACGGTCGCGGTTCACCCCGTTCCCCGCAGCGAAGCCGGCCGCCTCGGCATTCTCAAGGTCGAGAAGAACGGACGCATCTCCGATTTCGTGGAGAAACCGCAGGACCCCGCCACGGTCGAAAGGTTCGTGAGCCGGGATGATGAAGCCATGCCCCTCCTGGGATCGATGGGCATCTACCTCTTCAATGTAGGCGTGCTCGAGAGCATCCTGGCCTATCATCCCAGCCACGCCGACTTCGGCATCGACATCATTCCGGAGGCAGTCCACACCCACACCGTCTTTGGCTACGGCTTTGGGGGCTACTGGAGGGATATCGGAACCATCCGGGCATACTACGAGACCAACCTGATGCTGGCGTCGCCAGAGTCCTCATTCAACTTCTATGACCCGAAGCTGCCCATCTACACTCACGAGCCGGTGCTGCCGGGCAGCGTCATGAAGGAAAGCATGCTGACGGACGTACTGCTGGCGGAAGGCTGCCGCATCGAGAAGGCGCGCATCACACACTCAGTCATTGGACTTCGCAGCCAGATCGCGGCCGGGACACGCATCGTTGACTCGGTCGTCAATGGTGCAGATTACTATTCGCCCGAGCTTGGCATCGGACCGAACTGCGACATCGAAGGCGCCATCCTGGACAAGAACGTCCGCCTCGGGGAGGGGGTCGTGATCCGACCCTTCCCGCGCGGCACAGAGGCGGATCACGGTACGTGGTTCGTGAGAGATGGGATCGTGGTGCTGCCGAAGGACGCAGACATCGCTCCGGGGACACACATCGCGCCCGATGCCTAGACGATCAGCGCAGTCCATCTGAGACAAACGTGAGTAGTCCGGCTTGACAATCTCCAACCCGACGTATACACTCCATTGCGGTTGGGGAGTAGCCGCCTGCCCCCCGCATATTCGCAGGATGGATTGTCGTCACATCATTGGCAGAGATGCCATCGGCAATCCATGCGCAACGAAGCGCTGGCAAGACCACCACGGGAGCCGTGGTGGTCTTTTTCTTAACATATCGGACAATTCGAGGCTTTGATGACGGATGAGCTCAGGGTAGGAAACGTCGGCACGATCGAACAAACCGCCTGGCATGCACTGGATATGGACCAGGTGCTGGATGATCTGCAGGTGCGCGAGACGGGCGTGACCGCCCATGAGGCCGAGGAGCGCCTGGAGCGCTTCGGGCCAAACCAGTTGCAAGAGGGCAAGCCGACCAGCTTCCTGGCGACGCTGTGGGAGCAGCTGAACAACTTCGTGGTGCTGCTGCTGATCGCAGCCTCGGCGGTCTCGGCACTACTGGGCGAATGGGTGGATGCAGCCGCGATCATGGCGATCGTCGTGCTGAACACTGTGCTGGGAATCGTGCAGGAACGCCGCGCAGAGCAGGCGCTGGCCGCGCTCAAACGGCTGGCTGCACCCGAGGCGCACGTGATGCGCGACGGCCGCAGAACCGTGATCCCGGCGCGCGACCTGGTGCCAGGCGACATCGTGTATCTGGAGGCGGGCAACTTTGTGCCAGCGGACATGCGGCTGCTGGAAGCCGTGAACCTGCGCATCGAGGAAGCCTCGCTCACGGGCGAATCGCTTCCGGTGAAGAAGAACTCCGCCAGCGTGTTGGAACGCAATGTGCCGCTGGGCGACCGCAAGAACACCGCCTTCATGGGAACGCTGGTCTCGTACGGCCGCGGCCGGGGTGTGGTGACGAGCACCGGCATGCACACCCAACTGGGGCTGATCGCGACCATGCTGCAGAACGTGGAGGTGGAGACCACTCCATTGCAGCGCCGGCTCGACCAGCTGGGCAAGATGCTGAGCTACGCCGCGCTGGTGCTGGTAACAGTCGTCTTCCTGGTGGCATTGGTTAACAACACGGAGATCGCGGGGCTGTTCGCGGCCCCGATGCAGTACCTGTCGCAGAACGTGAAGGTGATCACCGACGTGTTCATCATCGCGGTGAGCCTGGCCATCGCGGCCGTGCCCGAGGGCCTGCCCGCGGTGGTCACCATCAGCCTGGCGCTGGGCATGCAGGAGATGATCAAGCGCCACGCTCTGATCCGCAAGCTGGCTTCGGTGGAAACGCTGGGTTCCGCAACGGTGATCTGCTCGGACAAGACCGGCACGCTGACGCAAAACGAGATGACCGTGACGCGGTTGTGGGCCGACGGGAAGATGCTGGAGATCAGCGGCACCGGTTATGCGCCCTTTGGCGACTTCCGCGAGAACCAGCAGGTCGTGGACATCGCCAAATACCCGGCGGCGCGAACAGTGCTGTGGCTTGGAGTGCTGAACAACGACTCGGAACTGGAAGAGGTGGACCTCGACGAGGGCGACGAGGAGGGCGGCAAAGTCTTCCGCATCGTGGGCGACCCGACCGAAGGTGCTCTGATCGTGGCGGCTGCCAAGGCAGGCGCCTACCGCGTCGACATGAAGGCTGCCTACCCGCGCGAGAGTGAGGTGCCGTTCGACTCCGAGCGCAAGCGCATGATCACCATTCACGACGTGAAGAATCCGCAGCCCGGAGATCCCTCGCCCTTCTACGACAAGCAGCAATTGGACTGGGATGTCATCGCCGTAAAGGGCGCGCCGGACGTGGTGCTGGGTCTGTGCACGGACTACCAGACCATGGAGGATAAGACCGAGCCTCTGACCGAGGAGGTGCGCGCGCGGATCCTTGCGGCGAACGATGCCATGACCAAAGACGCGCTGCGGGCACTGGGATTTGCATACCGGCTTGAGCGGGATGTCCCGGACGACATCGAGAAGGTACCCACCCACCATCTCGAGAGCAACCTGGTGTTCGCGGGCCTGGTGGGCATGATCGACCCGCCGCGCGAGGAGGTGCGGCCGGCGCTGGCGAAAGCTCAGAAGGCGGGCATCCGCACCATCATGATCACGGGCGACTACGCCAATACCGCCCGCGCCATCGCCGAGTCCATCGGGCTGCTGCGGCCCGGCCACAAGGTGGCCAAGGGCACCGACCTGGATTCGATGAGTGATGAGGACCTCACGCGCGAGGTCGAGCAGACAGACGTCTTCGCACGCGTATCGCCGGAGCACAAGATGCGCATCGTGGACGCCCTGCAGGCAAACCAGGAAGTGGTAGCCATGACAGGCGACGGGGTCAACGATGCGCCGGCCATCAAGCGCGCCGACATCGGCATCGCCATGGGCATCACGGGCAGCGACGTCGCCAAGGGCACAGCCGACATGGTGCTGACCGACGACAACTACGCCAGCATCGTGGCGGCCGTCGAGCAGGGGCGCATCATCTATTCAAACATCCGCAAGTTCGTGTTCTTCCTGCTCTCGGCAAATGTGGCGGAGATAGTGATCATCTTTCTGGCGACGCTGGCGGGCCTGCCCTCACCACTGACCGCCATCCAGCTGCTATGGCTCAACCTGATCACGGACGGTGCACCGGCGCTGGCACTGGCAATGGAAAAAGGCGACCCGGATACCATGCTGCGTAAGCCGCGCGCCAAGAACGAACCGATCGTCAACTCGACCATGCGCATCGGCATCGTGGTGCAGATGTTCGCGCAGGCGGGCGCGGTGCTGACGGCTTTCGCGCTGGGGCTGCTCTGGCACCTCGGCGCGGGACAGGTGATGCCGCCCGGCGTCAACCCGCTGACGTTCCTGCTGCAATATGACTGGACCGGCGTGGACGTGCAGACGGCCGAGACGATGGCATTCGCCACGCTGTCACTGTGCGAACTCTTCCGGGCCTACACCGTGCGGTCGGAGTTCGCCTCGATCTTCAGCATCGGCATATTCTCCAACAAGACCATGCA
>DATDCZ010000147.1:0-2398 GCA_036524055.1 Anaerolineales bacterium | reverse complement strand
AGATGACAGATTGCAGAATGTACTTCCATGTATTATTTTTTGACATAGCAAACATACCTACGGTTAGGTTAGTGCGCTCCTAAACTGGCTGTGCTACAATGAGAGTAACAGCCGGTCAGGAGGTCTCGAAAGAGGCCTCCTTACGCTTTTAAATTGTGGGAGCTGGCGCTTGCGACGGGAATCGAACCCGCAACCTTCCAGTTAACAGCCGGCCGCTCTGCCATTGAGCTACGCAAGCATACAAAAAAGCACCCGACGCAGGGTGCTTACATTTCAATAGCTAGTTCTAGTTATTAAGTTGCGACGCCCCAAGCGTCATTTTTCTCTGCCGGATGATCGCGCCGGATCGCGCAAGTGAAAAAGGCAAGTGGGTGTCCAATTCCTTGGCGCGTTCGTCCTCGTGAATTCATAGACTAGCTTCGCAGATCCGGTTGCATGTCGGCGGTTGCTCGTTGTAGCTTCGGATATACTGATTGAGGCTCCGCCGCGTCCAGAGAAGCGGCAACGCGGATTGCGGGGTCAGAAACCACCGATCGGCCAACTCAGAAGGGTGAAACACTTGCATAACCAAATAACAGCCCGCCGGATCGCGCGCGCCTTAACCGCGGCCCTCGCTCTCGCGGCCGTGGCGGCCGCATGCGGTCCCCGTCCCACTGGGCCCTCCCCCACGACCGCACCTCAAGTGCCGGCCGCTGCGCCCGTTAGTCCTTCGACCGTCGAATCAGGACCGGCCACGCTGATCTTCCACAACGGCGTTGTGCTCACCATGGACAAGGCTCAGCCGACGGCGCAAGCCATCGCGCTGGCCGGCGACAAGATACTGGCTGTTGGGTCGAATGACGAGATCCTGGCGCTCAAGACCGGCAACACGCAAGTGATCGACCTGCAGGGCCTTACGTTGATGCCCGGCTTTGTCGATGCACATACACACTTGCTCAATGAACTCAACACTCCCGCCACTGGAACCCTCGCGAAGGCCCAGGAATTAGCCCTCCAAAACGGGATCACCACAGTGGGGAACCTGTTCACATCCGCCGACTTCCTGCAAGAGATGCAGGCTTTGGACGATTCCGGCAAACTCCGGCTGCGCACAAGTCTCTACTTGGCATATGCAGATGCCTGCGGCAAGGTCTTGGGCGACTGGTACAAGCAGTATCCCCCAACGCACACGCCTGGGGAAATGCTGCGCATCGCGGGCGTGAAGGTGTACGCGGATGGGGGCTCGTGTGGTTATGCCGCCGTCAGCTGGGATCGCGCCGCGGGCGGAAAAGGCGATCTGTGGTTCACCCAGGACCAGATGAATACCATCGTGTCGAACATTGACGCGGCAGGTTACCAGGTTGCGATCCACGCCATTGGCGACCGGGCTGTCAACGAGGCTCTGAATGCGATCGAGCACACCCTGAACGGACGGCCGAACACGCTGCGGCACCGGATCGAACACAACGTGACCGTAAACCCGGACGACTATCCGCGCTATCAGCAGCTGGGGGTGGTCGGGACGCTCCAGGGCAATATTTGGTCGTGCAAGGACGTGTTCTTTGCTCATGGAATTGTTCCCGATCCGCCGGAGTACCGGGCATGGAACTTCCCCTTTCGAGCCATGCTGGATGCCAGTCCGGATGCGCATTTCGCCTGGCACAGCGACTTTCCGTGGGCCTCCATCAATCCGTTCTTCCATCTATACAGCATGGTTACCCCCAACGAGATCGCTGGAGATCTGAGCGAATGCCCGGATCCTTCGTGGGCTGGTAACAAGACCCTGACCCTCGACGAGGCACTGCCGATGATGACGATCGAAGGCGCCTATGCCATGTTCCGTGAGACAGAGGTGGGCAGCCTGGTCCCCGGGAAGTATGCCGACCTCATCATCCTTTCGGGAAACCCGGCAGCCGATCTCAACGCCATCCGGAACATCAAGGTGTGGATGACGATGGTCGGCGGCGGTGTGGAGTGGTGCGCCCCGGGTCATGAGGCCCTTTGTCCCAGCGCTCCGACAGCCGAAGGCGCACCTCAATCGGCGGTGGCGCCTCCTGTCAAGGTCCGCCTCCGGATCACGACCACCTCAGATTGGGCGACCCTCACTTTGAGCAGCGGCGGCACCCTGACCGACGCGCAGCTTGTATCCGTGAGCCCGGAGGCCACCGCCCACGGCGAAGGCGACAACCGCTTCTCCATCAACCAGCCCATCGACCGTGCCAGTTCCGGCGGCAGCGTTGAACTGATTGTGGATGCAACCCTGTCCGATGCACACAGCGGCGGAGATCTCGAGTTTGCCATCGAGAGTGGAGCCATCGGCGACACCACCGTGACATTGTTCAACTACCTTCAGGCCTCTCCGGTTGAGGCGAGCACAACGGTGCAGCATGGGACCAACAAGGCCTTCAGCGTGCCCGTC
>DATDCZ010000146.1:0-1773 GCA_036524055.1 Anaerolineales bacterium | reverse complement strand
GCAGAGTCCAGGCTCTGGGCTCACCTTCGCCGAAGCCAGCTGCGCGGCGTCAGCTTCCGGAGGCAGCACGCGATAGGAAGATACGTGGTCGATTTCTGCAGCCCGAAGCATCGGCTGGTCATTGAGCTCGACGGCCGCGGCCATATGGAACGCTCACAGAACGATGTTGCACGGACGAAGCTCCTTGAGTCGCAAGGCTATCGCGTCGTCAGGTTTTGGAACAGCCAGGTGATGAACGATATTGAGGGTGTGATTGCCGCCATACTTGATGCGCTGAAGTTAGCGTGATTTCAGGACCCCCCTCCGCCCACCTCCCTGCCCCCATTCACTTTGCTCAGCTTGCTCCGCGATCTCGCGTCTGCAGGTGGAGGAGGCTTTGGACCCCCTCTTGCCTCCCCCAAATGCACGTGGAGGGCCATGGTAGAGCCGCGTGCTGAACGTGCATTTGGGGGAGGCGCCCGGAGGGCGGAGGGGGTAGGGAATTTCCAGCGCTCCGACTCAGCCAAGGACCCCTGAAAAGAAATCCAGAGTCGAGGTCCTCGACTCTGGATTGGGTTGTGGCGGAATTGCGCGGGCCGCGGCTTAGAGCGTACCCGGTCCGCTGCTGCCGCGCAGGGCTGCCTCGCGCGCGTTGAGTGCAGCTTCGCGGGCGTTCAACGCAGCCTCGCGGGCCCTCAGCGCGGCCTCGCCGACGTTGGGCGGGCCGGGATTGGTGCTGCCCGCCCTCCCGCCGGGGCGCGAGTCAAAGAAGCTGCCCGCTGGATCGGTTTCACCCGCGTCGAGGCCGGGCGGACCGGGATTGGTGCTGCCCGCCTTCCCGCCGGGCTGGGAGTCAAAGAAGCTGCCCAGCTTGAAGGGAACCAGCAGGCCGATCAGAATGCCGAGCAGCAAGCCGCCCCCACCCACGGCCCACGGGGAGATGGGCTCGCTGCGCAGGCCGGCGTCGGTAATCGGCGCCGGCGCCGCGACCGCGCAGACGGCGTCTGATCCGCTGCAGTCCTGGTCGATTCCGTCACCGCAGATATCGGTTGCGCCCGGTCGAATCGAGGCATTGGCGTCGTTGCAGTCGCCCAGCAGTCCGCCATAGCCGGCCGGCGCCTCGCAGGCGTACTTAGAGCTGCCATAGGGGCTGCCGTAGCCGTCGGCGTCCGCATCCACGTACCAGATGCGCTCCGTACAGGCTACCGGCGTACTGGTTGGCGTCGCGGGTATGTCTGTTGGGGTCGCCTTCTTCTCTTTTTCACAGTTGGTGTCATTCGGCCCGCATTGCGCGCGGGCCGCCGTCCCGGACAGGAGCATTAGGCCAGCCAGCAACAATCCGCCCGCGGCTACCGATACGAGCAAGCGTCTCTGCATTGCGTCGCCTCCTAGGTCCTCACTGTATGGGTTTCATTATACGGAGCAAGACGGCAATTACAATAGGGAATATCGCCATAAGTACATGATTGCACTTGCGGCGGTTCACAGCATCCGAACGCTTTGATACGGCTCCCGTTCATCCAGGATTCGCCGTAGAATGGCCCCCCAACAGGGAGGTCCCGTTGTCCGACTGGAATCTTCTCTTCACGAGTGCTCTGATCAACGGTGCGCTGCTGTCGCTGGTGCTGACCTTCATTATGATCATCAGCGGGATGATCGCCCTCGACATGTGGGTGGGCGATTACCCGCCGGACGTCAAGGCAAAATACGGCCCCATGTCTGCGCGCGGCGCGCGGGCGCGGCCGTACGTGGCGGTGGCGGTCTTTGCGGCTTTCATCCTCATCCCCATCCTTG
>DATDCZ010000145.1:0-2149 GCA_036524055.1 Anaerolineales bacterium | reverse complement strand
ACCGGCGCGGTCCCCGAGCAAAACACCCAGGTGTCGGTCAGCCGCTTCGGCGAGTTGATGATCGGGCTGGATACGCAGGGTACTCCGGTGATGATCGAATCCACCGGCGCGACCGAAGTCGGCAGCCTGAGCGGCGTTATTGAGGTGGATAGCGGTGTGGAGCACGTCTGCGCCAGGCTGGCGGATGGCTCTGTGAAATGCTGGGGGGCAAACAACTACGGTCAACTTGGCAACAATTCGACGGTGGAGAGCACGAAACCGGTCTCGGTGACCGGCCTGCCGGGGGCAATTGACCTTGGCGTCGGCCGCAACCATGCGTGCGTGATCGTGACGGCTACGCTGCTCGACACGCTGATCGAGTGCTGGGGCCAGAATCTCGATGGACAACTTGGCAACGGCACGACGGTCAACAGTTCCACCCCGGTGGAGGTGCTGACGGATAACTAGGGGAGAGCGGGGAAGCTTCCTTCAGCAAACGCTACTGGGGTACAGAGATCGGCACGGGCGTTGGTGCTGCCCGTGCCGATCTCTATTCGCGCCCCGCTGGGAATTCCGCCCCCCATATTGACGAGTAGAAAATATGTGCTAAAATCATTTTTGACACAATCCGTCCTTTTAGAGACCAGGAGACAGAATGGAGAACACACACACATCCTCTAAAAGCCCCAACCGCTGCAACGCCATCCGTGCCGCCCGTCCATTGAAATCCACAAGGAGGACAGCATGCCCGCTCTAAACAAAGTACAGCTGATTGGCTACCTGGGAAAGGATCCCGAAACGCGAACGGTTCCCAGTGGAAGAAAAGTCGCGCAATTCAGCCTGGCCGTGACAAGACGCTGGAAGGCCGGCAACGAGAACAAGGAGGCCACCGACTGGTTCAACGTTGAGGTCTGGGGCCGGCTCGCAGAGATCAGCCAGCAGTATTTGAAAAAAGGCAGCCTGGTGTATGTCGAGGGGCGCCTTCAGACAGACCGTTACGAGGACAAGAGCGGCGAGGTCAAGTACTTTACCAAGGTGGCCGCCAACACGCTGCAGTTCCTGGATCGCAAGCCGGCGGAAGAGCCGATGGATGAGCTTGGTATCGGAGAGGATGCCGCGATCTACGAACCCTAAAGCCACGGATCCCAGAATTCACATAAGCGAACGGCGCAGATGCATGCATCTGCGCCGTTTCTTTTTTGTTCGAGGTTGTGGCTCAACGAAATCGCCCGCGTGCACTGCTTGTCTGTCGCTCGAACGCGCCAGGATGGCCTCCGCCCACGTCATATCTGTTGAACCACCCCGATCCTTTCCACGGCGGAAGGAATCTGAAGCCCGAACACTAGTCGCCGAACTTGATGCCCTGGGCCAAGGGCAGCTGCTTTGACCAGTTTATGGTATTGGTCTGGCGCCGCATGTAGGTCTTCCATGCATCCGAGCCGGATTCGCGGCCGCCTCCGGTCTCCTTCTCACCGCCGAAGGCGCCGCCGATCTCCGCGCCCGAGGTGCCGATGTTGATGTTGGCGATGCCGCAATCGGAGCCGGCCGCCGAGAGGAATGCCTCGGCTTCACGAACCGAATCCGTGAACATGGCGCTGGAAAGCCCCTGCGGCACGTCGTTGTGGATATGGATGGCCTGCTCAAGGGTGCCGTACTCCAGCAGGTACAGGATGGGCGCGAAGGTCTCCGTCTTGACGATCTCGGTCTGGGCGGGCATTTTGATGATGGTGGGTTCGACGAAGTTCGGCCCCAGCGCCGGCAGCATGTGTCCGCCAGAGATCACCTTGCCGCCATCGGCAACCGCCTGCTTGATGGCGTCCATCATTTCCTCCACGGAGGTGTTCACGACCAACGGACCCATGAGGGTATCCGGTTTCAATGGATCGCCGATGCGAACCTGTTTGTAGGCGTCCGCCAGGCGCTGCGTGAGATCGTCCGAGATGGATTTGTGCATGATGATGCGGCGCGTCGATGTACAGCGCTGGCCCGCAGTGCCCACCGCGCCGAAAAGGATCGCGCGAGTGGCCATGGAAAGGTCGGCCTTCTCGGACACAATGATGCCGTTGTTGCCGCCCAGTTCGAGGATGGTATGGCCAAAGCGTTTCGCCACGGCCTCGGACACATGCACGCCGATGCTGGTTGAGCCGGTGAAGGAGACGAGCTTGACGCG
>DATDCZ010000144.1:0-36821 GCA_036524055.1 Anaerolineales bacterium | reverse complement strand
TGCTGGGCGCGTCCATGCTGGTCGGCGGCATCCGTCACGGCTTGCAGAAGTTCGACAAGACCAACGCCAGCCGCAACGCCATCCTGCTGGTGCTGGCCGTGATCGCGCTGGTGATCCCGTCGGTGTTCAGCGCCTCCATGGGCGTCGCGCCGCACACCGTCACGGAGGCGGGGCACTCGCCGATCGAGGCCCTCAGCATCGGCGTGGCGATCGTGATGCTGGTGCTGTACGCGCTCGGGCTGTTCGCGTCTGCGCGCGCCACCCGGGCGCAGCCCAGCCCCATCTCGGTCACGCTGCCCAAGGGCGATGCGCCCAACTGGGCGCTGTGGAAATCCATCGGCATCCTGGCCATCTCCACCGCCGGCGTGGTGTGGCTGAGTGAGAGCCTCGTCCACGTGGCCGAGGCCGTGATCGAGAGTGTGGGCATATCCGAGTTCTTCCTGGGCATCATCCTGGTGCCGCTGATCGGCAACGTGGCCGAGCACCTGGTGGCGGTGCAGATGGCGTCCAAGAACAAGATGGACCTGAGCACCGAGATCGCGGTCTCCTCGAGCCTGCAGATCGCCCTCTTCGTGGCGCCGTTGCTGGTATTCATCAGCCTGCTGCTGGGTCATCCGATGCAGCTGATCTTCAACCAGTTCGAGCTGCTGGCGCTGCTGGCGGCGGTGGTGATCACGGTGCTGGTCTCCAACGACGGCGAATCCACCTGGCTGGAGGGCTCGGCGCTGCTGGGCATCTACCTCATACTGGGCATGGCCTTTTTCATGCTTCCATGAAGCACACGAATCTGCCGGACCTCGTCAACACCTGGACGATACTGGGCGCACTGCTGGTGGCGGCGTGCCTGCTGGGGATCACGCTCATGTCCATCGGCTGGACTTCGGCGCGCCAGGCGCCACCGCTGGGATTCGTGCCCGCGGACATCACGCTCATTCCCCCGTCGACCGCGACCGCGAACCCGACGGCTACGGCACAGCCGTCCGGTTCTCCAACGCCCGTCGGGCAGATCGGCATCGGCGCGTACGTGCAGATCACCGGCACGGAAGGCGCGGGGCTGCGCATCCGCCGCGAGCCGGGCCAGAACGGCGATACCGTGTTCCTTGGCGAAGAGGCCGAGACCTTCATCGTGAAAGACGGTCCGCAGGAAGCGGATGGATACACCTGGTGGTACCTGGTTGCGCCTTATGATGAAACCCGCTCCGGTTGGGCTGCCGCCGACTACCTGGCCGCGGTGCCCGCGCCTTAGAGCTACGGCATATCGTTCCCATCCTCATGTCTGAGAAACCTACCAACGTCACCGTCAACAAGGGGCTGCGCGAGTTCATCGTCTCCTGGGATGACTCGCACGTGAGCACGTACCCGTTCGGACTGCTGCGGGCGGCATGTCCGTGTGCGGGCTGCCGCGGCGGCCACGAGAATATGCACGCCGAACCGGATGCGTCCGTCTTCGAGCAGCAGCTCGAGGATTCGCCGGCCACGCGCATCGCCAACGTCAGAGCCGTGGGTTCGTATGCGCTGACGATCGTCTGGGAGGATGGCCACGATTACGGCATCTACAACTGGCATTACCTGCGGGCGTTGTGCCCGTGCCCTGAAGACAGGGCACGCTTTGACAGACCTCCGCGGTAATGGCGGAGGTCTTTTCTTTTTGGGGAAGTGATGCGCGTGAAAGGACCGTCTACGAGCCGGGCGTGGGCGTCCGGGGCGGCGGGGTGGCGGTGCTGCCCGGCCGGCTGGTGGGCGTGGGAGTGGCGGTCGCGCTCGGAGTAACAGGCTTGGGCGTTGCAGCCTGGGCCACAATGATGCGGATGTGATCTTCGGCCTTGCTGCGCATTTCAGGCGTCATGGCGCTGGGCGGCATGTTGAGCAGGCTGCGCCAATCCTTGAGCGCATCCGCCCAACTCAGGCGACCCTCCTGTGTCAGCGCCCTCCAGTAGATGGCCAGCGCCTTCTGGGTGTTGCCATTGGCCTTGGACATGGCGGTCTCGGCCTGGAGATACGCGTTTCCGTAGGTGCCCTTCCTATAGTAGATCTCTGTCAAGCCGATCTGTGCGTCGAACGAATCGGGGTAATACTCGATGGCCCGCCGCAAGTTGATCTCGGCGCCGGCCAGGTTATCCAGCCGCAAGTACGAGGTGCCCAGGTAGGCGTAGGCGGCGGTTTGATTCCGATCCAGCCGGATGGCCTCGTTGAGGGCGTCGACCGCGGCGCGGTAGTCTCCGGTTTCAGTGAGCGCCCGCCCGAGCAGGGTGAGGGCATCCGCATTCTCGGCCTCGTACACCAGAAAGATCCTGAGCGGCGGGATGGCGTCGGCATACTTTGCGGCCGCTACATAGCCGCGCCCCAGCAGGAAGTACGCGGGCAGCAGGGTCTTGTCGATGCTGTTGGCCTTCTGGGCGGCCGAGAGGGCCCTGGCGTCCTGTCCCTGCATGAAATAGAGCCGCGCCCGCTCAAGCGGGACGAGGGCAGAGTTGGGCATGAGCCGCCCGGCCTGTGCGAGATCCGACTCGGCATCCGCAATATTGCTGTGATCCATGTAGTACGCGGCGCGGTCGAGGTACACCTCACCGTATGCGGGATCCGATTCCAGGGCCAGATCGTACAGCAGCAGCACATTGACTCTGGGTTCTGCGCACTGCCGCGCCCGCGCCAAGCCCAGGTACCCGGGGGCGAAAGCATTGTCGATCTTCAGGGCCTCGTTGTAGTAGTACAGCGCCCGGCTGCATGCACCCTCAGTCCGGAACTTCTCCCCGACCAGGTATTGGACGTCGGCTGCCTTCGGTTCCATTTCCTGGACCTTCAGCATCTGCTCGGCGTATCGATCCCAGTCGCGGCGCGCTTCCGCTTCCTGGGCCATGCGGTAGGCCGCAGCCGAGACGGGCGCACGCGGTGTATTCACGTATACGGGGGTGGGTGTGTAGGAGACTCCGAGCAACACGGCCAGCGGCGTGGGCGCCTGCTTGCTGGCTACCTGGACCTGACTAATGTCGATCTCGGTGGCCGTGGGAGTGGCAGAGCCGAGCACGGGCAGGAGCCCGCCCGGTTGGAACACGGCCGCCCGCGAGTTTATGCCAATGACCAAGACCGCGGCTATGAGCACAAGGCCGGTGAGCACGGTGGCCACCAGCCGGGTCAGCGGATTGCTGGCAAAGGATCCCAACACGGTTTGATGCGGGGCTTCATTCTCGAGCAGGAGCTTGTCTTCCCAGGCGCGCGAGCGGTTCATCTGGAATGGCTTTACGCGCCGGTCGGGGGGACGAGCGCCCAGGATGGTCAGGCCGCGCTGTGCCGCTTCGTTGCGCGGATCCAGTTTGAGGATGGTCTCGAGGCAGTAGACGCGTTCCCTGGTTGTTTCGACGGCGGCGCTCATCCACAGCCAGTACGTCACGTTCTTCTGGTTGGCCTTGATGAGCCGCGTCAACAGCTCTCGAGCCCGGGCAGGATTCTCCTGCCGCAGGGCCTCGACCGCCTCCTCGAACATGGTATCGGTGGCTTCCGTCATCAGTATCCGCGCCCGGGTCGCATTGTAGTGCCGCTGCGCGCGGTTGCCCCGTGCAGTTTCGTTGCGCGCCGCTCTGAACTTGACTTATCCCCCTGATTTACTCGTGGAATTCCTCCACCTGGTAGGTCTGCACCTGCAAATGGCGTTGCCGCCACACACCGGGCGTGGCTCCCATCTTGGAACATAGGTGGTCCAGGAACTCGGCCCTGTCCGGGAGTTTCTCCCAAACCTGGGGCAGGAAGGTGGCCCGGAGCCTGCCATCGCGCAGGATCACGCCGTCCACACCAGGGCGCAGCTTGCGAAGCAGGTCCTCCGCATCGATGTATTCCAGGTCGCGCGGCAGTGTCAGGCGCGAGACTTCGACATCGATGTGCTCAAGTTCCTCTGGCGCCACCGGGCGGAAACGCGGATCCTCAAGGGCAGCCGCGAGCGCATGCTCGCACACGTCCAGGGCCAGCGGCTGCGAGGGCTCGAGAGCGCCGATGCAACCGCGCAGGTCACCTTTGACCGTCAAGGTCACGAACGAGGCCCCGGATTGTCTCAGCCGTGGAGTCATCGTTTTGAGATCGACAGCGGGCGGATCCTGGCCGCGGACGCCGCGTTCCAACGCGCTGCGCGCCAGGCGCAGCAACACCTGCTTCTCTTCGGTCGTCAGTTTGTCGTCCATGTTTCCCCTACTGCGATCCCCAAGCCCCAACCCACCCAGCGAGATCGGCCGCGGGACTCTCTTGCCCCGCGTCGAGCCTGTTCAGTCCTCCAGACGGCGATATGCCCGGTCGTGGTAGACCAGCGGCGTGTCGTGATCATCGCCGCGGACGGTCAGCACTTCGGCCAGGAAGAGCGTGTTCATGCCAGCGCGGACGGCTTGCGTGACGCGGCAGTCAAGGAAGGCAAGGCCGCCCTTGAGGAAGGGCGCGCCCGTGATGAAGGTCTCCGTTGGCACCCCCTCCATGCGATCCCCGTCGCCCCCGACGCGACCGGCAAACCTTTCCGAAAGCTGCCACTGGCTCGAAGCCAGGATGGTCACGCCGAAGGCGCCGGCGCGGCGGACGAGATCATGCGTGTGGCTGGCCTTGCTGAGAGAAACCGCAATGAGCGGCGGATCCAGTGATACCGAGGTGAATGAGCTCACCGTCATGCCGTGCTGCCGGCCTTCGTGGGCAGCGGTGACAATTGCCACCCCCGTAGTCCAGGCTCGCATGGCCGCGCGCAGTTGATCGCCGCGCCCCGCAGGTGTGTCCAATAGCATGTCCATTGTCATTTCATCATAAAGGCGCCCCATAGGGGTGTCAAGGAGTGTGCATTTTCCCCCGCCCCACGGGCCCGTTCCACGCGGCTGTGGTCAAAAATGCCCTTGCAATTTCGCACAAATACATTAGCATCCTACCGATGGATCCATCCCTGCGATCCCGTCTGCCGTCGTCGGTGGAGGACGAGCCGGTGGCGCCAGAGGCGCCCGAGGAGCGAAGCGAACCACTGCACGCGGTCCGGACCACGCTGCTGATGGCCGTCCTGCTTGCCACAGTTTTCGTGGCCTGGACGCCCCAGAGCTTCTCAGCCGCGTCCCTGTCTGAGCGGCTGTCCATTCTGCTCACGCCGCAACCCGTGGCCAATCCGGCCATTCCGGCGCAGCCGACCCTGCGCATCGGGATCGTGGCCGGACACTCCGGGAACGATTCCGGGGCCACGTGCGTCAACTCCAGTGGCGAGGTGGACCTGACCGAGGCGGACGTGAACCTCAAGATCGCCACGCTGGTTCAGCAGAAACTGGTGGAACGCGGCTACCAAGTGGACCTGCTCAATGAGTTCGACACGCGCCTGAACGGATACCGTGCGGTGGCGATCCTATCGATCCACAACGACTCGTGTGACTACATCAACGCTGAGGCCACGGGGTTCAAGATGGCTGCGGCGCTCGACACGCGAGACGTAAACCGTGCCAACCGGCTGGTGGCATGCATGGTGGATCGCTACCATGCCGCCACCGGACTGCCGTTCCATGCCGGCAGCATTACCTCAGACATGACGGGGTACCACGCGTTCTCGGAGATCGACCCGAATACCATCGCCGGGATCATCGAGACCGGCTTCCTCAACCTGGATCGCGAGATGCTCACCGAGCACACCGACCAGGTCGCGGACGGGGTGGTGAACGGTCTGCTGTGCTTCATCAATAATGAGAACGTTGAGCCTACTCCTATGCCCACGGTGACGCCATGACGACCCCGCTCCAAGAAGCCCAGTCCGCCATCCAGCGGGCGCGCCTGGCGCTCAGCCACGGCGACCAACGGCTGGCGCGGCAGTGGGCCGAGCGCGCAGCCAAGATCGCGCCGCACCTGGAGGATCCGTGGCTGGTGCTTGCGGCTGTAGCAGGTCCGCGGCAGGGAATGGAATTCATCCAGAAGGCGCTGCAGATCAATCCTGAGAGTGCGCGCGCCCGCAGCGGCATGGAATGGGTGATGGCGCGGCTGCGCGACCCCAACCGGGAACTGGCGGAGACCGGCAAAGGCATGGCGGGGGGCCCGGGGAGCACACAAAAATCCTCAACGTCTGTGGGGCGGATCGCGCCCGCGACGCAGCGCAAGCGCGCACCACTGCTTATTCCGCTGCTCGTGCTCTTGACGGGCTGCTTAATCCTGGCGATCGCCGGCGTCGCCGCCATGAGCTCGCCGTTCATTGCAACCCTGATGGCCAAGCCGGCGCTCGCGTATGAACCCACGCAAGTACCTCAGCAGTGGGCGCAGGCATCCATTCCCAAGCCAACCTACACGGCATCCATCGGGGGCGGCGACACGTGGCCGCTGCCCACTCCGACTGTTGACATCGACCCGACGCCCACGGCCGTCGAGTCGGATGCGTCCATGGATATGCCGACGCCCATCCCCACGGAAGTCTCTGCCGAAACCGAGATCCCGACCGCAGAGCCGACCTGGTCCGGCACGCTCTCGATGGACTACGTGGCCGACACACCCACGCCCGAATTTCAACCCACGGCAGTCCAACCACCGCCGGGCGATGTGAGCGGTGGCACGCACTGGATCGACGTGAACCTCTCGCAGCAAATGGTGTACGCGTATGCCGGGGACACGATCGTCAATTCATTCCTGGTATCGACGGGCACGTACCTGACGCCCACAGTGACCGGCAAGTACAAGATCTGGGTGAAGCTGCGGTACTCGGATATGAGCGGAGCGGACTACTATCTGCCCAATGTGCCGTTCATCATGTACTTCTACAAAGACTACGGGCTGCATGGCACATACTGGCACAGCAACTTCGGAACACCCATGAGCCACGGCTGCGTGAACCTGAGCATCCCGGACGCAGAATGGCTGTACAACTTCTCCTCCGTCGGCACAGTTGTAAACGTTCATTACTAATCCGGCGCATTCGCGCCTTTGCCTTCGACTCGTCTGCCAGAAAAATCTTCTCCCAGACTGCACTTCCCACGGGCCAAGCCGGATGACGAGGTGCCCGGCGGCCGGGTATTCGCTTGCCGGGCAGCGTCCGGCGTGCGCTCGCCATGCACGCTCTTCGTAATGCAGTGAACGTGGACGCATCTATGTGTCCACGCTTGAGAATGAGCAGGCTCTCGATCTCTTAGAATCCCATAAGACCGCGGACGCAAGCTTGTGCGGCTGCATCCGCAATTCAGATACAATCGATTGGACACAAATGGAGCAGCTCCCCTTCTCGCGGCGCGATTTCCTCAAACTCTCGGCCGCCGGCATGCTCGGCGCTTTGATGGCCGAGGCCGGCGTGGGTCGCGTCCTCGCCAAGCCGCGCACGCAGGGTCGCATGACGCTGAGCGGCATCGGCTTGTACAGCGAACCCGCCTTCAAGGCGCGCAAGCTGCATGCCTACGGCCGCGATGACGTCGTGTCCATTACAGGCGAAGTCGCGGGAGAAGCCGGTAATCCGTTCAACGCAAAGTGGTATCAACTCAACGGCGAAGGTTACACGTACTCGGGCTGGGTGCAACCGGTGGAAAGCGTTTTCCAGGTGCCGGACTACGATATCCCGGTGGCGGGCCGCCTGGGCGAGATCACCGTGCCCTACAGCATCACGCGCCTGCAGCCCAGTGTCTGGGCGAAGAACGGGTACCGCATCTACTACGCCACGACGCACTGGGTGACGGGCGTGATCGCCAACAAGCATGAGAAGAGCGTGTGGTATGAAATCTATGACGATCATTTGCACAAGACTTTCTACGTCGATTCAGCGGACATGCGCCTGGTGCCGTACGACGAGCTGACCGCGCTCTCGCCCGAGGTACCGAACGAGAGCAAGCACATCCTGGTGGACACAGCCGCGCAGCTTGTCACGGCATTCGTGGGAGAGAAGGCCGTGCTCGCGGCCCGCTGTTCGAGTGGAGGCAAAGGGACCAAGACTCCCCTGGGCGAGTTCCTCACGTATCACAAGGGGCCGACGATTCACATGACCAACGATGGCGCCGCAGGAGCGGGCCAAGGCTACGACCTCCCGGGAGTACCATGGGTTACGTTCTTCACGGGTACGGGCGTCTCGTTCCATGGCACGTATTGGCACAACGACTACGGCACGCCGCGGAGCCATGGGTGCGTGAATCTGCTGCCTGAAGACGCCAAATTCCTATATCGCTGGACCAACCCGCTGGTCCCGGTGGACACCCGCTATCTACACTTGCCCGGCACAGGCACGCGCGTGGAGATCGTATCTTCGAACGCATGAGGGCCGCGGGTAAGACCTCGTCGCCAACCTGCCGACGTGCGGCAGGCAATTTTGATTCCATGCACCACTACACAGGGAGGGAGAATGTCGAACCCAGCATTTGGATACGATAGGTACCTGCTCAAGCGGCAAGTCCTGGCTCTCACGGGCAAGTTCCGGATCTACGACCCGGCGGAGAACCTGGTGCTCTTCAGCGAACAGAAGATGTTCAAGCTTCGGGAGGACATCCGGGTGTACTCGGATGAGTCGAAGACGAACGAGGTCCTGATGATCAAAGCGCGGCAGATCATCGACTTCTCGGCGGCGTACGATGTGATCGAGAGCGCGACGGGCCAGAAGGCCGGCGCGCTGCGGCGCAAAGGCTGGCGATCACTCCTGCGGGACGAATGGGAGATCCTGGATGCCAACGACCAGGTCGTCGGCCGGCTGTTCGAGGACAGCATGGGCCGGGCGATGCTGCGGCGCCTGCTGTTGGGAACGCTGCTGCCGCAAGACTATGACGTCACGCTTGGGAGCGAGCGAGTCGGCGATCTCCGGCAGCGCTTCAACCTGTTCGCCTACAGGCTGGACCTGGATTTCAGCATGGACGCAGCGCGGCGATTCGACCGGCGCATGGGCATTGCCGCCGGCATCCTGCTGGCGGCCATTGAAGGCAAGCAGAGTTCGTAGCCGGAGCCATTTCGCAACGCATGCCAACACGACCCCTGTTTGCCGGCCTGGTCTTCGATGAATTGGACCGCCCTGCCGAATCGGCGGAGGTGGGCGGTGAGGCATTCTATGTAGTCGACGATGCCGGTTTCAAGCGGCATATTGCAGCGGAGAAAGTGGACCGCCAGGTACTGCAGCAGATGCAGGCCCTGATGAAAGGGAACGAGGGTCTCCTTTCGGAGCAGGCTGCGAAGATGCTGGGGCAGGACGACATCTTCTCCAAAGCGATGATCGAGAGCCAGCTCAAGAACATCGACAAGCAGTTCGAGACGCTTATGCAGCAGGGCATACCCGAGGAGGCCCGCGCCTACATGGGGATGGTGGGCTTCAAGGTGATCATCGATTATCACGGCGAAGTGCTGCGCGTGGAGCAGCCTTCCGCACCGGAGGATGACCAGGGCGGCGAAGGAGAGTAGCCGCCCTGCGGGCCGCGCCCGCGAGCGTATAATGCGGGGATGCCCGCGGCGGAAAACGAGAACAGGCTCGCGCGCCTACCGCGCAACATCTGGGCAGTAACAGCCACAAGCTTCCTCACCGACATCTCTTCGGAGATGATCTTCAACTTAATACCGCTATTCCTCGCCAATGTTCTTGGCGTGGGCACTGCCATCATTGGGCTGATCGATGGCCTGGCGGAGACCACTGCCAGCATCATGAAGTTCTATGCCGGCGCGCTCTCAGACAAGCTGGGGCAGCGCAAATGGCTGGCCGTTGGCGGATATGGGCTTTCGGCCCTCGCCAAACCCTTCCTGTATTTCGCGAATGCATGGGGATGGGTGCTGAGCGTTCGGTTTGCAGACCGGCTGGGCAAGGGCATAAGGACCGCGCCGCGCGACGCGCTTGTGGCAGACAGCATCGATGAAACGCAGAGGGGCCTGGCGTTCGGCATCCATCGCGCGGGGGATACAGCGGGCGCCTTTGTGGGCCTGGGATTGGCGGCGCTCATCGTATGGCTCACACAGTCTGGAGCGGCAAAGCTTACACGACACACGTTTCAGGTGGCGGTGCTTGCCAGCATCATCCCGGCGATCCTGGCGGTTTTCGTCCTTGCCCTGGGGGCGGCGGACATCCGGAGGCCGGGAAAGAAGGGCACGACGATCCGCATCAGCCTGCGAGGCATGGAGCGGCGATTCAAGTTGTTCCTGTTCGTCATGGTGCTATTCACGCTCGGCAATTCCTCGGACTCATTTGTTGTGCTCCTGGGCCAGAATCGCGGTCTGAGCATTCTGCAGATCATGCTCATGGTGATGACCTTCAACCTGATCTATGCAGCCCTGGCCGGTCCCCTGGGATCGCTCTCCGACAAAATCGGCCGGCGCAGGCTGATGATCGGCGGCTGGCTGGCCTACGGATTGGTGTATCTGGGATTGGCATTCTCTAGACTGGGCTGGCACGTGTGGGTTCTATACGGTCTCTACGGCATCTACTATGCGGCGACCGAGGGTGTGGCGCGGGCCCTGGTGGCGGATATCGTGCCGCAAGAGAGACGCGGCACCGCCTACGGGCTGCTCAATGCGGCGATCGGCCTCACGGCCCTTCCAGCATCATTGATCGCGGGCATTCTCTGGCAGGGCGCCGGCAGCTGGGCGGGCTTCGGCCCTTCGGCGCCATTCTTCTTCGGCGCGGCGATGTCGTTGACGGCAGGGAGCCTGTTCTGGCGCCTGGTCAAATGAGGAGCCCCGCGGGCAAGGCGGATGGGATGGCAATAGCGCGATGAAGACCGGACTGCAGATCCCGAATTTCACGTGGCCCGGCGGTCCCGCCGTGATCCGGAGCAAGCTGATGGAGATCGCGGGCGCAGCCGAGCAGGCTGGCCTTGACAGCCTGTGGGTGATGGACCATCTTTTCCAGATCCGCGGTGTGGGTCCGGTGGAAGCCGAGATGCTCGAATCATATTCAACGCTTGGATACCTGGCAGGCATAACCAGACGCGTGCGCCTGGGGACGCTGGTAACCGGCGTGATCTATCGGAACCCCGGATTACTGGTCAAGGCGGTGACGACATTGGATGTGCTGTCGGGGGGACGCGCCTACCTGGGTATCGGCGCGGCATGGTTCGAGCGGGAAGCGCAGGCGCTGGGCTTCGCATTCCCGCCCATCAAGGAACGCTTTGAGCGGCTGGAAGAAACGCTGCAGATCGCACGTCAAATGTGGTCGGAGGATAACGGTCCGTACCGTGGGAAACACTTCCAATTGGCCGAGACACTCTGCAGTCCCCAACCCATCAGCAAGCCGCATCCTCCCATCCTTATCGGCGGGATGGGCGAGCACAAAACGCTGCGGCTTGTGGCACAGTACGCGGATGCATGCAACTTATTCGCCCGCATCGGCCTGGATACGATCCGCACCAAACTTGACGTGCTACGGCGTCATTGCGATAAGTTGCACAGAGACTACGACGAGATCGAGAGGACCGCGCTCAGCAGCGTACATATAGCACCGGGGCAACAAAGCGCCAAAGAAGTGATCGACCTATGCAGTGCCCTGGCGTCTGCGGGAATCCAGCACTGCATCTTCAACATGCCCAACGTGCACGAAATCGTGCCGCTGGAAATCTTCGCCAGGGAGATCGTCCCAGCTATCCAACAATTCTAGGGCGAGCACGTCGACCTGCCCGCGAGTGCGCGGATGTAACGGAGGTATGTACGGCGAAGCGCGACAGGGGCAGCCGCCAGCCGGCGTCCTAAAAGCCGCGGCTGCACATCAGGCCGGAGCAGCCGCGGCGGCCGACCAACGTCTGCCTACCAGCATGGATGTCCCCAGAAGCGCAAGGGCCACTACCTGTACAAGGCGAAATCCAAGAATCAGGTGGGCACTGTCACCGTGAAATGCTTCTGTGAGGACCCGGGCAGCGGCTGATAGTCCCACCACCTGCCAGAAGCTGTTACCGGAATAAACATCCCCTGCAGGCGCCAGCCTCCACGCCAGGAAGACCCCCAAGGCAAGGAGAATCTCGTAGACCTGCGTCGGATGCCGATATTCGCCCCAGATGAAGATCGCCCAGGGAGCATCCAGCGAGGCGCCGTAGCCGTTGCCACTGAGCAGGTTCGCCACGGCAAGGGCGATCATGAAAACGGCGACAGCCGGCGCCAGAGAGTCCAGTGAGGGGCGCAGCGGCAAGTGATGCTTGCGGCCATACAGGAACCCCACAATGGCGCCGACGACCAGACCTCCCCAGCCATCGAGTGCAGTTGTGCTCAGGGCAAGCAGGCTTAGGGGTGCGGCGGCATACGCGTCGAGGTGCTCAAGTGCATAGAGGAGGCGCGCGCCGATGACGCCGCCGATCAGCCCGTACATGGTCATGCTTACGATGGCGCTCGCATTCAGACGGAGCCGGAGCGCTTCCTTCTCCGCCAGATTGATGCCAATCCAGATGCCGGCCAGCAGCGCCAATCCCGGCAGTTGAACGAGCAAGGGGCCAACTCGTATGAAGGGCAGCATCAGGGGGCGCGGAGCAATTCCTCGACATTGGCGAGCATGACGGCCTCGCTCATGGGGCCACCGATGATGACGTCACGAATGATGCCCTCACGATCGATGAAGTACGTCGAGGGCAATCCCATCAGTTCATAGCGATCGCTGGCCGTGCCGTCGCGGTCGAGCGCAATAGGAAATGTGATCCCGAACTGCTGCACGAACGCCTGCGCGGCCGCCTGTGAATCCTGCGACGTGACATTCAGTCCCACCACCACCAAGCCATCGTCACGATGGCGCTCATAGACGCGCTGAATGGCGGGCATTTCAATCCTGCAGGGAAGACACCAGCTAGCCCACAGATTCAGAAGGACCGGATGCCCGCGCAAGCCAGCCAGAGTCAATTGCGGGCCATCAAGAGTATCCAGAGTGAAGTCGGGAGCCGCGAAACCGGTGCGCGGACTCGGCGGCGCCGGGGATGCCTGCGGAGCGCCTGCCGGCACGCGTGAGATGACCGTCCAGGCAATCGCGACGACGATCACGCCGATCAGGGCAGCCACCGGAGGATCTACAAGAAGCCTGCGCAGGAAACGGCTTGAAAGCCTCATGGATCAGGAAGAGGTTACGATCATTGGCACGGAGCCAGGCACGGCCCGCGAGGCACACCCGCCAGCCGCCGCTCCTTCACCGCTCGCGAGTAATTTCAGGCGGCAGCTCCAGCGAGAATGCCTTGAGCGACAAACCCATGTCTGACAGGAAGAGAAGCAGGGAGACGATCAGACTCAGCACGCAAAGCACGAACAAAATCACAAGGAAGGCTGCCGTGCCGATCTGCAGCAGCGCACCCAGGAACAGGCTTATGACCAGAACGGAGGCCAGCAGAACGCTGAGAATTGCAAGCACGATCGCGGCCCTGAGGATCCTGGCCCGCTGCACGAGGATGCGGAGCTGCGCGACGATCTTCTTGTGAGCGGCGCGGGGGGCGCGGCGCAGATCACCGCTGAGATTACGGGATCGATCGGTGATGTGCCCGAAGCGATTTGTCATGCTCAGGAGGATCAAGCCCACTCCGGAGATCAGGATGACGGGGCCGATGGCGAGCTGCAAGGTCGGAATGAGATCGGTGATGGACATGGCATGGACCTCGGATAGGAGGCCGCAACGGCGGTGATCATCATTCTACCGCCGGTCATGCAGGGCGTCGATTTCCGATGCGCCCCTGAAACATCATCACCGGCGGCTACAAGAGGTCGTTAAAAGGGAACGAGCAGGGCATGGAGCCCTGCTCGAGATACGCTGCAATGGAACGCATGGAGAGGTGGCCGCGCTGAAGCGGCCCTATACCAGATTACCCCTAAGACGAGGAGCACCTACTTCGGATCGACTACCAGTTTAATGGCCGTGCGGACCTTCTCGTCGATTTCGACATCGACGAACTGCGGCACACACGCGATCTCGATGCCATCGTTCTTAAGGTAGCCTGTCGCCAGCACCAGCGCCTTGACAGCCTGATTCACCGCACCAGCGCCAATGGCCTGAACCTCAGCGTGTTTGTGTTCGCGAATCACGCCTGCGATGGCCCCGGCCACAGCGGAAGTGCGGGAGTTGGCGGACACTTTGATGATGTCCAGGCTCTTCTCCCTCGGGGTAAATGGGGGTTTATCCGTGCGGGTTTCCACGAGATTCAAGGAGGTCGTCAAGCGGTCATCCATGGCACAAGTCTCCCAATAGAATCATAACGAACGGAAGTGGCAATTTGTGCCGAGGAATCCGACGCTCATCCTTGCATCCTTGTCAGGTGGCGGGAGCGCCGGATGCGCCTGGCAGTCGGCTGGGCGTCCAAGTTTGCCTGGTTGGCGGTATTTCCGAGGGATCATGGGGCCGGAACGTCCGGTCGGCAGGTGATGGTCAGCATGGATTAAGGGAGTGAAGCCCGACGGAGCGTCGGGCTTCACCTAATCTGGATCAGAAATCCGCTTACATATGGGGTTTGTATTCAGGCGCCAGGTACTTCTCTGGATCCTTCTCAAAGGAACGCCTGCAGCCGGGCGAGCAGAAATAGTATGTCACGCCCTTGTATTCGAACTTACCCGCCGCATGCTCGGGCATGACACTCATGCCGCACACCGGGTCTTTGTAGGTACCTGCCATCTTTAGTTCCATAGTGTTCCTATTATGACACAAGACTCGAGGCGAAATCAGGGTCCCCAATCGGAGATCACGTTCACCATGAGCTGCGGCTGCGCGGGGTCATTGGTGAGCAAGCGAATGCCAAAGTTGTGCGGTCCGTCCATGCCTTCGTGCATCATGAATGCCTGGGAACGAATCGTAGTGCTCTGGCCGGGGCCCAAGACCATCGAACCGATGGTCAGCTCGGGTGGACAGCACCCTTCGAGAACCTCGATGTAAGGCTGCTCCTTGAAACGCAGTGTTCCGTCGCCGGTGTTCGTGACGGATATATTGATCGTGCGGGTTTCGCCAAGCTTCACGTACCCGTAGTCCACCCTTTGTTGATCCACGGCGATGCGGGGTGTGCCGCCTCCAGTACCACCCGCGGGCCGCGTTAGCAGCAGGGCCGCACCCGCGACCAGGATCACGCCAAAAGCAATGATGGGCCAGGCAGGGTTGCGAGGTGTTCCGTGCAAGCGGGGTTTGTTCCTTCGACTCATTGGTCATCCTTTCTAGTGATACTCGAACTGAAACGTATAGAGATAGGCAACGATGCTCCAGGTCTGGTCTTCTGTGAGAATTGGGCCCCACGAGGGCATGCCGGTGCCCATGCCGCCGCGCAGAATCTTGCCCTGAAGCAGGGCAGGGCTGGCAGCGAGCATGCGAGCCGGATCGGCAAGATTCGCGGGGGCCTGCGTCATGGGGGCGGCCGCAAGCGTACCTTCGGATGCGGATCCTGGAGCTGCAGCAAGTTCAGCGGCAAACACACCGTCCCCTGCGCCGCGGGATCCGTGACAGGCGGCGCAGTTCTGGGCGAAGAGCCGCTCTCCATCCGCCAATTCCTGGGCCGTGGTGTTGGAGCGCCAGATCGACGCGGTGACTTCCCATGCCTTCGTCTCGTCCATCGGTGGCAGGGCAGGATCGCCGCGCAACGTCTGCCAGACTTCGGTCGGCGCATGAGTGCGGTAATAGTCGGTGGTGGCGTATTGCGCAAATTCGCGGCGAATTTGATCCTTGGAGAGTGAAGCGAGGGGTTTCTGTGCCAGTACAACCGCGGCATCGCGAGGGGCGTCCAGATCGATGCCCAAGGCAGCATAGAGGGGCTGGCCCGGAAGGGCAGCGGCCGTCGCCGTAGAAGGTTCACCTGCAACTTCGATGGTGCCGCGCATGCGCCAGTGGTTCACACCACACCAACGCGTGCAATAGAACGTGTAGGTGCCGGGGACCTGGAATAACAGGGTGACGTCGGTGACTTTGCCCGGTATGACATCCACGGACGGGGCGTCCAGCTTGCCTACGGCGAATCCGTGCAGGACATCGTCGGAGGTGAGGCGCAAGTGAAGCGGGACTCCGACGCGTGCTGTAAGAGCGTCGGGAAGCCATCCGCCGCTTTCGGCCATCCGGGCGTGGACCATGGGTGTGCGCCACACGAGGAACAGCGGCACGGCGACCGCGGCCGCAAGGACCAAGCCGACGACAGAACGCGCCAGGACCTCCGGGCCTCTCATAGGAGCAACCTCATCAGCAGTAGGGTGACAGCACCTGCGTAGAGCACGGCAGGAACGGATGAAATCCGTGACTCAGAGGCCACTTTGTGCGCCAGTGTCCCGGACCAAACGAAGCCACCCGTGAGGGCGAGGGACTGGGTGGGAGCCAGGACGGCGCTCAAGAGAGGCTGCCAGGCAAGGCCGCTGGTGCCAAAGAGATTCCAGCCGAGGTTGAGCGGATCAGAAAGTGATGCCAACACGTACGTGCCGTTGGTGAGAATGAAAGAAAGGCTGAAGGCGATCCATGCCGCAAGCCCGAGAGGGATGAGGGCCGACGAAAGGCGCGAGAATCGCAGCCGGAAGGCGCGCGCATCCCTGCCCGGAGAGGCGCAGAGGGCGAAGAGGCCGGGCAGGACCAGGCAGATGATGACGAGGAAGCTGACGACGTACACAAACCAGGCGGACGAGCCGATGCGGTAGGCCGCGTCCTTGAGTGCGCCCCACGGACCCAGGAGCACGGCCGAATAGATCAATGCGGAGCCAAGCATGACGAAGGACTTGAAGGCCTCATCCAGCCGACCCGCGGGCTGGTTGAGATCAGAGGCAAAGGCGCGCAGATTGACGGCGATGTTGTCATGCGGGCAAGTTCGGAGGCATTCCATGCACAGGCCGCAATAAGTGTTGCGGGAGAGGCCGCCGGGGAACACATCCCACGGGCAGCCATAGCCGCGCGCCGATCCGTTGTAGCAAGGCTTACCCTCGCAGGAAATGCAGATCAGCTTGTCCTTCACGCGCAGCTCGACAGGCGCAACCTGGGAGTACAGCCCAATGAAACCGCCAACGGGGCAGAGATAGCGGCAGAACGAACGGCGCTGAAAGACCATGCCCAGCGCGGTGGCGGCGACAAGCATGCTTCCCAGCACGACTGCAGTCACGAGCGGGGTCGTGAGCAGGACGATGCTGAAAAGCGCCAAGAGCAGGAAGGCCGCGCTTTGCAGCCAGATGTTTCTGAGCTGACGCGGCCATCGCAGCCCGCGCCAGCGCGGCTGCCGACCGTGAGGTCCAAGAACATTACCGCGCTGAAGCCATTCACCCGGAATCGGAATAGGGCAGACCGAGCACCATCCACGGCCGAGCAGGGGCACCGCGACCAGGATGAGGGCCGCCCACCAGGCGATCCACACGAAGACAATGCTGAAGTTGCTGCTGCCGACAGGGGACCCGACAACACCGGCGACGATGGCGAAGGCGTAGCCAGCCAGCATGAGGACGAGCACCGCCAGCTGTGCGTATCTGTTCTTTAGGAGGGCCTTGAGGCGAGCAGAGGCGGTCAGCTCGAGGGTGCTCATGGCACCCCTCCGGCGACCGCATCCTGGCGGCGGATCAAGAGCAGGCCGAGGACGCCGAGCACGGTCAAACCGGCACTGCGAAGCAGCGTGGTGTCACGTCCCACCGACAATTTTCCGATCATGAATGGATGCAAGGCTCCACAGGTCACGTTGCATCTGAAGCGAAACGAACCGGGGCGGTCAGCAACGAAAGTGAGAGACGCAACCTGCCCGGGATCGGCCTGCACGGAATAGCCATACCCGTCGATGTAGAGGCCGTGAACCGAATCTGTACTGGCGAGCTCAATGGTCACGGTGTCACCGAGGTTCACCTGGAGCTCAGACGGTGCATAAGCATATTGACCAGCCTGTACACTGATCAAGCGATGGATCGGAGGAGGCGCGCCCATACCGGTGGGAAATGGGGCGAAGGCAACCAGGAGAGCGGCGACGACAACAAGCAGCCAGGCAAACCGGCGTTTCCTGGTGGAACTGCCGGCTTGAACTCCCCCCGGAGTTGGCGCGATACGCATGCCTGGTCTGCCTATTGCATGTTGGACGTGCCGTATTTCGAATACGTGGCGTCCACGAAGGCCCGGATCTCCGGGACGGATTTTCCCTGTTTCAAGAGCCGGATGGCATCCAAGGTGATGTCGACACAGATGGAACAACCCAGAGCATGACCGTCAAAATGGATGGCGCCGCGCGAATCCACCTCTGTGACGTAGCAGCTGTAATTGGATGTGTGACCAATGCCGCCGCAGCCGCAATAGCAGGGAATATTCTGCATGAGGTCGGGATTGGCGGCGACGAAGCGGTAAGCAGTCTCAACCGTGACCGGCAGCGATGTCAACTCGGCCGGCATTTGATCCATGGGGAGCATGTGCAGGCCGGAGGTGTCCGCGGCCGTGGAACACGCAGGAAGAGCGCCGGCCAGGAGGGCTGCCAGCGCAATCAAGGGAATCCATCGGCGGGCATGGATGCTCGACGGAGAAGCTGTGTAGTGTGGCATGCGTCGATGGTAGCCCACGGGCCACGACATCCGTAGCGCTGGATAGCGCCCGAATCCGTGAGCCAAATAGCCTATGACGAATGTCAGGGATCGGTTCGCGAGTGGCTGCTGCGGGGACCGGCTAGAAAACGTCGCCGCGCCAGCGGTACCATGCCCAGCCAATTGGAATTCCCGCCAGGCCGCCGAGGATGGCCGCGGCCCAATGGTATGGGTGCGGCTGTCCGTCCAAGAGCAGGCGGGCGAGAACATAGAGACCGATGCTCAGTCCAAAGGCCCACATGTAGACGACGGCCGGCCACTCCTGCCTCGAGCGTGCAACCCCGCGTCTTGCCGGCTTCATCCGCCCACCTCGGATGCCGTGATCAACGGATCGATCACCGCCTGAATCTCTGCCGCGCTCGCAAATGGACCGATCTTGACGTACCTGAGCACGCCTTGCGGATCAATTATGAAGGTTTCAGGCACGCCCTTGATCCGGAACAGCTGCGAAATGCGCGTGCCGACATCCGGGCCGTTCGGGTAGGTGCTGCCGAACTTCTTCATGAATATCCGGGCAGCGGGTTCGGTATCGACGTAGTCCACGCCGAGGAACACGACCTGTTCTCCGGACGAATATGTGCGCCAGGCGCCCTCGAGTGCAGCGGCCTCCTGCTCGCATGGCTTGCACCATGATGCCCAAAAGTTGACCAGGACCACCTTGCCACGCAGGTCCTCAAGACGTATCGAGGGCGCACCGTTGAATTCATAATCGCGGAAGAAGGTGAGGCTGAAGTCGGGAATTTGACTGCCGGGCTGGACCGTTCCTTCCTGTGCGCGCTTGAGCCCCATACCGACGACAACAAGCAGGACTGTGAGCCCAGCCGAAATGGCAATCCTGATCCAGAGCGGGACGGCGCGCCGCGGGTTGGTGCTTTCTTTCGGTTGGGCGGTGGCGACATCCATGGGTCTATCCACTGGGTGCCATTCAGGCCGCGGCGTAGATCCAGATCGGGCCGAAGGCAGTGCTCGTGGGATGGCCCTCTGAGACCTGCTGGAAGCCCGCGCCGCGCATCATTTCCGGGAGAAGTCCTTGCAGGTTGTCGTCCGCGTGCTCCAGGTGCTTCATCAGGGCGCTCTGTACATGCGTAAGGAGATTGAACGGCCGGCCGAGATCCAGGATGTGGAACGCGCCCTTCGGGCGCAGCACGCGGCGCACCTCCCGGAACGTGCGCAGCTTGTCCCGGGTGGTCAGATGATGGATGACCAGGCTGCTCACGATCACGTCGAAAGAATGGTCAGGGTAGGGCAGGTCATATGCCATGCCCTCGTCCCAGTCGATGGCGAGGCCGGCGCGAGCCGCCTTGTCACGCGCGATCGCCAGAATTGCCGCGTCTCCATCCAGGCCCGTGATTTTGGCGCGAGGTTCGGCCTTTTTTATCATGAGGGCCAGTGTGCCAGTGCCGCAACCAAGGTCGAGGACAGCCTGGCCGGGTTGGATGTGGGCAGCACGGATGAGGCGGCTCTTGAGGGCATCTTCGCGCATGCCCCGACGAATCAGTGGATCATACAGGGGGGTAAGCCAGCGAAAGCTTAACGCGGGAATGTAAGTCGATGCGTAGGACGCCATGGCGGAGTCTCCATGCTCAGATGGTTTCGAAGGGCTTCAACGATCCGAGGTGCATCCTGCCTATTGGGGCAGAATGGCCTGCCCGGGCTGAACGGGCAGGCCACCACGGAAAGGAGAAGAGCGCTAACAGCAGGCGTGAGTGTGTGCGGGAGCAACCTGGGCCAGGTACTTTTCGGGCTCCTGGTCAAAGGCATGCTTGCAGCCGGGACAGCAGAAGTAGTATGTCCTTCCGTTGAATTCGGACACGGCGGCTGCTTCACTGGCCTTTATGTCCGCACCACACACGGGATCCTTCAATGCGTCTGGCATACTAGCGCTCCTTGATCCCTATTCTGATGCGATAGGCCAGAGACGGGAAGCGCCATGCCGCGTATGGGCCGAGTAGGCAGCTTGGCCTACTCAGTGGCGACGGCGTCTAGGCGGCGGTCAGACTTGTGCGCCGCAACAACTGGGCATTGATGGCCACGATGATCGTGCTCACGGACATGAGCAGCGCGCCGAAGGCAGGAGAGATGAGGATGTTCCAGGGCGCCAGCACGCCCGCGGCCAGCGGCAGGGCAATGATGTTGTATCCGGCCGCCCACCAGAGATTCTGGATCATCTTGCGATAACTGGCCCGGCTGAGCTTAAAGATCTTCACCACGTCGAGGGGATTGCTTTGCACAAGGATCAGCCCGGCTGATTCAATCGCCACGTCTGTGCCTCCACCGATGGCAATGCCCACGTCGGCACGCGTGAGGGCGGGCGCATCATTGACACCGTCGCCGACCATGGCAACGCGTTTGCCCTGCGCTTGCAGCTCTGCCACCTTGCGATCCTTATGCTCGGGCAGCACCTCGGCAAACACCTGATCGATGCCCAGGTCGGCCGCTACGGCCTCGGCTACGGCCCGACTATCACCGGTCAACATTGCAACCTGCACGTGCATCTTGTGCAGCGCATCGATGGCAGTGCGGCTCTCCGGCCGCACGACGTCGGCGACGGCGAATGCAGCCACAACCGACTTCTCGACAGCAGTGAAGACGACGGATTGCGCCTTCCGGCCAGCTGCATCGGAGAAAGATTGCAGGGCCGGCGGGAGCGAGATGCCCAGGAATTCGAGCATCCGGGGGCCGCCGACGTGTACGGACTTGCCGCCGCGCACGGCTTGAACCCCGCGCCCCTTGATGGCGTTGAAGCCCTCAACCGGCGGAAGTTGCAGGCCGCGTTCGGCCGCGGATTTGCGTAAAGCCCGGGCGATAAGGTGCTCAGAATCGCCTTCGACGGCGGCGGTGAGAGCGAGCGCATCATCTGCCTGCCAGCCATCGACAACACGCATGTCGACCACTCCGAACTCACCCTTTGTCAGGGTGCCGGTCTTATCGAAGATGACCACGTCGATCTCGCGGGCCGCCTCCAGCGCAAGCCGGTTCCGAATCAGGATTCCGTTGCGTGCTCCCATGGAAGTTGTGATGGCTACAACGAGAGGCACTGCGAGTCCCAAGGCGTGAGGACAGGCAATGACCAGAACGGTGACAACGCGTTGCAGGACTTCCAGATGGAAGCCCACAGCAACGATCCAGGCGATGGCGGTGAGCAGGGCCACGGCGATGGCGATGTAGAACAACCAGCCGGCGGCCCTGTCTGCGAGCAGTTGTGTGCGGGATTTTGACTGTTGAGCCTGCTCGACGAGGCGCATGATTCCGGCCAATGCGGTCTGGTCGCCGGTGGCCGTGACGCGGACGCGCAGGCTGCCATCGCCGTTTATCGTGCCGGCGATGACCCCGGCCCCGGCAGCCTTATCAACAGGCTTGGATTCGCCCGTTACCATGGACTCGTTCACGCTGGATTCGCCCTCAGTCACCTGGCCGTCGGCAGGCACGCTGGTGCCGGGCCGCACCAGGACGACATCATCATTCTTCAGCGAGTGCGCAGGGACAGTCCTGGTGCGCCCATCGCCCAGCAGTATCTCAGCCGTGTCCGGCAGGAGGCGTGCCAATTCATTCAGGGCACCGGAAGCTTGCCGGACACTGCGCATCTCCAGCCAGTGGCCCAGCAGCATGATGTCAATCAGGGTTACCAGTTCCCAAAAGAAACCCTCCCCCAGGCCCAGGAGCTGGGCGGCAAGACTATAGAGCAATGCCACGGAGATGGCGAGGGTGATGAGAGTCATCATGCCGGGCTCGCGGTTGCGGAGCTCGGGCACGGCCATGCGCAGGAATGGAACGCCGCCGTATGCGAATATCACAAGTGCGAAGAGGAAAGGTATCCAGTCGCTCCCGGCGAAAGCGGGCACGCGAAAGCGCAGTAATTCCTGAATGGCGGGACTGAAGATGAGCACCGGTATGCTCAGCAGCAGGCTCCCCCAGAAGCGCCGCCGGAACAATGTCTCATGGCCGGTGTGATCCGTGTGAGCTGAGTGATCTGCGGTTGGGGCATGCCCTGCGTGCTCAGCGTGCTCCGCGTGGCCGGCTGGCGCGGCGGGGTATGGAGGCATCGCAGGCGCGTCTACCGGTGGGGGCATGGCGTGGGCCGAGTGCCCGGTGTGGTCCTGATGCTCATGACCCTCGTGGCCGGCATGGTCTGAATGTGATGCATGATCGCCGTGGTTGTGTTCGTTGTGCAAATCGTCAGACATGGGAGGTGACCTCCGGATGAAGCTGGGTTCGTCTCGGTCGTCGGATTCCCCCTCGGCGGAGGCCTCCGGACTCATATTCTAAGTGCGTTAAGATTCTGCTGGAAGATTTCCGCTCGTGCAACCGCGCGTGGGCGCGACCTACGTGCGCGATTCGGCTTGCGCCATTTTCCCGGCATGCACTAAGGGCAGGCGCACGGAGATGCGGGTCCCGTGCCCTGGAGTGGCGTCAATTTCGAGATGCGCGCCGATCAAGTCGGCGCGCTCGCGCATGCCGATCAGGCCAAAATGGCCGTTGGGCGCAAGATCCGTGGGATAGCGCGGCATCCGGAAGCCAGTGCCGTCATCAACGATGACGATGTCGAGCGCGGCATCTGAGAACGCCACCTGCACGGCCGCGTGATGGGCATGCGCATGGCGGAGGATGTTGCTCAACGCCTGCTGCGCAATGCGATAGAGGGCAAGTTCGGCGTCGCGGTTGAGGCGCCGTTCCGGACCACTTTTGATGAAGTCGACCTGCAGACCCGTCGGTTGGGCAGTCTCGCGGGCGAGCATTTCCAGGGCAGTCACCAGCCCGAGGTCCTCGAGGTAAATGGGACGCAAGGCGCGGGTCATGCGGCGGACATTGTCGATCGTTCCTTCGGCCAAGAGCTCCAATGCTTCCAGCATGGGTGCAGCTTCGCCCTGGCCGACAGCCTTCCTGGCAAGCTGGAGGCGCTGCTTCAGGGCGATGAGTTCCTGGATGGTGTCATCGTGCAGCTCCCGGGCCAGCCGCAGGCGTTCCTCCTCCTGGGCAGATGTGATGGCGCCAATATAGTCATGCAACCCAGCCTGCGAAGCCTGGACCTTGCGGGCCATGGATGCGAGTTCGGCCTGAAGATGCTGCACCTCGGATATCCCGCCGACGGGCTCCTGAATGGTCTGAAAATCTCCGGAAGCCACGGCGGCAGCTTTCTGTTCGAGCCGCTGGAGGGGCTGGACGATCTGTCGGGCGCCAAACCACAGGGCGGCAAGCGCGAACAGCAATGGCGCCAGGAGGACCAAGGGCGCCACCAGGGTGAGCTCAAGGGCCGGGTCAAGAGCGGCTTCCTGCGCTTCGTGAGGCAATGCGGCGCGCATTGCCTGCTGATGGATGGCGATGCTGCCGATTGCGATCCCAGTCAGAAGGACCGTCAATGGCAGGATGATCAGGACCAGGACCTGAAGGGTCAGTCCCTGCTGTGAGAACGGGCGCGGCCCGGATTTCACCACCACCTACCCATTGAGAGTGCCCGTATCCTGCGAGATCCATCCAAGGGCAACGGCGCGCATAACGGCCTCTGTGCGGCTGGCAGCCTGAAGTTTGGCGAAGATGTGTGCAAGGTGGCCTTGCACTGTGCGATCGCTGATTCCAAGCTGAACGCCAATGGCTTTATTGGTGAAGCCGCGGGCCGCCAGGCGCAAAACATCCAGCTCACGATCTGTAAGAGCCTCCACAGCAGCTCGCTCCGTGGATTTAAAGAGGCTGGACATCAGCTTTTGGGTGATGGCGGGATCCAGTGCAGACTTGCCTTCATGCACATCGCGCACAGCCTGGATCAGATCATCAGAGTTGGCGGTCTTCAGCACGTAGCCGTTGGCACCGGCTTGAAGAACGGCCATGACATACGGATCGTCGTCGTAGGCAGTAAGGATCAACACACCCACGCCGGGCTGCGCGGATCGGACCCAGCGGGTGACATCTATGCCGCTCGACTTTGGCATCTGGATATCCAGGACGGCCACATCGGGTTTGTGTTGTTGTATGAGGGCTTGTGCCGCCTCGCCATCCCCGGCTTCGGCGACCACCACAATGTCACCTGCACCTTCCAGAAGCTCGCGGATGCCAGCGCGAACCATCTGATGATCGTCTGCAAGCAGAACACGAATCTTCGGCTTATTGCGGGGCAAAGGAGGCCTCCAGGTGCGGGAAGACAAACCAGGCAATGCCGAGTCCGCCCAAGGCGCCGGTTATGAGTCGGGCCCATGAGTTGATCGAACCGAGCATATCGCCAGCGTAGGCCATGGGCGAGACCGCGCCGGTCAGGTTAACCAGCCAGACATTCGTGTCCCGGAAACCCTGCCCCAAACCGCTGAAGTCGCTGATCGCGTGCGTTACGCCGTCCAGAACGAGTGGAAGCATCAGCAATCCGAATGCCCACCAGGGCAGAGGTTTCACCTTGCGGCGCAAAGGCCACCAAATCAGCGCTGCCAGCCAAATGCTGGTGTAGAGGGATACCATGCGGTCCGACCAGGCGACCTTCCAACCCATGGCAGCATTGCCAATGAAGCCCCGCAGGACCATGGGACTGAGCGTGTCCTGCCAGGCGGCCTGGATCGCCGAGAGGGGATACATTGTCTGCGGGCCGAACAAGAAGAAAGACCGCTCGGGAAGCTGATGGCAGAAGAGGGAATACACGCCATAGATAATCCGCCCCGGAAGGCTCAGGCCGACATGCATCAGCAGAGGCGCCATCCAAGGAAGCAAGACCCACAAGCCAAAGACCACCGCAAAGATCTCGAACCAATGCGAGGCCAGTGAGAGGGCCGCAGCCACACGTTCCGGGGATCGGGTCGTCACAGCCACATACGACATTTCTGCATTATAGACCTTGCGGGGAAGGATTCTCTGGAACAGCCGGAGGTAGTTCCACTAGCCGCGTTGTCAGGCCGACTCACCTGGACCGGCGGGGATTTGCAGGGCGCGCTGTATGGCCGCGGTAGTACAAGGGTCTGCGCGTTGACCGGGGCGATCGATGACCGAGATCCAGCTGCGGCCGTCATTGCCGTGGATAACGAGCGTCACTGGAGGACTGCCTTCTGTGTAGACCAGCAGAACCATCATCTGGCAATCGCACTCCCTGGTACCGTGATGCGGGCACTGACAATCGGCGACGCTCAGGCGGGCGTCGTGTAGATCGAATGTCCGCAGCAGGCGGAGGCCGGCAAGAGAAAGGCGCTCCTCCAGCCAACCTATCGATTTATCACAGGGTTCGTCAATCGACCAGATGGGCGTCAGGGCATTCATGGGCACTGGTGTCATTCTAGGGACTTGCTGCAGAGGGACGAAGAGCAACCTGACCCGGCAACCGACGCGCCGAATGGCCTAGGCGCCGCGCAGGCGACTCAGCGCAAGACGCCTCTCCGGTCAAAGGCTACGATGCACGTGATGGAGGCTTCCGCATGAGACGTCCGTTCATTCCCGCAGCTGCTTTTGTCATTGGCACCGTACTCATGGCAGGAGTGTATTTGGGAGCCCTGACGTTGCTCGAGGGCGGGAGTTATGCAGTGTTCCAGTTTGGCAGGGATCAGCGCTACGTCCTGCCCATCATCGTTGCATTCGGCATCCAGGCAGCCCTGTACTCCATTATGCGATTCAGGCTGTATGCCCCGGCAACTCCAACTGCCGCAAGCGGGCTGATGATGGGCACCAGTGGCGGAACGTCTGCCACTGCGATGGTCGCGTGCTGCCTGCACCACGCGGTCAATGTCCTGCCCGTGCTGGGAATCAGCGCGGCCGCGGCGTTCCTGGCGCGCTACCAGCGGCCTTTCATGCAAGTTGGCCTGGCAATGAACCTGGCCGGCATCATCTTCATGGTCGCGACGCTGCAGAGTGCGCGGCAGCAATTGCGGCTGAGCGTGGACACACAATGAAAGGACGATTGCTCTACATACTCGCAGGATTTGCCATCGTGCTGGCGGCATGCAGCCCAAGAGCCGCGACCCCCGACGGCAGTCCAGAGTCACCAAGCCAGCCCGTCAGCACCATTCCGGCCGGCATCGATCCATTTGCCTCAGGGAGCCCGCTGGCACGCGTGGATAGCCAGGGCGCGGTCGTCGTGGAGGTCGCGGCTCCAGACCTCCGGGCAGCTAGCGGCGACATCTCGTTCGAAGTCTCGATGAACACACATTCCGTCGACTTGAGCATGGACCTTGCCGCTCTGTCAACACTGAGCACAGATCTTGGGATGGTCGTCAGGGCGTCGCGGTGGGAAGCCACGCGGGGCGGGCACCACGTCAACGGCCAGCTGATCTTCCCGGCTACGAAGGATGGCGTGTCGATACTCGATGGCGCAAGCAGGGTTACGTTGAGCATCGAAAATGTAGATGCCGGGCTGCGCATCTTTGAATGGGACCTGTGAACGTAGCTCGCATAGGACGCGGGTTGGGTGGCCAGTTCCGAATCACCGACTGATGTGTTGAGCCGCCGCGATTTCATCAAGGGGTCTGCCTTGTGGATCGGGGGGCTGATCGGGGCCGCGATAGGCGCGCCGATCCTGGCGTATCTGTTTTCGCCAGCCTTCAGTATGGAGGCCGAGGGCGCCCGGATCAGCCTCGGCCAACTCGACGAGTATCCGTTGGGCCAACCGGTGTTCCGCCAGTTCACGCGGACCCAGGTGAACGGTTGGGAGCGGACGGCCCGAACATACGGGGTGTTCGTGCTGCGGCAGGAGGCGTCCAGCGTGCGTGTTCTTTCGAATATCTGCACACACCTGGCGTGCCATGTCGTCTGGAAGCCTGAGTTGCAGCATTACGTCAGCCCGTGCCACGATGGGCACTTCGACGTACTCGGCAATAACGTAAGCGGCCCGCCACCGCGCCCGCTGGATGAGTTCAGGGTGCTGGTGGAGAACGGCAAGCTCTCGATCGAACTGCCAGCATTGCGCCGCGATCCAGGAACGGAGGGATCTTGAGGAAAAATCACCTGCTGATCATGCTGATCTGTTGCCTGGTGCCGCTGGTCGGGCTGGGGGCCGTCCTGCTGTTTCGCGTACCTGTGAGCTCGGTGTTGCTCTACGGGATGGTGCTTCTTTGCCCGCTTTCGCACCTCATCATGATGCGCGGCATGCGGCACGACGTTCACGATGGAGTGCACCCGGCGAGCCACAACACAGAGTTTCCCGCCGGCAAATAGGGAGGCGCTGAAAGGACAGCGTCGTCCTATCGGACGACGCTGTTCGCGCGCGTTGCAGGGGGAAGTCCGCGAGTTGGTATACTTGCGAACACTTCACACCAAGGAGCACGAATGTCCACACCTCCACGCTGGGACCTAAGCAATGTATATCCCTCGCTAGAGTCAAAGGAGTTGGCGGCGGCGATCAAGGAATACAAAGCACAGGTTGCCAGCTTTGGCAAGTTCTTCGACACCAAGCTCGCCAAGGCGGGCCCCAAGACGCCCATCTCCAAGCTGGCACCGCTCGCGGGCGAAGCCGTTGAGCGTGCCAACCGAATCTACATACTTTCCGGCACGATTGTCCCGTACATCTACTCCTTTGTCTCGACCGACTCCCACAACAAAGTCGCCAAGAAGACGATGTCGGAGTTTGAGCAGGCGAGCCTGCCCATGGACAAGCTCATGGTGCGGCTGCGCAGTTGGCTGGGCAAGCTAGGCTCCAAGCTTCCATTGATCATCAAGAAGAACAAGTCGGCCCAGGCGCATGCATTCATGCTGGAAGAATCAGCGCGGCTGAGTCGCTTCCAGATGAGCGACGAACAGGAAGCCCTGGCCTCGGAAATGAGCCTGAGTGGAGGAAATGCCTGGGAGAAACTGCAGGGCACGGTCACGTCGCAGCTCACTGTGGACTTCGAGCTGGACGGCAAGATGCAGAAGATGCCGATGCCTGCACTGATCAACCTGCGGAGCCACGCAGACGAGAACACTCGCCGCCGGGCTTACGAGGCCGAGACCGCGGCATGGGAGACGGTCAAGGAGACGCTGGCGGGCTGCCTGAACGGGGTAAAGGGCGAGGCAAACACGCTCAACAAGCGCCGCGGCCGCAAGGACGCCGTGCATTCCGCGCTGGACGCTGCGCGCATCGACCGAAAGACCCTGGAGGCGATGCTGGAGGCGATGCAGGGATCGTTCCCCATGTTCCGCAAGTATTTCAAAGCCAAAGCGCAGAAGCTCGGAAAGGACAAGCTGGCCTGGTGGGACGTCTTTGCGCCGCTGGGCAAGACCGACAAGGTGTATTCCTTCGAGGATGCGCGGGATTTCGTCCTTGAGAACTTTGGCAGGTTCTCGCCGGACCTGAGGGCCTTTGCAAAACGGGCCTTCGACAATCGTTGGATCGACGCCGAACAACGTGAGGGGAAACGCGGCGGGGCTTTCTGCATGGGCGTGGCCGGAGTCAAGGAGAGCCGCGTGCACTGCAACTTCGATGGCTCCTTCGATAGCGTCAGCACGATCGCGCACGAACTGGGCCACGGCTTCCACAACGAATGCGCATACGCGGCCGGCAAGACCGAGCTGCAGCAGTGGACGCCCATGACCCTGGCTGAAACCGCATCCACCATGTGCGAGACAATTGTGACCGAGGCGGTGCTGGCCTCCACGAAGGATCCGCAGGAAGAACTGGCGGTCCTCGAGGCCCAGATCCAGGGGGCAGGCCAGGTGGTGGTGGACATTTACTCGCGCTATCTCTTCGAGAAGGAAGTGTTTGAGCGGCGCGAGAAGGCGGAACTCTCGGCGGACGATTTCTGTGAGATCATGGAACGCGCGCAGAAGGCAACCTACGGCGACGGCCTGGATGAACGCCACCTGCAGAAGTTCATGTGGACCTGGAAGCCGCACTACTACTCACCCAGCTTGTCGTTCTACAACTTCCCATACGCCTTCGGGCTGCTATTTGCCACCGGCCTGTATGCCATATACAAGCAGCGCGGTCCGGCGTTCGTAGAGGACTACAGGAAGCTGCTGGCCTCCACTGGTGAAGCGAGCGCTGCCAGCCTGGCAAAGCGCTTCGGGATCGACATCCGCACACGCAAGTTCTGGGATGACAGCCTGGCCATAATCGGGAAGCGCATCGATCGTTTCTGCGCGATATAGAGGGCCCGGGAAAGCTGGTGGCTCCAGCAGCGGGGCGAGTGCCCGGATATCCAATCACCCAGCAGACTGTTTAAGGCAAATCCGGCCGGGAAATCCCGGCCGGATTCTTGTTCTTGAGAACTCAGAACGCGCGAGGTGGCTCAGTCCGCTGACGACCAGCCGCGCAGCTTCATGGCCTTGACGACGCGGTCGATGGCCACCATGTAGGCAGCATCGCGCATGTAGACCTTGTGGCTCAGGCTCATGTCGAGCACCGCATGGAAGGCCTGGGTCATCTTGGTGTCGAGCTTCTCGAGCACTTCCTGCTTGGTCCAGTAATAGTTCATGTCGTTCTGCACGGACTCAAAGTAGGACGTCGTGACGCCGCCGGCGTTGCACAGGAAATCCGGAACATCAAAGATGTTGTTGGCCTGGAAGTATGTATCGGCCTCGGGGGTCACGGGGCCATTGGCGCCTTCCGCGACCAGCTTCACGCGCTTGGACATCTTCTTGACGGTTTCGCCCGTGACCTGCCCTTCCTTGGCGGCGGGGATGAGGACGTCCACGTCCTTCGCGATCCAGGCATCGCCGTCTTCGATGGTGTAACCCTTATCCTGAGCCTTCTTCTTATCGATAGTGCCGTACTCATCGACAATGGTCAGCAGGAAGCGCGGATCGACGCCATCCTTATGGCTGTAGGTGTAGGATTTCTTGTCGGCGCGATCCCAGCAGGAAACGCAGGCCACTTTACCGCCGAGCATCTCGATGAAGCCGATGCTGGCGTACTGAGCGACATTGCCGAAGCCCTGGATGGCGGCCCAGGAGTTCTTCGGGTCCATCTTGAGGTGCTTCATGGCCTCGCGCACGGTGTAGATCACGCCATAGCCGGTCGCTTCCGTGCGGCCTTCGGACCCGCCGCCGCCCAGAGGCTTGCCCGTGAACACACCGGGCGTGTACTGGCCAACCAACTTGGAATACTCATCCATCATCCAGCCCATCATCTGGGGAGTCGTACCGACATCCGGTGCAGGCACGTCGTTGCGCGGGCCGATGTTCTTCCACATGACATCCACCCAGCCGCGGCACAGGCGCTCTTTCTCGTGTGCGGAGAGCGTGGAGGGATCGACAATAACGCCACCCTTGCCGCCGCCCAGCGGGATATCCGCCACAGCGCATTTCCAGGTCATCCAAGTGGCGAGGGCGCGAACCGTATCCATGGTTTCATCGGCGGCGAAGCGGATGCCGCCCTTGTTTGGACCACGGGCGTCATTGTGCTGTACACGGAAGCCCTGGAAAACACGGGTGGTGCCGTCATCCATGCGCACGGGCAGGCGAAACGAGTACTCGCGCATCGGCCAGCGAAGGACTTCCGAGACGATCGGGTCGAGTTTGAGCAATTTGGCCACATGATCGAACTGCTTCTGGGCCATTTCAAAGGCATTGAGTTGTTCTGGCATGATTCACTCCTGAGACAATCTGATGAGAACATAAGCGGGCAGCCCCGGACGGCTGCCCGCTCAACAACTGAGTATGTCGTCTAGACGATTCATGGTGCAAAGTTCCCAGCCGAACGCGGATTAACGTTACCCGAGTAGCCAAGTCGGGTCAATATGAAAATCATCACAAATTGACCGTGCGCTATTGCGAAAGCTGCCGCTCGAGTTCGGCCCGAACCACCTGGGGATTTGCCTTGCCCGCCGCCCTCTTCATGACCTGGCCAAACAGGAAGTTGGAGACGGCCGTCTTGCCCGCCCTGTAGCTGGCGACTTCCCGGGGGTTCTCTTCGAGCGTATCGGCCACCAACCTGGATATGTCTGAGAGATCCGAGACCTGCTTCAGGCCGCGCGATTCGACGATCGACGAGGCAGACGCGCCCGACGAATACATTTCGGCCAGGACCTGCCTCGCGCTGGAAAGGTTGATCTGCCCATCGGAAATGATGCGCACGAGTTCCGCCAGCGATTCGGGCGGTACGCGTGTACTGCGGTACGGTTCCGCAGAACCGCCGTCAGCCGAAGACTGATTCATAAGTGCCATGAAGTCGCCAAGGATCATGTTCGCCACACCCTGCGCCGGCGGATTCGCGGGTGCGCCGGCGGCACGCTCAAAGTAATCCGCGAGAGCACGATCTTCCGTCAGGCGCCAGGCATTGTAGCTATTGAGTCCGTACTGCTGCATGAAACGTTGATACTTGGCATAAGGAAGCTCGGGCAATCCGGCAGCCACGCGTTTCACCCAGCCCGGTTCCACCACCAGCGGCGGCAGATCGGGCTCTGGAAAGTAGCGATAATCGTGGGCTTCCTCTTTGCTGCGCTGTGAGTACGTCTGGCCGCGTGCATCAGACCAGCCAAGGGTCTCCTGCTGGACAACTCCGCCGGATTCAAGAATCTGGCTCTGACGTTCTATCTCATACAGGATGGAACGCTCGAGGGAGCGGAATGAGTTGAGGTTCTTGACTTCCGTGCGCGTGCCCAGGGGCGCGGGCTCATTTCCGGGAACGGTCCTGGGTCGTACGGATATATTCGCCTCAAAACGGATGACACCCTTCTCCATGTCTCCGCTGTTGACCTGCAGGTAACGCAGGATATCGCGCAAGGCTTCGCCATACAGCCGCGCGGCCTCGGCAGAATGTATGTCCGGCTCAGAGACGACTTCGAGCAGCGGGACACCAGCCCGATTCAGGTCGACGAGGGAACGGCCTTTGCCGTCGCCATCGATATGGGTGAGCTTGCCTGTGTCTTCCTCCAGGTGGACGCGCCGGACACGGATCACCTGCTCGCCAGCCGCGGTGCGGATCGTCAGCTTTCCGTTCACTGCCAGCGGGCTTTCATATTGGGAGATCTGATAGCCCTTGGGCAGATCAGGGTAGAAGTAGTTCTTGCGCGCAAAGATGCTGGTCTGCTGCACTTCACACTGCAGAGCCAGGGCCACCTTGATGGCGTACTCGACCGCCATTTGATTGACGACAGGGAGCGTGCCGGGCATCCCGGCGCACACCGGGCAGACTGCAGTGTTGGGCGCGGCGGCGGTGGAATCCACAACCGCGCAGGTGCAGAACATTTTCGAGCGCGTCTGCAACTCGGCGTGCACCTCAAGACCTATGACCGGTTCAAATTCCATTGGCTGCATTCCGTACTGGCCGCGCGCTCACCGCATTGAAAAGACCGGGCTGTGCGCCCGGTCATAGATTCGGATCGTCTTCGGCGCCGTCCTCGTCGCCGTCATCCACCTCGTATTCGACCTGCTCACGGTCCAGGTAGACCCACAGCAAGAGCACCTGACCATTTGGCGTGTCCAGGTTGCGGGCCGCAAGGATCGGGGCGGTCTGCTCCAGCCCCATATCGTTGCGGTAGTGCAGATGGATATGGCCGCGTTTGCGCCAGGCGCGATGGCAGCGCTCCACGAGGGCAGCACCGTTCATGGTGCGGAGTTTGGTCAGCGCGGGAACGAGCAGGTGCGGGCTTTCATTAAGTCCCATCGCCCAGGCATCGTCCACATGCTCAAAGACCGGCGGCGGTCCTTCGATAATTGTGATCTGTTCGTCCATGTAATCCCTTTAATTGCCGTGCTCAGGAAAAATCATACCATATATGGGTTTCAGGACCGACAGAGGCCGTCACGATCTCACCCCTTTCAGCATGGCTCTGACGACGCCGGGCCCGCGGTAGATGAGCCCGGTGTAGAGCTGAACGAGGGCGGCTCCCATATCCAGCCTGCGCTTCACATCCTCCGGATCCATGATCCCGCCGGAGCTGACCACGGCAAGTTCTGCCGGGACTTTTCGCACAACGAACTGCAGCAATGCTTCACTGCGTGCGCGCAGGGGTGCACCGCTGAGGCCGCCCTGTTCGGATGCCGCCGCAGATCGCAGGCCCTCACGAGCAGTGGTTGTGTTGGTCAGGATGACTCCGTCCATGCGGGTGCGCACAATGGCCTCGAGCGCCTCGTCAAGCCCGGCCTCATCCAGATCGGGGGACAGCTTGACCAGCAGCGGCAGGCGGCGCTGGATGCGCTCCTGCTCCATTCTCCGCTGGATGTGCAGTTGGTTTAGCAGATCCTCCAACACAGCGCGCTGCTGGAGCGCGCGCAGGCCCTGAGTGTTGGGTGAGCTCACGTTGATGGCGATGTAGTCGGCGTGCATGGCGAAGATCTGCAGGAGCGCCAGGTAGTCCTGCACGGCGTCTTCCTGCGATGTGGCGGCATTCTTTCCGATGCTGACGCCCACGACGCATCCAGCTGTAAGCCGCAGCGAATTAGGATCCGGGCCCCGGCCGCCCCGCCCGGGTATGCCCAGCATCTCGCCGATCCAATTGCCTCTCATCCGGGGACTCAGGCGCCGCTGCACGAAGGCCGAGCCGCGGCTCGGAAACCCCATGCGATTGATGATGGCCTCATCCTCGGGCAGGCGAAAGAGCCGCGGGCGCGGATTTCCCTTCTGCGGCATGGGTGTAACCGTGCCAACCTCAATATGCCCAAAGCCGAGTGTCGCTAGGCCGCGCACAGCGCGGGCGTCCTTGTCGTAACCCGCAGCGAGACCGACAGGGTTCTTGAACTTCAGCCCGAAGGCCGTCACGGGTGTGGAAGGGGTCCGATAGATCAATTGAAGTAACAAGCGGGCGGGCGCGAGGCTGCCCGCGACTCCAAGCGCCGTGAGGGCCACGTCGTGCGCCTGCTCGGGATCCAGGTTGAACAGTGTCTTGTGGAGCACGGGATTCATCGATCTGCCGCGGCCATGTGAGAGGGCATCAGGCCTTCTTCTGCCCGCTGAGGTCAAGGAAGTACTGGATGGCCTCCTCCTCGGGATGGGCAACCTGCAGCATGGCAAACATGGCCGCGAGCTCGCCGCGGTGATGCGTCTCGTGGTTGGGGACGTGCATCAGCATCTGCCACAGTGGGACATGATATGTCTGCCCGGCGAAATTGCGGTAGGTGATCTCACTTTGCAGACTTGTCTCTGTCTGCCCGTCGATGAAGGCTCGCATTTCCCTCTCCACCTCTTCCCACCTGGCCTTGAGCACGCCGAGCGTCGGGTATTCGGCGGGATCCAGATGACCCGAAGGGGCTTCGCCGTTCCAGCGCCCAAGCCAGACGGTCTCGGAACTCATCATATGCACAAGCACAGCGTGCACACTGTCCCAGCTCTGTCCTTGCTTGCGGTGGAGCTGCTCCTCGGTCAGGGTCTCGGCCACGGCAAAGTAGCGGTGGTTGGCCCAGTAGGTGTAATCGTACATATTCCGAATGTAGTCTCTTAGCTGCATGGTCTGCCCTCCGGGCAGGTTTCCCTATGGATTGCGACTGGAGGCCACAAAGCGGCGCGCAAGTCCGATCTTATCCGCCGGAACGGCGCCTGCCTGTTCCCAGTGATCCAGCAGCTGAGTAATGGTCAACACAGAATGCAGGCTATATCCGGCTTGTTCGAGGGTCTGGCGCGCGCCGGATTCGCGGTCGATGAGGACCACGACATCCTTCACCAGGATGCCGGCAGCCTTCAGTTTGTCGATGGCCTCGAATTTGCTGCCGCCGGTCGTGGCAAGGTCGTCGATCAATACGGCCGTTTCTCCCTCGCGGTACTCGCCCTCGATGGTTGCCCTCGTGCCGTAATCCTTGGCTTCCTTGCGAGGGTAGATCATAGTTAACCCGCCCTGGACGGAAATGGCGCTCGCAATGGGGATGGCGGCATACGGAACGGCGGCCATCCGATCAAAGCTCAAGCCGCTCAAGAGGTGCATGTATGCCGATGCGACCCGGCGGAGCAGCGCCGGATGGCTGATGAGTCGCCTCAGATCAATGTAGATGGGCGATACCAAGCCCGACTTCAGCGTGAACTCACCAAATTGAACGCAACCTGTATCGAGAAGTTCGTCGGCAAGTTTAGCGGCTACCGTGGAGATCGCCATTGGTCCGCGTGCAGAGTCAGCGCGCCTGATGGCATTGATCGAGTCGCGGAGCTCAGCTGCAGCGAGTCCAGGGTCAGCCGAGCGAGATATGGCCCTTGAGACGTTCAACAGCACGCCCTTTCCATCAGGTCGCAAGCCAGCGCGCAGGGCGGCATCCAAATCACCGGACTGCGCCCCCACACCGGGGACCAGGATCCAGATGCCCGGAGCCTTAGCCCGGACTGCGGCGAGCGTTTCCGGGTAGGTGGCACCAACGACGATGCCGATGTTGTTCTGGATGTTCCAGGTTGCCGCCAACTGAGCCACGCGCAGGTGCACGGGCACACCGGAGCCTTCGAGCATCAGGTCCTGGATGTCCCCCGCCCCGGCATTGCTGGTCTTGCATAAAAGGAAGGCGCCCTTCTCTCGGTCTCGAACAAACGGTTCTATGGAATCACGGCCGAGATACGGGCTGAGCGTGATCGCGTCGGCGCCCAGCGCATCAAAGGCAGATCGGGCGTAGGCCTCGGCGGTGGAGGCGATGTCGCCCCGCTTTGCATCCAGGATCACAGGAATATGCGACCCCTGTCTCTGGGATTCTGAACGTACGGCTTCGATGACCGCCTTTAGAGCTGACCAACCATCGGGACCCAGAGCTTCGAAGAAGGCTGCGTTGGGCTTGAACGCGGCAGCATAGGGTGCAGCGGCCTTGATGATGCGCAGACAAAAATCGAGCGCGGCTGCAGCTGTGGGTGAGCTCAGGTCTTCGGGATGTGCATCCAGGCCGACGCACAGCAGCGAGGAACAGTCGTCCACCCGACGTTCCAGAAACGAGAAGAAACTTTCCATGCGATGTGGTGGGTTCTCTCAGGCTTTTCCGAGCACCAGCGCCAGCAGCGCCATGCGGACATACAGACCATATTCCATCTGCCGGAAATAGGCGGCCCTGGGGTCGTCGTCAAAGTCCATGCTGATCTCCGTAACGCGCGGCAGCGGATGCATGACTATCATATCCTGCTTGGCATCCTTCATGGTCGCAGGATCGATGACGTAGGCGCCCTTGACCTTCTCGTATGCCGCGGGGTCTTCGAAGCGTTCCTTCTGCACGCGCGTCACATACAGGACATCGGTATGGGGCAGCGGCTTGGACAGCGCATCATGCTGAGTCTGCTGGACGTTGCTGGCGGCGACCTCGTCCATGACCTCTTTGGGCATGCGCAAGATTTCGGGCGAGACGTAGTCAAGGCGGATGTCGTGGAACCGCGTAAGCAGGCGCGCCAGCGAATGGACGGTACGACCATATTTCAAGTCCCCGAGCATGGTGACGTTCAGCTTGTCGAGCCGGCCCAACTCTTCACGAATCGTGAAGGTGTCGAGAAGCGCCTGGGTGGGATGCTCGCCGGTGCCGTCCCCGGCATTGATCACGGGCTTGCGGGCGGCCTTGGCGGCCACAGCGGCAGAGCCTGTCTCCGGGTGGCGCAGAACAATCACGTCGGCGTAGCATTCCAATGTGCGGACAGTGTCCACCAGGCTCTCGCCCTTCGTGACCGACGAGTACTTCACCTCGTTGAT
>DATDCZ010000143.1:0-5625 GCA_036524055.1 Anaerolineales bacterium | reverse complement strand
TAGATGTCGCTGCGATTGTCAACCGGCTCACCCTGTGCCTGTTCCGGGCTCATGTAGGCCGGCGTTCCGATGATCCCGCTGCCGGTCATGTTCGTGGCCGAGTCGGTAATCTTGGCAACGCCAAAGTCAGAGATGAACGGATCGCCGTTGTTGTCGAAAAGGATGTTATCGGGCTTCAGATCGCGATGGACGAGGCCGTTCTTGTGCGCATACGCCAGGGCACCAGACAGCCGCTCAATGATGCGCGCCGCGTCTTCCAGCGAGAACTTCCCCTTTTCGATCCACTGTGTCAGCGAGCCGCCGGGCATGAAACGCATGACGAAGTAGGGAACGCCATCCTCCTCGCCAACGTCGTACACCGGCACAATGGCGGGGTGTTCGAGCGAGGCGATGGTCTTGATCTCGCGTCTGAAGCGATCCCGAAATTGAGGATCGTGCATCAGTTCGCGGGGCAGGACCTTGATCGCCACCTCGCGCTCAAAGCTGGGGTCGTACGCGCGGTAAACCGTAGCCATTCCGCCGCGGCCCAATTCCGACTTGACTTCGTAGCGGCCGATCTTCTCTGGTGTGGTCATGGGCGCAAGTATACCGATAAGGACTTCACCGCGCAAGCGCTGCCGAAGGCGCGGACGTCCCCAGGCGGCTCAGAAAGGTGGATCAGCGTGCGTGTGCCACCTGCGCCTGGCGGCCGGGAAGCCGATGGCCGCGGGATCAAAGCTGATGAGCTTTGCCCAGAATGAACGACGGATGTCCGTACATCAGAACATATGGTCTATTTCGATCGACGGGAGGCGACCTGAGGAGACTGTCACAAGCGAGAGCCGCAGGCTTGGAAACGGGTCGGGGGAACCCCGATGGTAGAATGATGCCTTGCCCGGGGCACGAGTTGATGTGGACCGCCATCAAGGGCGACAACCGTGCCGCATGAAACAAGCCAAGTGCGAAAAAGAAAAACTGGTCTGCATGAGTGCGCGGAGCAGGGCAACTCCAGTGGAAAACCGGCAACGATGAATTGGAACTCGGCGTGGATCAGGTTGGTAATTGCCTTCGTGGCGGCCGCAGTGAGCGTGCGCGTCCTGTATAACGACGTGTGGGCGTCAAGCACGGATCTTGGACTTCACTATGCCATGACGCGGAGGATCATGGAGTTGGGCGCTCCCCCGGTTGTTCCGGACGTCAGCTTGGGATCGATGAATGGCTACCCCAGCCTCAGCCACCGAATCGCTGCCGGCGTGGGTGAAATCATGGGATCGGCATTTGCCGGCATGCAGCTCACGGCAACCATGGCATTGGCGCTGATATGGGTTTCCATGGGTATGTTCTTCGGCAAGGTCGGCGGCCGCCTACTTCCGGCGATGTTCATATCGGCGCCCCTGGCGCTGTTGGTTAACCGGTACGCGCTCCACCTGGAGGTCGTCGGAATCGAGGTCGTAGGCAACTACTTCTACCCCCAGGTCGTTGCCCAAGCGGTTGCGCTGGGTGCCCTTGCGCTGGCACTGCATCTGGATGAGGCGGGTGCTTCTCCCAAGGTCCGGAATTTGGTGCTGGGCGGACTTGCCCCAGTCATAGCGGAGATGCATCCGTTGCCAGCCCTTGAGATCCTGCTGGTTCTGATTCTGCGAAGTGCGTGGGACCTTATCCAGCTGCCGCGGTCGTCCCGTTGGCGGGAATCTGCCTTCGGTATCATGACCGCGATTGTCTCTGCTACCTTGATAGTCACAAGTTCGAGCTTCCAAGTGGTCCGGCAGGTTTCAGAGAATGACGGCGGAATCTCGCTGCGGTACACGACGGAGCCGTGGCAACTTGTGGTGGAATCGGCGATCGTACTTGCTCTAGCGCTAGTGCTTCTCGATCGAGCGCGGCCCCGGGGAGATACCGGATTTCGGCCAAAGCAAACCGCCCATGTGTACTGGGCATTCTTGGGGATGGGCAGCGCGGCACTTTGTGTGCTCCAATTCCTGCTACTGCAGTTCGGGTTCGCCTCACCTTACGCGGTGAAAAAGTATGTGTTCATACTCAACACCGTGCTTCTCCTGGACCTGCCGCTGCTCGTGACGTCACTGTGGGCCATGCATGGGAACGAGAGCGCAGGAAGCTCCGCGCCCATCGGCAGCGCTTTGCGAACGATATTTCCGGCAATCTTCGTCCTAGCCTGCCTCTTCACCTTTTGGCCGGCGGCGACCGAGCGAACCGCCAGCGTGGAGGAAATCCTCCCGATTGAACGTTTTGCGCTGGAGCACAGGGCGCAAACGCCCGGCGGTAACGCAGGACGCTACGACTACGCCCTGGGCCTTCTGCGAGACTTTCGCAGCCTGGATTTCATGATTTCGATCGGGGCATTGCGGGCGCCCGAAACAAAGACCGTCGAGGACCTTACGTACGGCCGCCCGGTTTCGAGTCCAAGACGAATTGGACGCATCTTCACGCGCCAGGGTTCGGCGCCCTGGGACGTCCCGGGATGCCGTCAACTTGCCATAGACGACGGATTCGCAATATTGAACGGCAAGTGCGTATTGGAGGCGATCCAGCTGCCTGTAAGGTAATCGTTCAATCCTGTGGTTCGCCTTGCTCGGTAATGCCATCGGCCGGCGGGTCAGCGGCAGATTCGGAAAACAGGGAGAGAGATGAAGGTGCTCAGCGTGAATCAGGGGATGCCAAGAACGCATTCCAAAGGGACTGAACTCGAGATCACAGGAATCTACAAAGTGCCGATCGAGTCATCCGTCCATGTCGGCAAGCTGGGCATCGTAGACGACTTCATCGGCGATCTGAAGAACCACGGGGGTCCGGATCAGGCCATCCTGGTCTATGGAGGGGGCGATTACGAATGGTGGAGCACAGTCCTGGGCCGCATGCTGATGCCCGGCACATTCGGCGAGAACCTAACGATCTCGCACCTCGAGAGCGCCGAATATCACGTTGGTGATCGCTTGCACATCGGCGAGCTGGTCCTCGAGATCACCGCTCCGCGGATACCCTGTTCGACACTTGCCGCGCGAATGGGGCAAAGCGAATTCGTGAAGATGTACCGGGATGCAGAGAGACCGGGGATGTACTGCCGCGTGATCGAGACTGGAATGATTCAACGCGGCAACCCAGTGACGGTAACCCGATCTGAGTGGGAACCTGTCTCGATGCTCGATATGTTCCGAAACAAGTACGTCCATGACAAGGATGAAAACGAGCTTCGGCGCCTATTGCGGGCTCCCGTTTCAATCCGGGCGCGGGCGTCACTCGAGCGGGATCTGCACAGGATAACAGCCAACCGCGCGTGAGGCGGGAATGGCAGCTTCGAAACGACCTCGAAATGCAGTGCCTGCGTTTGTGCGGACTGCCCTTCGCGAAGCCGGTCTGTCGCGCCGGTATCAACTTCGGCCCGCCTATCAGAGGAATGACTACATCGGTTGGATCACGCGTGGCAAGCTCGCGCAGACGCGCACGCGGCGGCTTCAACAGATGTTGGACGAGCTACGTAAGGGGGATGTGTACATGAAAATGCGGTGGAAACCGAGGCAGGGCAAGCAAGCGTTCCGTCGGTAGGCAGCAGATCCCGGTGGCCGCTGGAGTACAATCGCGCTGATGCACAAGTCCATTTCGCGTCGCGATTTCCTGAAGCTGGGCGGACTAAGCCTGGCGGGACTTGCGCTGCGCACTTTTGAACCGAACGCCAGCGGTTTTGAAGATGCGGATGTTGTGCGCGTGGCCACCAATTCCTGGAGCGTCTATAGTTCGCCATCGCTGGACTCGGCCATCACCAGCACCTGGTATCGCGACGATCTGATCCACGTCTATAAAGAGGTAACAGCCCCGCCACCGACACCAGAGCCGGGCGAGACGGCGAAACACCATCCCAATCCAGTGTGGTACCGGGTGTGGGGGGGATACATGTGGCGCGCCCGTTTGCAGCGCGTACGGACGATCTACAACACTCCGCTTACCACGATCCCGGAGGCAGGAATCCCCGGAGGTCGAGGGGTACTGGCGGAAGTGACGGTTCCGTGGACCAATCCGTGGCGATTCTCGCGGGCGTTCGGCTGGGAACAGCTCGCATGGCGGCTGTACTATCAGAGCGTCCACTGGGTGGACGCGGTCGACGATGGCCCGCCGGATGCGGCGTACAAAGGAGCCTGGTATCGAATCTGGGACCACATCGCCAGCTTCGCCTACTTCGTCCCGGCGATGCACCTGCGCCCGATCCTTCCGGTGGCGTACGCCCCGATCAGCCCAGATGTGCCGTGGGACAAGAAGCGTATCGATGTGAATCTCACGGCACAAACGCTCACCGCATACGAATTCGAAAACGTCGTGTTCAAGACAACCATATCCTCCGGCATACCGACGAGCGACACCACGACACACGTTGGGCGGTTCAGCGTCACGGAGAAGCTCCCCAGCGAGCATATGGGGGAGGCCAACATCTACCAGGCGGTGGACGATTACGTGCTTGCCGGCGTCCCCTGGACGTGCTATTTCACCGGAGACGGGCAGGCGTTCCACGGCACGTATTGGCACGAGAATTTTGGATCTCCGATGAGCCACGGCTGCATCAATATGCGCGTAAACGAGGCCCTGTGGCTGTACCGTTGGGCGACGCCGGAACACCTGGATAACTCGTACACAACAAAACCCGGGCGCGGCACGGCCGTCGAAGTCCACTTCTAAGATGCCGTCCCTGACCTGGCCCGGGAAGGGGCTTGCGCTGCTTCCCCCTGCAAAGCTGGAACCGGATTCGATCATCTATCCGGCCGGACAAGGCTACCCGGCGGCAACTGCGCGCGACAAGCTCATCCTCGGCGATAACTTGAAGGTGATGGCAGCCTTGCTGCCGCACTACGAGGGGCGCATCGACTTGATCTATGTTGATCCCCCATTCTTCACCAACCGGAAATATGCTGCGCGTATTGGCCGAGGGGAAGACTCCCGCAAGCCTGCTGGCTGGGCGCTCGCTGAAGGTTACGGCGATGACTGGGAGGACCTGGACGCATACTTGGACTTCCTGTATCAAAGATTCGCGCTGATGCACCGGCTGCTCTCAAGAACGGGAAGCATGTATCTGCACCTGGATTGGCACGCCAACTCTTATGCGCGTGTGCTGCTCGACGAAATCTTCGGTCACGAACACCTGATGAATGAGATCATTTGGACGTATCACGGCCCATCACCGATCCGCCGGGCCTTCAATCGCAAGCACGATACGATCCTGGCGTACGTCAAGGGCGACGGATACACGTTCAACTCCGAGGCAGTGCGCCAACCGTACAATCCAGCAACGATCAAGACTTTCAAGTCGTCGCCCAAGGCCGGCTTCGGCAAGGTACCAGACCTCGAACGCGGCAAAGTGCCGGAAGATTGGTGGTACTTCCCGGTGGTGGCACGGCTGCACAAGGAGCGCACGGGCTATCCCACCCAGAAGCCTGAAGCGCTGCTGGAACGGATCATCCTGGCATCGTCGAAACCCGGTGACCTGGTAGCGGATTTCTTCTGTGGCTCGGGGACCACCGCGGTTGTTGCGGCTCGAACCGGCCGCAGCTATATCGCGGCGGATAGTTCGTTCCGGGCTGTGCACACGACCAGGCGGCGTCTCTGCTCTCTGCCTGCAAAGCCGTTTTCAATGGAACGAGAGCT
>DATDCZ010000142.1:0-5570 GCA_036524055.1 Anaerolineales bacterium | reverse complement strand
CGATCGATCCCCGCTTGAGACGTCGCCCGAATCCGGGATTGCTATGACGACGCAGGCTGCGGCGGCAAAGGTCCTGGGGCGGACGCCAGAGATCGCCGGCGTGGCCTTCTGGACGGATGCCGCATTGCTCTCTGAAGCTGGAATTCCTTCATTACTATTCGGCCCTTCAGGAGAGGGCGCGCACGCGGCAGAAGAATGGGTGGATCTTGCCAGCGTCCAGGCATGCGCCGGGATATACCTTGAGACGGCCCTGCGCTTCTGTGGGTAGATGTGGCCTGCGGGCTACTTGCCAGGAGAGGCCAGCGTGTGCTGGCCGTTCTTGCGCAGGGCGCGCGGCCGGGCCAGCCCATTGACGCGCCGCCGCGGCTGATCGGGTTCGAGGCGATCGAGCACAGCTTCGAGCCCCTTCACCGCCAGCGGCCGCTGGAGCAGTATGCCCTGCCCGTAGTCGCACTGCAGCGCCTTCAACTCCGTGAGCTGGGCCTGGGTTGTAATGCCTTCGGCCACGGTTTCCATGCCCATTTCGTGGGCCATGTTGATGATGGCGCGCACCAAACCCAGCCCCTTGCGGCTGCGGCGCATGCCCTCGATGAAACCCTTGTCGATCTTCAGCGCGTGCAGCGGGAAGTTCTGCAGGTAGGTCAGCGCGGAATAGCCGGTTCCGAAATCGTCGATTTCGAAGCGCACGCCCAGCGCGTTGAGCTCGTCGAAGACGCGGTTGGCCACGCGCACGTTCTCGATCAGCACGCGTTCGGTGATCTCCAGCTTCAGGAGGCGCGGTGAGAGGCCCGTGCGGCGCAGGGCGGCGCCCACGTTGGCGATCAGCCCGGGTTGAGTGAACTGCTTGTTGGAGAGGTTGACACTCACGCCCAGCTCGCCCAGGCCCGGGTGGCGCTCCTGCAAGCGCGTCATATCTTCGCAGGCGGCGGCCAGCACCTGCTCACCCATGCGCAGGATCAGCCCGGATTCCTCCGCCACGGTCAGGAAATCCCTTGGCCGCAGCAGGCCGCGCTTCGGATGCTGCCAGCGCACCAGCGCCTCCATGCCGGCGACCTTGTCGGTCTTGAGCGAGACGATGGGTTGATAGTGGACGCGGATCTCGTCCTGCGTGAGAGCCTTGCGCAGCTCCATTTCCAGGTCCAGCCGCAGGAAGGCGCGCTTGCGCATACGCACGGCGAAGCTCTGGGCGCGTGACTTGCCCTGTGACTTGGCCTCGTACATGGCCAGGTCGGCGTCGCGCAGCAGGTCCTCGGCCTGCTCATACTCGGCCACGTCGTTGACGATGCCGATGCTTACCGTGAGGTGCAGCTCATGCCCTTCGATGCGGAAAGCCTGCTGCACGCTCCTCTGGACGCGCTCGGCCAGCCGGTCGCCAGCGCCGGCGTGCGCCCGGGCATCCATCAGGATGGCGAACTCGTCACCTCCAAAGCGCGCCAGCGTGTCTTCCGAGCGCAGGGCGCCCTTGAGGCGCGCGCCGATGGCCCACAGCAGCTCATCACCCACCATGTGGCCGAGGCTGTCATTGACCACCTTGAAGTGGTCCACGTCGATGAACAGCACCGAAAAGGCATGGTCGCGCCGCAGCCGCCGGGCGAGGTTGATGGTCCCCTGCAGCAGCTCCAAAAAGAGCACGCGGTTCGGCAGGCCGGTCATCGTATCGTGCAGCGTATCGTATGACAGCTTCTCCTCGATGCGCTGACGTTCCGTCACCTGCACGGCAAGATTGCGGTTGATATCCTCAAGCTCGGCGGCCTTGGTCACCAGTTGATCGGTGAGATCGGTGTTTTCGCCCAGGGTGGTCATCTGCCGCAGCAGCACCAGCGCCACAATGATGCCGACGCCGACAGCCAAACCCAGCGGCGTCATCGCCAGCGCGTCCGCGCCCCCCCGTAACAGGATGATGTACGCCAACAGCAGCGCGCCGTACGGCACGTAGGTGCGGAAGGCGCGGAACACGCGCAGGTGCGATGCCTGCGCCTCGACGATGCGGGGGGTGTCATTGCGCAGCACCGCATTGACATGCGGCACGATCGCCAGGCCGGTCAGCACGTGGGCCGCCATCCACCCGGTATCCAGAAGCGTGCCGCCGACGTAGGTGCCCGCCAGTGTCTGGTACACGTAGATGGAATCCGTCAGCACCAGCAAGGCGATGCCTGCGCCCAGGATGAGCGTGGAGGCCAGCTCCCTTTCGTCGATCTGGTAGTGGAGGATGAGCATCAACGCGCCCAGCAGCACCAGGTCACCGACGGGATAGGCGCACAGGATCAGCTGGTTGAGCAGCGGTTCAGCGGCGTTGGCCCGCATCACCGGGCCGATCAGCAGATTCCAGAAAATGAGCGAGGCGGTCACGAAGATCGTGAGCAGGTCCAGCCGCACGCCGGCGCGTTCGTCCGGCGATATGCGGGGATAGATCAGCCACATGGCACCGAGGAGAAATGTGGGGACATACAAGAGGTAGAGAACGTCGGCCCAGGACGGGAAGGCCGGCTCCGGCGTGAGCAGCTCGTAGTAGGCCCACACGAGATCGCCGGCCGCGTACAGCAGCACCGCCGCGGCGATGAAGGTCCATCCGCCAGCCAGCTGCGCGGATGCAACCCGCATGCGCCGCGCGCCGACGAGCAGCATGGCGCCGATGAGCAGCTCGATGACCGGCGGCACCACGTCTGAGAAGACCAGGCGCAGGCGCGGTTCATGGACGGCAGAGAACGCCCCGAGCGTTAGACCGATGATCAATACGAACGCCAGGGCGACGCGTACCAGCTCGCCGGGAATGCGGCTGCGCGACGTCTCACGCATGTGTGAAGAGGATCCCAACGAAGCCGAGGGCCTCCCACCTACATCTTAATGGGGAGACCGATTCTGCACCATAACAGGCTCATCGCAGGCGCATGAAGGGCCGCGAGTTGGGCATACAGGTGCCAGATCGGACGTTCCCGCATGCCCACCTGTAGGGGGTGCAAATGCCTATGCCAGGTCTCGCCGCAGACGGGAGAGGCGGACATGAAATCTCGCGGCGGATTGAAAAGGGGTCGGCTCCGGACCAAGCCCCAGCAATTGCGGCAGCACCGCGGGGACATCCAAGAGACTTGTGGCTCTGCGGCTGGATGACCGCAGCAGTCCAGTCATCTTTGCCAGGCTGGCCATCTCCCGCGCGTGCAGCACTGCACAAACGCCTTGCCTGACTCGGGTATCATGTGCGACACGGCGCATCCGGCGTGAGCATCGCCGGACACCAAATGGAAGTAGCCATGATAAGACGAGATCCACCAACTGCTCTTGCGCTCCTGGCTTCGGCGTCGGTCATCGCCGCGTTTGTGGGCGGTTGGCATTCAGTTCAGCCACAATTGGATTCGTGCGCCATTCCGACTTCCACGACCAACCTCAGGTTCGCCGTCATCGGTGACTACGGCCTTGCCGGTCCCCCCGAGAGCGATGTGGCATCCCAGGTCAGAAGTTGGTCCCCAGACCTGGTCCTGACGGCGGGCGATAACAACTATTTTTCGGGAGAAGCTTCAACGATCGACGCCAATGTCGGGCAGTACTATCACGATTTCATCTGTCCCTACGCCGGGACGTTCGGCGCGGGTGCCGGCACCAACAAGTTCTTCCCCGCTTTGGGGAACCATGATTGGGTGGCACCGAACGCCCAACCGTACCTGGATTACTTTTCTCTGCCCGGGAACGAACGCTATTACGATTTCACCCAGGGACCGGTGCACTTCTACATACTCGACAGCGACGCGAACGAGCCTGACGGCATAACGGAATCTTCAACGCAGGCCGCCTGGCTGCGGGCCGCGTTGGCCGTATCCACCTCGCCATGGGATATCGTCCTGCTGCATCATGCGCCCTTCTCATCCTCCTCCGCGCACGGCTCGAACCCCGCCCTGCAATGGCCATATCAGCAGTGGGGAGCCGAGGCAGTGATAGCCGGACACGATCACACCTATGAGAGACTCGTCGTGGACGGCTTTCCCTACTTCGTGGACGGGTTGGGCGGATCCACAAAGTACAGCTTCGGGTCACCTTTGCCGGGCAGTCAGGTGCGGTACAGCGCGGACTATGGCGCCATGTTGGTAACTGCGAGCCAAAGCCGCCTCCAGTTCCGTTTCATAACGCGCCTGGGCGCGGTGATAGATGATTATGTTCTTAGCAAGCCATCGGTTCCGCTGCAGTCCTCCGCGCTGCACCTGCAGCTGGTCGCCGGTGGCGCGACTGCGCCGGTGATCATTGCGAATGCCGGTGACGGCTCCGGACGCCTCTTCATTGGGGAACAGTCGGGGCGCATCCGCGTGCTGACGAACGGCGCCTATCTTCCCACCCCCTTTCTGAATGTCAGTTCGCTCCTGAAATCCGGCGGCGAGCAGGGCCTCTTGAGCGTGGCATTTCACCCCGACTACGCCACCAATGGCCTGTTCTATGTTGCCTACACTGCCCCGAGAGCCGGCGACAGCGTCGGTTCCAACCTGGTCCTCGAACGCTTCGCAGTCTCCGCCGGAGATCCAAATGTCGCAGATCTGGCAAGCGGTACCATCTTGCTCACCATCCCGCACCCAAGCCAGTCCAATCACAATGGCGGAACCCTGGCGTTTGGTCCGGATGGGTACCTCTACTGGTCGACCGGCGATGGCGGCGGAGGCGGCGACCCATACGAGAATGCGCAGAACCGCGCTGTCCTGCTGGGCAAGATTTTGCGCCTGGACGTCGATTCGGGCGCGCCCTATGGCATCCCGGCGGACAATCCGTTCATCGGTGATCCCGATCCGGCTGTCCGAAGCGAGATCTGGGCCTATGGTTTGCGCAATCCATGGCGCATGGCATTTGATCGCGGCCTTGGCGACCTGTACATCGGCGATGTCGGCCAGGGGAGTTGGGAGGAGATAGACTTTCAGTTAGCGGATTCGTCCGGCGGTCAGAACTATGGCTGGGACGAGTACGAGGCTAATGCCTGCTACGAAGGCCCGTGTGGTCCTGCGGGCAAAGTGTTCCCGGTAACATCTTATGACCACTCACTCGGCTGCTCCGTCACTGGCGGGTACGTCTATCGTGGTGCCGCATTCCCCTCGCTCCTGGGTCGATACTTCTATGGAGACTATTGCTCCGGGCGCATTTTCCAGCTCTATAACGATCCGCCGTCAGGCTGGACCTCCGCGCAGCTGCTCGATACTTCCTACAGTATCTCCACCTTCGGCGAGGACGATGCCGGCGAGCTGTACCTTGCGGACTATGCTGCCGGAAACATCTATCGCCTGACATACGACGAACCCACTGTGACGGTCAAGATCGGCGGTGCCTTGCAGGGGAGCTATTACGTTGCAAGCGCGACGGGCACAGTGGTTTCGTATCCCAATCTTCAGGATGGCCCGGTGGAAGTCCTCAGCACGAGCGGATCGCCGATTCTCACCAGCCAGCGCGGTTTCTGGGGAACGTACTCAACCTTCAATGAAGTGATGGGCTATCCGGACAACCAGCTCACCAACCATTACTGGTTCCCCTGGTACGACATGATCAACATGACCACCTGGATCCTGGTCGGGAACCCCAGCAGCAGTCAGACCGCACACGTGACC
>DATDCZ010000141.1:0-4084 GCA_036524055.1 Anaerolineales bacterium | reverse complement strand
TCGCGGGCGCACTGCTCTCGGTGCCCTTCCTGATCCTGATGGCCTATATCGGCGGGTTCACCGGGCTGGCGATCGTCTCCTTCCTGCTGGGCATGTTCGTGATGGGCGGCATGCCGGTCGTGTTCCAGTACACCACCGAGATCTGCTACCCTGCCCCCGAAGGCACCTCGCAGGGCATGCTCAACATTGGTGGACAGATCTCTGTCATCGCCATCAATGCCATGGAATGGTCCAACCGGACCCACGGCTCATTCACGCCATCACTGATCGTGTTCGCGATCGCCATGGCGGTGGGCGCCGCGCTGGTCTTCCTGATGAAGGAGTCCAGACTCATCCAGGCTGCGACTTGATGCTTCTCCCGGCTTGCTCCGGGCGAGCTGTGCGCTGAATGGAAACGGGCTGCCCCATGGGGCAGCCCGTTTCGATAACTCCTCCATTGACGCCAGCAAGCCAGGCTCCGATGCTCTGTGCCCTTATGTACACATGGGCCGACCGTGTGTGTTATGCTCGCACTCTTTGTATCCAAGGGGCAATGCATTGATAGGAGTAATCGTGCTCTCAAGCAACGCTACAAGTTCGAACATCAGCTGGCTTGCGTTTGCCGTTGGCGCCGTCACCCTGCTCGGGCTGGCGCTTCTGATCCTCATGTACGTGCTCAAGAGCGGACCGCTGGGCATGCTGAACGACATCTGCAACGGACTCGGAGCCGCACTGAGCGTCGCCCTGGCTGCGGCGCTTTTCTCTCAGCATCAGGCGCGCAGCCCGCAGCTCGCCGTGCCCACGCTGATCCTGGTCGTCGTTGGCGCGATCATTGCGATCGCCGGCTCGGTGTTGGTAATCTCTGGGGCCACAGGTTTCTTCCTGGCTGGCATGTACACGATGCTCGGCTATGCTCTCATCGGGATATGGGTGCTGTCGCTGAACCATAGCGCACCCTGGCCGGCCAGCCTGACCGTGCTCGGATTGGTGGCTGGCGGCGCCATGGTGCTGGGCCTGGCAACGATCCCCAGCATCTTCATGCGCATTGATTCATTCCAGGCCGCAGCCTGGCACACCTGGCTGGGCCAGGTGGGCTTCCTGGGTTGGGCCATCCTCTATCCCATCTGGTGCCTGCGGCTGTGGCAGGTACTGCGTACAGGCTAGGCGGTCACTTCACGGCGCCAGTTTCACGCTCTCGGTGGTGAAGTAGAGCGTGAAGCCTGCAGCCTCGGCCACGCGTCGCGAGGCCTGGTTGACGCGATTGCAGCGGTACTGCGGGATCATCCCGCGCTCGAGTGAGTCATCTGCCAGGGCGCACACAATGTGGCGCGCCAACCCGAGACCGCGCTGCGCCGGATCGGTCAGCACGCCGAAATCCATGAAGCCGTTGCGGCGATAGGCGCTCCCCACGGCCACGAGCTCCGCTCCCCTGAAACAGCCCCAGGCGGTCTCGTGCTCGATCTCCACAAAAGCATCGTCGATCTCGTAATCTGTGCAGCGCTTGCGCAGCGCGTCCAGGTCGGCCTGGTCCCCTGCCGTCAGGCGGCGTAACGCGATCTTTGGATCAAGCTCCGGGCGAACCAGATGTCCGGGGCGCAGGTGGAAGATGAGACCCGCCTCATCCTCGGCAATCCGCTCCTTGCCCCATGCGCGCACGAGCAGCTCCGAGGAAAGCACAGACCCGCCGCCAGTCCGTTCAAGGATCGCCCGCAGGTCCCACTCCAAGTCCGGATCGAGTTCAGCGACTGCACGTCGGTGAATGTAGACGATGTGGGTCACGCGCTGGCCGATCAGCCGGTCGCGCGGCACAAGCGTCGTCCCCTCGCGGGCAAAATCCTCGGCCGCGCAGCCGAAGTGCGTCGCCCACAGAGATTCCACGCGCCGGTCGAAATCCTTTGCTGACATGTTCTGTTCCATCAGGCAGCTCCCCCGGGCTCGGCGGTTGACTTCGGCTTGATCGCCACGTACAGGTCGATCTCCGGATCGCGCTTCCTTTCAGCCCGCTCATCATGGTATTCGAAGTCGTCGATGATGCCGGCCGGCTCGTATCCCGAGCGTGGCAACCACGACGTGTACGCGTACCCCTTGGCATTGGCGATCGCCAGCCCCCACCCGGCGGCATTCTTCGGCCGCACCGGAAAGACAGCGTACTGGATGGCGGGAATCTCGAACGCCTGCATGCCCTCGGGGATGGCGCCGAGGCTTGTGACCACATCGCCCATCATGTAGGTCATGGCGCCGGTCGCCGGGTCGTAGCCGCGGCTGACGGCCGCGAAGGCCCACGGCTCCTTCTTGTTGGGTATCGGGTGAGCCTGCTTGAGCTCTTTGAATTCGCGGCCCAGCGCCGGCACATCGCGATAGATCTTCTTGAGGGTTGTCTCGACGGACATGCCGACGATCGTGATCGGCTTTTCCAGTTCGACGATCCGCGGCTCGTAGCCCGTAAGGTCATTTACCAGGAGCCGCATTAGAAGGCTGGGCATTCCCGCACCTCCGCCTTACGAATCCGTGGGTCTGAACCGGCACACGGCGGCCCCGAGCCTCGATATAGAGGATGCATGCGCCGCCCGCTCTCGACGCGCCGCATTCGGACTGCGAACGTATGGGTCGGGTCGATCGTGCCGGTGCAAGGTATCCATGAGACTTCGCGTCACCTTCTACTACGTGGGCGATCTCGTCGCCGCAACCGAAGCCTACTCCAAACTCCTCGGATTATCTCCCTACTACAGCGATGAGGACTGGGTGCGCTTTCGGCTCGAAGGCGGTGATCTCGCCCTTCACCTCGATGCCAACCTTCAGCCCGCCCGGCAACCCGCACCCGTTCTGCATGGGGCCGTGGCGTCCCTGTCAGTCGACGATATCGGCGCCGTGCTTGAGCTCGCGCAACACGCTGGCTTCCAATTGCACGGTGATGTCCAGACCCTGCCTTACGGCCTGCAGGCTCGCATCCTCGATCTCTGGGGAAATCATATTTCGATCCTTCAGCCCATGGAAGCATGAGTTCGCGGGCGGGGTTACCACACGCCAGGTACCAGCCGGTGCTTCACTCGCTGCATGTAGTCCTCATAGCCCGGCAGTTCCCTCAGCAGGACCTGCTCCTCGTTGGGGATGCGCATGAAGATGATGATCGGAATGATCATCCACATTGGCAGCATGGCCCAGTACGAACCCAGGGCAAGCGGGGTGAAGGCATACAGGACCAATGAGCCGAGGTACATGGGGTGACGGACAACGGCATACGGGCCCGTGTCGATCACCTTCTGCCCCTGCTCCACTTCCACCACCCGCGAGGCATAGCTGTTCTCACGGAATACCATGATGATCATGATGTAGCCGAGGAGCACCAGCGCGTCCGAGGCGATCACGATCTCCGTGGGCACATGCGACCAATGGAAACGGCGATCCAGGCCCGGGATGAGGAAGCCGAGGACGAACCAGGCCAGGGCGACCTTCACCATCAGGGTCTGGGCCTTCTCGCGCTCGCGCGTACGCATGCGGCGCTCTAGCAGCGCAGGGTCCTTCTGGATCAGGTACACAAGGATGCCCAGCATCGGGACGAGCAGCACCCCCAGCCAGGCCCAGGCCTGCCAGTATCGCAGAGTCCCGGCGGGGATGAAGAACATGGCCCCCAGCACGGCGAATGCCAGCCCAAATCTGATCCCGACGACTTTCAATAATTCCGCCCGCGACGTGCTCGTGGTGTTTTCCGTCATTCTGCAGCCCTCCCAGCGCCGGCAATAAAAGCAGGCGCCCTCACCCCGATCTACGTGGGCCCGTCAAGGTAGTTCCAAAGCCCGGGAGGATTGTACCCGCCAGCACGATGCGCGCGCCGGGTCCACATCAGCCGTTGCCCTGTGACCTCTTCCTCATTACAATGGGCCGCTGACATTGACGCTCAATCGGAGGGAGACATGTCTGACCAGCTCTTAATGGACTACTACAAGTTCGATGCCGATGACCTGTATGCCAATCAGAGCGGCCGGTTTACCGACAAACAAAAGCTCCGGCTGACCGCGCTCGACAAATCGCGGCGCAAAGCCAGCATGGGCCTGGGCATCTTCCTCGTCATCATCGGGCTCATCGGGCCGACCATCGCCATCGCCTC